>JAVHOS010000169.1:0-14783 GCA_036170205.1 Ignavibacteriaceae bacterium | reverse complement strand
TAAGTGATTCTCTTTTTACAATTAAAGCTGATGTCGGCGCCGTTATAAAATTTGTTGTCCTTGGTTCTTCAACCGCTGCCGGAACCGGACCAACTTCTTTGGACAGTGCATGGGTTTGGAAATACAGAGAATATCTTTTCCAAAGAAATACTTCCACGCAGGTGGTTAATTTAGCGGTTGGCGGATACACTACATATCATATTATGCCTGATGATTTTGTCGCTCCTTCCGGTAGACCTGCGCGAGTTATCGGTAGAAATATTACGGCTGCTTTAAATCAAGTTCCCAATGCAATAATAATTAATATGCCCTCAAACGATGCGGCAAATAATTACTCTGTAGCGGAACAAGTTTCAAACTATAATGTGATCATTGAAAAAGCGAATGAAAAAAATATTCCCGTTTGGGCAGCTACTCCACAGCCGCGTAATTTTTCTCAGGCTCAAATTAATCTGCAATTGGCGATGGTTGACACCACATATAAAATGTTTGGTGAAAAAGCCATCGATTTCTGGACGACAATAGCTTATTACGATTCAAGGATAAATCCCCTTTATAACAGCGGTGATGGAATTCATCTTAATAATGCCGGACACAGAATTCTTTTTGCGCGGGTGGTTGATGAAAAAATATTAGAACAGCTAAATACAGTTGCAAGTATTGAAGAAGAAATATTAGTATTAAATAGTTTTATTCTTGAACAAAATTATCCAAATCCTTTTAATCCCGAAACGAAAATTCGATATTCACTTTCGACAGCTCAACATGTAATGCTTAGAGTGTATGATATGCTCGGAAGAGAAGTGACCACTCTCGTCAACGGAGAACAATCAAGTGGAATACATGAAATAGTATTCAACGCAGAGACAAACAAAAATAATGAGCTGTTGAGCAGCGGAGTCTCCGGCAAAGGCGGATATGCCTCCGGCATATATTTTTATCAGCTTCGCTCGGAGCATTCAATTCAATCTAAAAAGATGATCCTCCTGCGCTAAGCGATGTCGAAATCTTATTTTAAAATAATAACGCTTTTTTTCGTTCTTGCTTTTTGTAAAGTAGTTACGGCGCAATTTAGTTCTTTCGCTTTTGAACGCTTTACGATAGAAGATGGTTTATCGAACAATTCAATTAATTCCATATTACAAACGAGTGACGGCTTTTTATGGGTTGCAACCAAAGATGGATTAAACCGTTTCGACGGACAAAATTTTGTTGTCTTTAAGCATGATCCAAATTCTGAAAACTCGCTTCCGGAAAATTATATCATGAGTTTGTTTGAAAGCCGCGACGGTTCTTTTTGGGTAGGAACATGGGGCGGCGGCTTGTGCAAGTATGATCCGGTGCATGAATCATTTATAAAAATAACTACGCAAATTAAAAACGATTCGTATGTGCAGTGTATCGGCGAAGATGATTCCGGCTGGCTCTGGTTTGGAACGTACACCGGCGGACTTTTCAAATATCACCCCAAAACAAAACATGCGCGCAGTTTTAATATTGATACCGATGGTCCGCTAAAAATAATGAACAACAACGTTACCTCGCTTGCAATAAACGAAGATAACAGTCTGTGGATTGGAACTTGGGGAGGAGGCTTTTCTTTTTTTGATGAGAAGAAAAATTACACAAAACATTTTCTTCATAGTGCCGATAAAAATTCTTTATCACACAACAACATTTGGTTTGTGCAAAAAGAAACAGGAGGAAAAATTATCATCAGTTCCGATTTCGGATTTGATCTTTTTGACCCGAAGACGAACACCTTTACCCACAACGCAAATATTGATAAGAAATTTGAAACGATTTTGAATTCTCCGGTTCGGCAAAGCTACCGCGATAGTTATAATCGGCTTTGGATCGGTACGTATGAGTACCTAGGACTTTTTATGATTGAAAAGAACCGGAGCGGAAATACACAAATTCAACATGTTATAAGAGAACAAGATGATCCTCAATCGCTTACTATGAACAGAATCAGATGGATCTATCAAGACCGCAAAAAAAATATTTGGATTGGAACTGAAGACGGACTGAATAAACTTCCTGCAATGAAACCATTTGTTCAGTATCGATTTTTCCCTTCCCGAAAACTGACTTTAGGCGGAAGAGTAGTTAGCGGAATTGTTGAAGGGCAAGACAGTATCCTCTGGGTCGGCTTCAACGGTTCCGGTTTTGACAAAATAGACCTGAAAAAAAATGGTGTCGAACATTTTTACCATAATATGACTAATAAAAACTCACTAAACGAAAATGACGTAACGGCAATCTTTGAAGATAAATTCGGCAAAGTATGGCTTGGCACCGCTCACTCAGGTTTAGATTTGTTCGATCCGAAACGGCGTTCATTTAAACATTTTATTGTTGATGCAAAAAATCCCGAAAGCGTAAACCTAAATTGGATTCAGGCAGTTTTAGAAGCAAAGGACGGAACGTTATTTGTCGGCACCAATGCCGGGCTTGAAGTTTTTAACCGGAGAAAGCAAACATTGTCTTCGTTTAACCCCATCATAAATAAGAAGCCGGTCTTCCCAAATTTTTTTTCAACTAACGCATTGTTTGAAGATAAAGAAGAAAATCTTTGGGTGGGAACGTGGTTAGATGGACTTTTCCGTTACGATAAGGTTGCTCAAAAATTTTACCGATACGTGCCGAACGCTTCCGATCCGTACAGCATTAGCGCCAATAAAATTACCTGTGTTATGGAAGATTCACACGGATTTATCTGGGTGGGAACGCACAGCGGCGGAATTAATAAATTTGAAAAATCGACCGGAAGATTTTATCACTTCTCAACCAAACATGGTTTGCCGAATGATGTAGTTTTCGGAATTCTCGAAGATGGCGCGGGAAATCTTTGGATCAGCACGTTGAATGGTTTGTCGAAGTTTGATCCAAAGAAAAATAAATTCCGTAACTATGATGTCGCCGACGGAATAACGCATAATCAGTTTAACTGGCATGCAAGTTTCAAAGATCGAAACGGACAAATGTACTTCGGCACAGTAAACGGGTTTTTCTCATTCAATCCCGATTTGGTAAAAATAGATCCGGTTCCGCCTTCGGTTGCGCTAACTTCTTTTAAAGTTTTTGGTAAAGAGGCTGCACTGCCGCAGTCGCTTCCGGCGACGAAAGAAATTTTGCTTAACTACGATCAAAATTTCTTTTCTGTTGCGTTTGCGGCTTTGGATATTGCCCCAAGCCATAAGCATCAATTTAAATATTTTTTAGAAGGGATTGATCCTATTTGGGTATTATCGGAACAGCAGTCGATGGCAATTTATACCGATATTAATCCCGGCAAGTATAAATTTTTTGTAATGGCAAGTAATGCTGATGGAGTATGGAGCAATCCGGTAACGCTTTCGATTATCATTTTCCCGGCGTGGTGGATGACCTGGTGGTTCAAAGTGCTTGTAGCGTTGTGTGTAATAGCTCTTGGATATCTTGCCTACTTATATCGATTAAGACAACTTTTAGCAATTCAAAATATTCGTTTAAATATTGCAAACGATCTGCATGATGAGATCGGGAGTAATTTGAGCAGCATTAGTGTTGATAGTCAGATGTTGTTGCAAGCTTCCTCTTTGAATGAAACTGAACAGGAGCTTGCTTCCTTCATCAGCAAAACCGCAAAAGAAACCGTTGATACCATGCGTGATATTATTTGGTTCATTAATCCGCGAAGTGATTTTGACACCGATATGATAATAAAAATGAAAGAGACCGCCGCAAAACTTTTAGCGGGAGTTATCTGGACGTTCAAGGTTACTGATGATGTGAAATTGGAAAAATTTAATCTTGAAGTAAGAAGAAATATTTTTCTTATTTATAAAGAAGCGCTCAATAATATTGTTCGGCATGCTGCGGCAAAAACCTGCCTAATCGAGATGAAAGGAAACGCGAATTCAATTCTACTGATAATTAAAGATGAAGGCATCGGGTTCGACATCAAAAAAGTTGAAGAGAATAACGGGCTGCGCAGCATACAGAGAAGAGCGGATAAAATTGGCGGCATTATCACATTAAAAAGTGAGGAAAGAAAAGGGACTTCGGTTTCTCTTGTTGTTCCTTTTGGTAAACAAAAAAGTAAAATATACTAAAACCACGGCGTTGAGAACTTAATTAAAAAATACCGTTATCGCGGTATGGGAATTGTGATGATTCTTTAAGAAATTTAAGTTATGATTACATCAAAAACAAAAAACAACGCAACTGCCTTGCGCAACATCTGGTTGATTGAAGACAACGCGCATTTCCGGCGAACCATGCAATGGCTTATCAACAGAGCTCCGGGGATGCAATGCACCCATTCGTTTGAATCGTGCGAAGACGCTTTAGCAAAATTGGAAGAAGAAGAACTGCCCGAAGTAATTCTTCTCGATATTAATCTTCCCGGTATGAACGGGATACAAGGAATAGAAAAAATAAAATTGATCTCACCAGACATCTACATTGTTATTCTTACGGTTTATGATGATAATGATAAAGTGTTTGACGCTCTTTGCGCAGGGGCATCGGGTTATCTCTTAAAAGATTCAGCTCCGGAAAAAATTATCGATAGTATTGAAGAGGCGTTGGCAGGCGGCGCGCCGATGAGCATTCAGATTGCCCACAAAGTGCTGGAAATATTCAGTCAGCTAAAGCCTAAAAAATCGGATTACGGTTTAACCTCCCGCGAGAAAGAACTTCTTCAATTAATGACCGCCGGACTTTCGCGGCAGCAAATTGCAGATAAATTGTTTATCAGTTTTCACACCGTTACCACGCACTTAAAAAACATTTACAGCAAGCTTCACGTGAATAGTAAATCCGGCGCAATTTCAAAAGTGTACAAAGAGAATATTCTCTAAAGCTTTTCTAATTCTCTTCCAGTTCTTTTTCCTAATCATAATCATAATCTTACTCCGGGCAGTAGTCATTCGTCGCCGGTTATTAGAAAAACTTTTAAGCTAATGACAAATGACCGCTGACAAATGACTTCTGAACAACACCCTCAAAATACCTCGAACGAGGGATTGTCCTCCTTACCCTTCTAACATAATTTTCTTTCGTCTAAAAATAAATTCTTTAAATCCATACAAAAATTAAATTATAAAAAAATATCTATTAACAAAGACTAAATCACATAACAAAAACAAAAAGGAAAAGGTACAATCATGAAAAATCTTTTACAAAGATTGGCGCTATTGATAGCTTTAGTTATGCTATCGTCATTATCCTATTCACAAAAAGGCTGGTGGAAATTTGATAACCCGGCGGATTTAACCGCTGCGGAACCGGGTTTCGGAAGCGCTTTAGAACTTACCGGAACACAGACGGCAGTTGCAGGTCCTACGGTTAATAACGGCGCCGTAACTGTTCCTAAGGGAAGTTATTATAAAATGACACACGGAATGGCTCCAAACGGAGGCGGAACAAAAGTCAATCAATTTACCCTGCTGTTTGATTTTAAAATAACAGCAACCGTATGGCATAATTTTTTTCAAACCGATTCAACTGCATCTGCCAGCGATGGTGATCTTTTTATAAACACATCCAATTTGATTGGTACCTGGGCTTTGGAATATGCAGCAACTCCCATTGTTAATGATACATGGTATCGCTTAGTTGTCTCCTGTGATAACACTCATTCTTTAAAGACATATCTTGGTGGGCAACTATTAAAAAATAGTGCAGTTGCCGGTATGGACATGATTGACGGCCGTTATTCACTCCTCTCCTATTTACTTCTTTTTGCTGATGACGACGGTGATGACGGCGATATTGATATTGCAGAAGTTGCTATTTGGGATCATGCTTTATCAGGAGATGAAGTCTTGGCGCTTGGCGGCATCGGTGGAGCTCTGCCTGTTGAACTTAGTTCTTTTAATGCAGTTCAATCAAAGGGCAGTGTAGTTCTTAATTGGGCAACCGCTACTGAAAAAAATAACAGCGGATTCGCCATCGAAAGAAAAAGTGAAAACCAAAACTGGCAACAAGTTGGATTCGTTTCCGGCTTCGGAACTTCAACTGAAAAACACAATTACACTTTTGCAGATCAAACAGTTGCTTCCGGAAAATATTCTTATCGATTAAAACAAATGGATCATAACGGAACGTTTGAATACTCACAAGTTGTTGAGGTTTTATTAACTCCGTCTGAATTCAAAATGTACAACAATTATCCAAATCCATTTAACCCTTCAACAATTATTGCGTATGAACTGCCGACTGATGCGTTTGTTACTTTGAAAGTTTATAACACTACAGGTGAACAAGTTGCTGAATTGGTAAATGAATTTCAAGTTTCCGGAAAATATAATAAGAGTTTTAATACGTCATCGGTAAGCAGTTCACTCCCCAGCGGAATTTACTTTGCCGAATTACGCGCGAACGAAAAAGTTCAAAGAATTAAAATGATGCTGTTAAAATAAAATGTAATCTTTCTAAACGGTTGTCTCTTGTTTTCATCCCGTATAACAAAGACAACCGTTTCATTTTAAAATACCTCGAACGAGGGATTGAGTGACTTCCTCACCGGCTTTAAGTTTACGCAAAAGAGTATTATCTCTTTTATCGTAATTGATAATCAATAATTTTTTCTTAGGTACAAAATGAAACGTATTTTACTTTTTTCGTTGTTCTTTATCATCACCATTAATTTGGTTTCTTACGGGCAGATTCCTGAGCGTAAAGGATGGTGGAAGTTCGATAATGCAGACACTCCGCTTAAAGCAGAAGCAGGATATGGGAATGACTTAATATTGGTTGGTAAACATGAATTTGTCGATGGACCAGATGTAACCAACAACGCCGTAGCAATCGGTGTAGGAAGTTATTACAAAATGTCCCATGGTATTGCGCCAAACGGCGGTGGTAATTTTGTTAATGAATATACGCTCGAATTTGATTTTCGCATACCCGTACTAAGCGGCTGGCATTGTTTTGATCAACTAAGTCCACTCAATAATAATGACGGAGACTGTTTTATTAACCCATCCGGATTTATAGGAACACAGGCTACGGGATATTCTGATCGCCCGATTTTTGCCGGTGAATGGTACAAATTAGTTATATCGGTAAAAAACGGTGTGCAATACAAATATTATTTAGACGGACAGTTGTTACGTGATGGTATAATTCAAGCCGTGGATGGTCGATTTGTACTTGACAGTCTCCTTCTTGTTTTTGCCGACGAAGATGGTGAAGATGGGGCTATCGATTGTGCCGAACTTGCAATCTGGGATCGCGCTCTTACCCCTGAAGAAGTCTTCGCCTTAGGCAGCTTTCACGCACTTGATGTTACCCCTCCGGCAGCGCCGACCGGTTTAGCTATCACTCCGTTAACTTATCAGAATTTACTAACATGGATTGATGTTCCAGGGGAAACCGGTGAATCCTATGACCTTTATTATTCCGAGCAGCCGATAACAGATATTACCAAAGCTAAAGTTCTCAAATTAAAGATAGCGGAAAACGTACAAAACACAGACCAGATACTTCGATCTGCCAACACTGATCAGGATTTAAATTATTACTATGCTATTGTTTGTAAAGATTATATCGGAAATGCTTCTGAACCATATGCGCTAACGACACCTGTTGCTAATAAGGGGAAGGGAGTTCCAACGATCAGTAAATCAGCGCCGCCTAATTTCGTTGCTGATGGTGACCTCTCGGAGTGGGCAAATGTTCCCCAAATTAGAATTATTCGTTCTGAAGGAACCGGTTTTGACGCTCCAAGCGGATTGCACGATGGGGACGCCGATTACAGTATGATTGCATATTTGGCTGTAGATCAAGACTACCTTTACGTTGCCGGTGATGTTACGGATGACATTTACAGTTGGAGGGAAAGAGGTGATCCATGGATGAATGATGCTATTAATTTCTACATTGGGTTGTATGACGCTAATACTACAGGAACATTTACCAATTACAAGCGAGGCGCTACTCCTCATTACGAGATGCGATTTGACGAGCAAAAAGTAACAATCGATAATAGTGACAGTTTACTGTACCCGGGATCAAATTATTATTTCGGACAAAAAGCCCTCACTTCAGGATATTATTTTGAAGCCAGGATTCCTTTTATTGATATTGCGACAAAACGTAATTCAGGCTATGTGGGACTTTTAGATAATGTCTTTCATCCTGTAGAAGGAATGCAGATTCCTATAGATTTCTCTTGTAACGATGCTGACGCTACCGGCGATAGAGAATTAGTCTTTTGTTATTCTCCTTATAATGGAGATCAATCGTGGAATAATCCTTCTTTATGGTTATGGACCTGGATCGGTAATAAAATGTCGGTTGATCCAAATGGAGTTGAAGATGGTATAGTTACCGCTGATTATCGTTTAGATCAAAACTATCCGAATCCTTTTAACCCGGCAACTACAATTACTTATTCGCTTCAAAATCCGGAATTAGTTTCGCTTAAGGTATTTGATGTGCTCGGACGCGAAGTTGCAACATTGGTTAACCAATATCAATCGGTTGGAAACCATGCTGTTAATTTTAATGCCGCTTCACTTTCCAGCGGAATTTATTTTTACAAATTGGAAGCAGGCTCGTTCCAGAGTATTAAGAAACTGATATTATTAAAGTGATTAGGTCCTGTGAGTCAACCAATAACAACGCAAAGTTAACACGGTAATATTAATTTAGGAATTATATGAAACGTCTCTCAGCATTAAGTTTAATTTTTATCATCGCTTTCAGTTCGGCTTTCTATTCACAAGTTCCAACCCGCAAAGGCTGGTGGAAATTTGATGATGCTTCGAATCCGCTTAAAGCCGAACCTGGCTTTGGAAATGATTTACAGTTAGTCGGAACTCATGCGGCAATTAACGGACCCGGAGCCGGTAACGGAGCCGTAAAAATTGGAGCGGGAAGTCATTACAAATTGTTACACGGAATAGCTCCGAACGGCGGCGGTAAATTAGTTAATGAATTTTCGATACAATTTGATTTTAGCGTACCGGCTATTGACGGCTGGAGATGTTTCTTCCAGCTCTCCCCCGCAAATAAAGATGATGGGGATTGTTTTATTAACACAGCCGGAAATATTGGAACCGCTGCAACAGGCTATTCACAATACGCCGTTAAAGCTAACGAATGGTATCGATTTACTGTTTCTGTTAAAAACGGCGTACAGTATAATACTTATATAGATGGACAATTGCTTCGTACAGGAACAGTCCAAAATGTTGACGGACGTTTTTCTCTCGACAGTTTATTGCTGATTTTTGCCGATGATGATGGAGAAGATAAAGAAATAAATTGTGCGGAACTTGCAATCTGGGATCGCGCTTTAACGGAAAATGAAATTGCTTCGCTTGGCGGATTTGGTCATCAAGTATCGGCTCCCTCAACAAAGCAGGTAATTCTCGTTCCCTTTTTAAATGAACCGACAACAAACTCGATTTACGTTTGCTGGCATGATACTTTGGCAACCGGCACCAGTGTTGAGTACGGAACAACTCAGGCGTTAGGGCAAACCGTTACAGGCACAAGCGAAATTATCGGAGCTCCTTATCGATGGCATTCTGTTAAACTTTCCGGTTTACAGCCCTACACTGAGTATTTTTATAAAGCGGTAAGCGGCAGCGGCTCATCGGCAGTTTATTCTTTTAGAACATTGCCGGACAGCAGCTCGAACGGGAAAATTAGATTTTTACTTTTAAGCGATACGCACAGCACCGATACTACAATGGCGGTAAAGGTAATTAAAGAGGCAAAAAAGAAAATTCAGCAACTCTACGGGAACGATATTCAGAATCAAATTAATTTTGTACTTCACTCCGGTGATTTAGTTGTTGATGGAAATAATATTCAGCAGTGGACGGATGAATTTTTTGCGCCGATGTCTCAAATTTCACCTTACATTCCGTTTATGACTATAACGGGAAATCATGAAGGTGAGAGTCAGAACTATTATAGATACATGCATTACGATGAAGTTTCACCTGTTCCTGCAGTTGCTGAAAGATTTTGGTCCTTCAGAGCTGCGAACACATTATTTATCGGATTGAACTCGAATGCAACCTCAACTATCGGAACGTTACAAAAAATGCTGGTAGAACAAATGCTTATTTCTGCCGAAGCTGATACTTCAATTGATTTTGTATTTGTTATTGCACATCATATGGTTGTTACTGAATTGTGGGGAGAAGGAATTACTTTTGACGGCGGACCAACTTATATGAAAACGCAAATCTATCCGCTTCTTAAAAAATATTCTAAAGTTGTTCAGCATTCTTACGGACATACGCACGGCTTCGAAAGAGGAACTGTTGAATCCGAAGCAGTCAATCCGCGCGGTGATTTTAGAATGGTTTGCGGCGGTGGTGGCGGCGGTGCAACAGATCGTTGGGGAGCGTATCAGAATTCTGATTTCCCGGAAATTCAAATTACCTACGATGATTATTTTTATCAGATTATAGAAATCGATCCGGCTAAACAAACATTTGAATCTTCAATGTACAGTTTAGGCAATGCGAGCAAGAGCAGAGATTCTGAATTAAGAGATCATTGGTATAGAAAAGCGAATCAGCCCGCACCCGCTAACCCCGTAACAAGCGCTCCATCGGTTGATACTACTAATATAACTTTTAACACTTCACCGCTTAGCGGCAGTGATTCATTGATGACTGTAAAAATTCAGGCTGCCGATAATGAAAACTTTACACTTTCAACAATCGATACAATGGTACATTGGACTGACATTTACGGCGGCGCCGATGCAAGTTTCAATGCGAAGGATTTAAATGAAGGAATTGATTTAACTAAATTAACCTTCAGCGCTAAACGGTTTGATTCAAGCAAACAATATTATTATAGAGTAAAATACCGCGACCATAATTTGAAATGGTCCGGATGGTCTAACACCACTACATTCAATGTTAAAACCGATGTTAAAGATAATTCTATTCCAACGGTTTATGCGCTGCGGCAAAATTATCCGAATCCGTTTAACCCGGTTACGAAGATCAATTATCAACTGCCGAAAGAAAGTTTTGTAACGCTGAAAATTTATGATGTTCTTGGAAATGAAATTGCTTCATTAGTAAACGAAGCGCAGTCAGCCGGGAATTATCAAACAACTTTTGACGGAAGCCGGTTTAGCAGTGGAGTATATTTTTATAAAATTCAAGCCGGCAATTTTGTTGAAACAAAAAAATTAATCTTAATGAAATAAAATTCCGGGATGTTAAATCTTGTAAAATTGAGATATGGTTCAAAAATGATAATGAAAAGTTCAAAACTGTTACTATTAATTTCCGTATTTGCTCTCTGTTTTATTTCAGAAGCGCTTGGAATAACTACGATAAAAGCGGATAATCCCAATTTTCAGTACACGGGAAGAATTGACTTCTCGATCCCCGACCAGCCTACGCTGTTTTGGTCCGGGACATACATTCGGGCTAATTTTGAAGGACCATTACTCATCCTGATGTTAGATGATAAAAACGGACAATCTTTTTATGATGTTTTTATTGATGAAGATTATGAACACCCTCATCAAATTCATTGCCTGGCGGGGAGCAAAATCTACGTGGTAACCGGTGCGCTTACGGATACCGCTCATAGTCTTTTAATTTTTCGTCGTACTGAAGCTTCAACAGGTCCAACCAAATTTCTTGGAATTGAACTAAACGACGGGAAAACTCTTCTTCCTCCAACAGTAAGACCAAAACATAAAATATTATTTTACGGTGATTCGATTACCTGTGGATATGGAGATGAAGCTCCCGATAACGGCGCGGATGATAATTTAACTCAAGAGAATAATTTTTTGGCATATGGAGCCGTAGCCTCTCGTTTGTTGGGCGCTGATTATCAGTGTATTGCTAAAAGTGGAATAGGAGTTATGGTCAGTTGGTTTAATATGGTTATGTCGGATTATTATTATCGTCTCAATCCCGATAGTTCATCAAGCCATTGGGATTTTAATCTCTACACGCCTGATGTGGTAGGAATAAATCTTTTTCAAAACGATAGCTGGCTCCTTAGTACACACGATTCATCTCTAATTACTATGGCTTACGTAAATTTTATTCGGGAAATCCGCACTCATCATCCGAGTGCGTTTATCGTTTGTTCTTTAGGCAGTATGGATGCAACAAGAGTTGGATCACCCTGGCCCGGATATATAGAAGGCGCAGTTCAGTATTTGAAAACTACAGATAATGATTCAAACATCGGAACATATTTTTTCCCATTCGATCCAGGTTGGACGAAACATCCGCGCGTGCGTCATCATAAAGTGATGGGACAAAATCTTGCGTCGTATATAAACGAAAAAATGGGATGGGCAACCGATGTTGAAAATACTATCAGCGTCTCAACTCCAACCGATTTCGAACTTTCGCAAAATTATCCAAATCCGTTTAACCCGACAACGACAATCAATTATCAACTTGCAAAACAAAGTTTTGTAACGCTTAAAATATATGATGTCTTGGGAAATGAAATTGCTACTTTGGTAAACGATGAACAGTCTGCCGGAAATTATAAAACAACTTTTGATGCAAACCGTTTTAACAGAGGTGTTTCTGCAATAGGCGGATTCACATCCGGCGTATATTTTTATCAACTTCGCGCCGGTAATTTTGTAGAGACGAAAAAACTTGTCCTGATGAAATAGTACCATCTCCCGGAGAGAGTGACTTATTCATATACGCCGTCACTCTCTTTTTTTTAATGAACGAAATTAATGATGTAAATTTCTTATGTCTAATTCAAATTTTATAATTAATGATGAAATCTTTATGAAATCTTTTTGGCCGGTTACTTTTTCGGTATTCCTATTCTTTCTTTTTAATATTTCTGTTCACGCCCAAGCTAAGCCAATCCGTGTTGCATGTGTTGGAAACAGCATTACATTTGGTGCGGGAGTAGCAAGTGAATTAGCCTATCCCGCGCAGCTCGGGAAATTACTTGGTTCTCATTATGATGTAAAAAATTTCGGCGTTTCAGCAAGAACCTTGTTAAAGAAAGGGGATTTCCCATATTGGAAAGATCTTGCTTTTGCAGACGCAAAAGATTTCCAGCCGCAGATCGTCATCATCAAACTCGGTACGAATGATTCGAAACCTCAAAATTGGGTTTACAAAAATGAATTTTTTTCAGATTATGTTGATCTTGTAAATGAGTTCAGGAAGGGGAAAGTTAAACCGCAAATTTTCGTTTCTCTGCCTTGTCCGGTTTATCAAACTGCTTGGGGAATTAGGGATTCGATCGTTCGATTAATACTTCCAATAATTGATTCGGTGAGAACCGCAGCGAGAACCGATCTAATTGATTTTAATACTCCGCTGCTCGGCAGCGCAAATCTTTTTCCGGATGGAGTTCATCCGAACGCACAAGGTTATGCTCTGATGGCTCAAATTGCTAAAGATGCGATACTCAAGAGCCCTGCCGGAATAACACGATTTTTCAATTCGAACAAAAGTTTTGTTGAAAAAGGAGAATCGGCAACGCTTTATTGGGAAACCTCAACCAGCAGCGCGGTTACACTAAACGGCGCCGCCGTAAAAGAAACAGATTCGCTTGTGGTTCATCCAAATGATGCAACCACCTATTCACTTGTTGCCAAAGGTACTGATAGAAGCGATACGGTGAACATCAGTTTGGAATATCTTCGTCCCGGAAAAATAAAATCCTTTTACGCAAAACCGAGGATGATTGAAATGGGAACGGCAGATTCATCTACAATTTACTGGACGACAGCGCTGGAGTCCCAAGTTTTTTTTAATGATCTTCAAGTAGAGGCAAACGGAAGCAAAACGGTTTCTCCTTTATCATCAACAAAATACAAACTTACCACAACCGGCGATACTTCAGATTCTGATGAAATTGAAGTTCAAGTTCTTCCGGCGGAAGGAATTAACCGCGCATTAGATGGAGTTGTAAAATCTTCCACCGCAGCAACAAATTTTTCCGCCGCGAATGCGATTGATGGAGACCCGAACACCGCGTGGAAAAGTAAATTGGAATCTTCTCCGTGGATTTATATCGATTTTGAAAAACTGATGGATTTTAAACGGGTAGTATTGAAGTGGGGAAGAAATTACGGAATAGCTTATAAATTACAATCAATAAGTGAAGCAGGCGCCCTCGCTACCATTTACACCCAAACCGCCGGAACCGGAGGTGTTGAGCAAATAAATAATTTAACCGGAAGCGGAAGATATTTACGGTTGCAGTGTACCCAAAAGTTTATCACTGATTCAGGTTATGTTTTAAACGAATTTGAAGTTTACGGTCAAAAAAAAACTACAGCGCTTACCGATGAAACAGAGAGTGTAAAAGAATTTAGTCTGTTCCAGAATTATCCCAATCCCTTTAATCCAACCACAGTTATAAGTTATCAGTTGGCGGTTGGGAGTCACGTTACATTAAAAATATTTGATATTCTTGGTAATGAAGTTGCAACATTAGTAAATGAAGACCAGCCAACCGGTACCTACAATGTTGAATTCAGAAGTCAGAAGTCAGGGATACGTAGTGGGGTTTCCGCCAAAGACGGCTACGCCTCGGGTGTATATTTTTACCAACTTAGTTCCTCCTTCGGCGGCGGTAGTTTTGTACAAACGAAACGGATGATTGTTTTAAAATAATATTCTTGTTGTTAGTTGTGGCAAGTAGGTTAAGGGGCTGTTCCCGAGCGGTGACTTTGAAACAGTCCTTCTTAACTTTTTTTATTAAGAGAACAAATGATTCGGTTCTACGGTTGATGAACAGTAAGTAGTTTAATGCAAAGTAAATATTTGGAAACAAGATTAAAATCTGATTAG
>JAVHOS010000168.1:7983-14800 GCA_036170205.1 Ignavibacteriaceae bacterium | reverse complement strand
CAAGTAATATGGCGATCCAATGCGTGCTTTCATTGCTTTCGAACGCAAATTTCAAAGTCATAGTAAGCGGAATACAAAGAATTGCTCCGATCAAACCGAGCAGACTTCCCCAAAAAATTAGTGAGAGAAATACAACTAAAGTTGAGAGACCGAATTTTCTTCCCATCAGACGCGGTTCGATAACATTGCCAATTATAAATCCAACAACAATATTACCGGCAAGTACAAGCACAGCGCTTCCGGGCCCAAGTTGGACAAGCGCCAAAAGCGCTGCTGGAATTGCTGAAATGACTGCACCGATGTTCGGAATATAGTGAAGTAGAAATGCGAGGAAACCCCACAGAAGCGGAAATTGTATGCCGAGGATGTACATCCAAACTGCAATTAATATTCCGGCAGCCAAGTTGATAATGGTTTTAATAACCATATAACGTTTCATATCGATAACGAATTTCGTGAATTCGGGAAACACCTGTTTTGGATCACCTAGAATAGCACGGAGTTTTACAGGGAAACTTGAGACTTCAAGTAAGATAAAAGTTACGGTGAGAAGGATCAGCACAAGATCGGAAAGCGCAGAACTCAATCCAGATAACAAACGGGCAGTAAGTTTCATTACTGTTTCAGGATTAACGTACTCCATGAAAATTTTTTCGGTGCCCTCTATTCCTTTGTTTGTTAATAATAAGCTAAAGTCTAAAACTTGTTCCCGAATTCGCGATTGCAATAAAGGGAGTTCATTTGAAAAGTTTGCGACAGAATTTCCAATTTGTGCGCCGATCAATAGAAGAAGAATGATCATACACGACATTACGATCAACACAGCTATTCCGGATGGAATACGTTTTTCCTTTAACCATAGTACCGGGGGAGTGCCAATCAGCGCAAGAAAAAATGAGACGAGGAAGAGAACCACAATCGATTGTGCAAGATAAATCCCGCTGATAATTATTACCAGTGCAGCAACTACAACGAGAAAGTGGTTTCCATCCCGTGAATTATTCAGCTTATCCAAGTATTGCCTCTATCGGGAAATTATAGTACGCGTCTGCCATTAATAATTCTTACCAGAAC
Source organism: Ignavibacteriaceae bacterium (assembly GCA_036170205.1). Lineage (GTDB taxonomy): Bacteria > Bacteroidota > Ignavibacteria > Ignavibacteriales > Ignavibacteriaceae > UBA1563. The sequence continues at coordinate 13,726 of JAVHOS010000168.1, read as the reverse complement.
CACTATGACCGCAATTACTAACAACACGTGAATAAAACTACCCATCACCGGGAAAGCAACGAATCCCAAAAGCCATAAAACTATTAGTATAACAGCGACTGTAAATAACATATGAGTATCCTTTTAAATTAACTTTTAATTATAATTCTTAAATTAAAGTAGCAAGAGTGATGAAGGGATTCAATAATGCAAAGGGATGAAAAAGGAACTACATCTTTTGGGTTAACAGAAAAATTTTGTTAATTAAAACTGAAACATATTTGACCATAATTAAAAGCGTTAAGAACTATGGCAAGAGAGTTATTTCAATCCTTCGATTTTGGCTACGACCCGCTTGTGTTCTGTTACTTGCCACCGGATGATATTCGGACATGCCGATAGGCTGCAAAAATTCAGCATCGAGTCCAACTTTTTCTTGTAAAAAGCGGACAACATTAGTAGCCCGTGCGGTTGAAAGCTCCCAATTCGTCGGATACTTTTTTTGCAGCTGTGGATTTATCTGTTCGTTGTCTGTGTGTCCTTCGACCCGGATAATTTTATGTTGAGTATTTTTCAAAACGATGCCGACCCGCTCCAAAACATTCAATCCTTCGGATGTTATTTCCGCATCTCCCGAAGGGAATAAAATTTTCTCAGCCATTACAACCGACAGTCGATCTGACAACTGGATAATTTTTATCTGCCCCTGTTTAATTTCTTTTTTCATGTGTGCTACGAACTCATTATACGTGTGCGTAAGCATCGCGATCTCTTTTTCTTTTTCGGTTGTAACGGTTTCGATTTTTGTACCAAGTACGTTTTTAATTTTTATGTTTGCGTCATAGAAATAATAAGCGATGCCGGCAAATAGTACAGCGATCATAACCAATACAGTTTTCATTGATATTCTCTTTCGTTAATTTTATAAAAATATTGTTCACAATATTACAATAGCGAAGCTATCGCGATAACGCCGGAGATAATTATTAAGATGCCTGCTATTTTGTTTACCCACCTCATTCCTACTAAGTCCAATTTCTTCCTAAAAAAAGTTGCACCGGAACTAAGTGAAAGGAACCATAAAAACGAACCTGTAAAAACTCCTGCAACAAGAACTGAAGCGGAGAGAAAACTAAGCCCATTGCCTAATCCGAGCGCCGCAAACACGGCAATAAAAGCAAAGACGGTTAAGGGATTTGTGAACGTAAGAAAAATGGTAGTAAAGTATGATCGCCGTCCGCTACTTTGGATTTCAATTTTAGGGTCTTTTGGCCGCGCGCGAAATGTACGTACACCGAGGAAAAGAAGTAGCGCTCCTCCAGCGAGCCGTATCCAAACTCGTTGACTTAGAAGCGTATCCGAAATAATAGTAAGCCCAAAAGCAGCAATAGAGCCGTAAAGCATATCAGCAGTTGCAGCACCAAGCCCGATTATCAATCCTCGCATCCGTCCCTCAGTGAGAGTTTTACGAATACAGATAATTCCGATGGGTCCAATAGGCACAGCCATCGCAAAACCAATAATTATTCCTTCAACTAAAAGTTTTAAATCCATGTAGTAATCTTTTAATTAGTTTTTTTTACTAAATACTTTCCGGTTAAATGATCCGTTATGTTTAAGATAAAACATGAACCAATCTTACTAGAAAATTATTACTTTCTTCATTTCAAATTTAGTTAAGCTGACCGTTTTCAGCAGCGCTTTTTAGTTTATCATTTGCAAACACTGCAATCTCAACTCTTCTGTTCATTCTTTTTCCATCAACAGTGTCATTTGAAGCGACAGGTTCGCTTTCGCCGAATCCGACAACCGAGAATCTTGAAGAAGAAACTCCTTGTGCAGTTGCATAATCCGATACTGCTTTAGCTCTTCTTTCAGATAGTGTTTGATTGTATTGTTCGGTGCCGTCGGAATCTGTATATCCGGTAACAAGAATATTAGTATCCGGGTATTTGTTTAGTATTGCGGCAAATTTAAGAATGTTTGTTTTTGCTTGAGGTTCAAGTATTGAAGAATTCGTTGCAAATAAAATGCCCGAATCGAAGGTAATTTTTATACCTTCGCCAACTCTTTCAATTGATGCGCCCGAAATATCTTTTTTCATTTCAGCAGCTTGTTTATCCATGTGGTTTCCGATGAGAACACCCGCGGTACCACCGACAGCAGCGCCAAGGATCGCTCCTAGAGCAGTGTTCCCTGCATAATGACCAATTACACCGCCAACCACACCACCACTCACTCCACCGATTACTCCGCCTTTAACGGCATTGCTTGCGCTGCATCCGTAAATAAAAATTGACGCGGCAAATGTTGAAATTAAAAAAAGCACTTTTATTTTTTTCACTTTGATTCTCCAAAACTTATTTAGAACATTTAATTTAATATGTTTGATAATAAAGAGAAGCGGTTTTAACTGTACCGCTTCTCTCGATATTTTTTATCTCTAAAAGGTCTACTTAATCCCTTTTGAGATTAATTTGATCTCAACTCTTCTGTTCATAGATCTACCCTCAACGGTATCATTTGTAGCAACCGGATTAGTTTTACCGTATCCAACTATTTTTAGATTGCTTTTTGCAACGCCTTTGCTTACCAGGTAATCCTGGATAGCTTGAGCTCTTTGTTTTGAAAGTTTCTTATTATAGTTAACTGAACCAACGCCGTCTGTATATCCTCCGATTTCCCATTTATATTTTGGATGTTCTTTCATCGTAACTACGATACCTTCAAGAGCAGCATACGCACTTGGTAAGAGTGTTGATTTGTTAAATTCAAAGTTTGTATCGCCACTTAGAACTAGAGATTCTGTTTCTTTAATAACAACGACAGTTTCCTTTTTCATTGGACATCCTTCAGCATCAACCTGTACACCTTTTGGAGTGTTAGGGCACTTATCAAGATAGTCCGGAACTTTATCACCATCTGCATCAAGCGGACAACCGTTGGCATCTACTTTTGCCGCGGGAGGCGTGTCTGAACACTTATCAAGATAATCAGCTACACCATCACCATCGGAATCAATCGGGCAGCCAGCTGCATCTACTTTAACTCCGGTTGGAGTGTTTGCACATTTGTCAAGATTATCAGCAACACCGTCACCATCTGCATCGAGTGGACATCCAGTAGCATCTACAAGGATTCCTTTAGGGGTGTCGGCGCATTTATCGAGATAATCGGGAACACCGTCACCGTCAGCATCTGCTGGGCAGCCGAACTCATCAACTTGAATTCCTATCGGGGTTTCAGGGCATGCGTCGTATGCATCGAGAACACCATCGCGGTCGCGATCTTGATCTCTTCCGAAGTAATAAGATAAACCGGCAGTAACAGCATACAACATATCATTGTTAGGTCCAGATTGTAAGTCGTCTAAAAGATCATTAGTGCTAACAACCACGCCACCCGTCAGATTTACACTTATGCTTTTTGATACCATTACTCGTATACCGGCATCTCCTACATAAGCTAAGGTATTGTGAGAATAATTTCCGGTAGCATAATTTGGTAAATCATTTCCATTGCCATCCTGGGGTCTAAACCAAAGGTTGGCAGCACCGACAGCTACCCAAGGATAAACAGCATCACCAAGTGAAACGGTGTAAAATACTTGACCGCCTAATTTTTGAATTTGTGTTGAAAATTCTTGTGTTGGTTGAATCCCTGAAGAGATACCTTTTCCCGAGATAAATCCCGACTCTCCGAATGCTCTTAAGCCTAAGTTTCCCTTTCCTGTAGATGGGAAATAATATTCTAACGAACCTTTGGCGATATAATTCATCTTGGTATTCCAATAATCAGTTAACCCAATTGTAATACCGGCTTCACCGGTAACGCCCCATACGTTTGACATGACATTTGCTCTTGGCGTTTCAACATTTTGCGCCAGACTAAACTGGGCAACGCCCAAAAGCAGCAGTATAATGAATGGAAGTTGTTTCATTTTATAATCCTTTTTTGTTTAAAAATTTTGAACTAATATTTTTTCTTATTGGAAGAAAAATCTTATTCCTAATCCGGCGTCAATTCCAAATCCCGTAGCTGGGGTAAGTTGAAAGACCGGAACTAATTCGAGAAATACGTCAATAGGTGTAGCGCGCGGAAGCCATGCGATGCCGAAGACACCTCTAATACCAAGTGATCCGTCATAACCGCCGCCGCTGTTGTACCTGCCGCCGATTCCGTAATAAAGTGGAAATCTTTCGGATGAATTTATTGCGCTGAAGGAATGCCACAAATAATCCATATGAAAATGAAGACGACTCTCGCCATTGTAATAATAATTGTCGTGAGAAATACGATCACCTCCGACAGCAACACCTAGACCGAAATCAAATGCATTGGTTCTTGACGTCCAGAGCTTTGCGCTCAATCCGGTTGGTTCTCCGACTACTAATCCGAGACCAAATCCATGATCTTGCGCTGCGACCGGTTTCGCAAGGATTACCATTAAGCCTAAAATTATTCCGATAAAAACACTTTTTTTCATGATATAACTCCTGTTTATAGTTGTAAAATATTTCTTTTGCACTTTCAGATTCTCCTATTTAATTTGTTACATAAACTATTTTGATCACGGTATAAACTATAAGAAGTTTACGGCTCTATCAATCGGACGAGAGGATGAAAAGGGGACTAATCCTTTTGGTTGAGAAAAGTTTTTTTACGGAAGATTTGTATGTGTTTGTTGGTTAGGTCGAATAGAAGAAGTTCTCTCAACACCTTTGTACACAGCTTAGAATAAGAACAAAAGCTAACAATTAATTCAATGAATAAACCGTTAGCCTTTTAGATTTGGTCATTACAACTTTGCGATCAAGTCGCGTATTTGTTCTTTGGTTTTTCCAAGTTTCTGCTGAAGTCTCCCAATCAGTTCTTCTTCTTTTCCTTCTTTGAAGAGAAGATCATCATCGGTCAGTTCGGCAAATTTTTGTTTAAGTTTGCCAGTAAGTTCATTCCAGTTTCCTTTAATATTAAGCTTATCCATTTTTATTTCCTTTTAATAATTTAGTTATAACTTTAAACATGATCTAGAAGATCATCCTACTTCAATTTTATTTTTTGTGCTTGCCCTTTCCGCCATTTTTCTTGTTCTCACTTTTATTACCGCGGTTTTCTCCTCTATCTTTTCCGTTATCGCTCTTTTGCTGCTTTACCCAGTTATTGTGTTCCGGATGATTTTTATTTACAAAATATTTTGAATCACGGCTGTCGCGTATCGGTTGCTGATCGTGACGACCTTTGAATGAGGAATATTTATTTTTGTAAACGTTATGATTACGCCATGGTTCACGCTCGTTCACTACTACTTTATAGCCGTTATACAAATTGTAATTTGCGTAACGCGGAGGTAAAGATGAGCTGTAGATCCAGCGACCTCCGTTAAAAAAGTAAAAACGATGCTGAGGGACATAGTAGTAGCTGTCTATGTCCGGGAGATAATAATATTGAACTTCGTCGTAACCAACTGGACCCCAAGCCGGTTGGCTGCCGATGTTAAAATTCAGGCTCAAACTAACTTGCGCTTTAAGCGGTGTTCCGACAGCAAGTAAAATTCCCGTTAGTAAAAGGGTTAAATATATTTTTCGCATTTTGATTTCTCCTTAGAGAATTAGTGATAGGTCATAGATTGATAATTAAATTATCTCGACCTTAGGTTGTTTCATCCGGACGTTCCGTGTAAAACAAGCATCCCACGAAAGTCCCTGCAATTTTAAGTTGCAGGGACTTAATTCATTGGTTTAATAAAATTAGTTACCTAACAATT
>JAVHOS010000168.1:4027-7883 GCA_036170205.1 Ignavibacteriaceae bacterium | reverse complement strand
TTTAAGTTGCAGGGACTTAATTCATTGGTTTAATAAAATTAGTTACCTAACAATTTTGAAGACGATTCTTCTATTCATTGTTCTGCCTTCTTCGGTATCATTATTCGCAACCGGATTTCCTTTTCCGAAACCGACAGTTGTGAGTCTGGTTTCAGCTATACCTTTTGAAACAAGATAATTCTTAACTGTTACAGCTCTTTCAACTGAAAGTTCCTGGTTGTATTCATCGGTGCCGATATAATCGGTGTATCCTTGAATCTCTACATTTGCTTTGTATCGTTCATTCAATAAAATCACGGCTTTATCAAGCACCGGGTATGATTCAGGTAAAAGATCAGATTTATCAAACGCGAAGTTCACGCCAACCAGAACTAATCTATCTTCTGAAATTGCGGCGATATACCTGTCAACGGCAACTTCTTTTACAACTTCCTTCGGGATATGTTTTTTAATCATATCTTCAATCTTGTTGTAGTCGGTCATATCTTTCATAGCCATTGTTATCCCCTGGCAAGGTTCACATTGCGGAGATGGATTACCTTTACTGAAGAAGTAGTTAAGACCTGCGCTTAGAACAATATAGGAATCATGTCCGTTAATTTCTTTAGAGACATCCGAGATTATCGTTCCGTCGAGCTCTGAATTGTTTGTTTGATGATAACCAAACTCAGCTACAAAACTCCAACTCGGATCGAATTTGAAATCAGCGCCAATACCAAGATTTAATTGAGATCCGAATTTGTTATTGTCGGGATAAGTTGATTGCCCGTTAGTAATGCTTTTATAGTTTCCCCCGAACCCGGCAAAGAGATAAGGTGATACCGGTGCGCAAGGTACAAGATAGTAGAGCATATCAAGATCGCCGGTAATTAGGTTTGTTGTTTCTTTAATTTCGTTAAGTGATGCATCGCTCCATTTACCTGAAAGGTGTCCGTAACCGCCTTTTAATCTTAATCCAACGTGTTCTGAAAAATTTCGTTGAATTGAAAGATAGGCTCCGTAATTAGTATTTAAAGTGGTTACATTTGCCGAATAAAATCTGGGGTAACTTAATCCGAAGCCGAATGCCCAGCTATCGGTTACTGTTTGTGCTTGTGAAACACCAATGTTAACAAGTAACATCAATGCAAGCGCTATTAAAAAATTTTTCATTTCATTTTTCCTTTTATATTTTTATTTGAATTTCTGTTTAACTCAATGTTAGTAAATTTATTTCAAGTCTCTTTTCCAAAACGTTCAAACTCTTCAGTACGCACATTTGGAAAAGAAAGGTGAGGAGGGTTAAATCTCCTCACCATAAAGCCTATGGACGTTTATCTACAATATTTGCATCCAACGTTACTGCTGCAATTCTCGTCAACGCTCTACCGCGCAATGTAGCACCGGTTGTAAGCGTGATTGATTGATCAGCCAGAACATTTCCGTAAAAGATAGAGGTTGTACCAAATGTTGCTGAAGTACCAACCGACCAGAAGATGTTTTCCCATTTTGCACCACCGGCTAAAACAATACTGGTGCCTGCATCCGTTATGAGAGTAGAACCCATCTTGAAGACCCAAACAGCATTCGGATCGCCGCCTGCGTCAAGAGTTAAGATTCCGTTTGGTCCTGTTCCTGATATACCACTCGATATCGAGTTGACATAGAGTCCCGGAGCAAGCGTCAATCCGCCAAGTTGTCCCGGCAATGAGATTGCATTTAATGATCTTCCTTGAGCTTCGTTATAAGCAGTAGTCAAATCACCTTTTGCTGTTCCGACTATAGGATCGGCAACTGTATAAAGAGTTCCTATTACGATTCCTGGAGGGAAGCCATTAATTGTTGCAGTTGCCCACGAGCCAACATCACCATAAACAGTTGAAAGACCGGTGTTAGTAACTCCTGAACCGGCGAGAATAGCAAAGTTACCGGCGGATCTTAGATTGATCGGCAATCCACCAGGACCTACTATAAAATGGGCCACTAATGTTCTGTCGCCAATTATAGTAAACTGATAATTTGCATCTGTTGAAACTTGAATTCCGTTTTCTGTCCAGTTGACGAATTTATAACCTGTATTGCCTGAAGCGGTAACGGTTACTGAGGAGCCTGAGTTAAATGTACCGGCTCCATTTGTATTTCCACCGTCGGCAGGAAGTGCAGATAACGCCACTACATATTTTACAACTTCAAAGTTCGCAACAAGTGTTTTGTTCCCATTGATTATAAACTGATAGTTAGCATTCGTTGATACTTGAATTCCATTTTCTTTCCAGTTAGTAAACGCGTAACCGGCATTTGCTAATGCGGTAACGGTTACTAAAGAACCTGAGTTAAATGTACCTGCTCCATTTGTAGTACCGCCCAATAACGGATTCGATGATAACATCACCGTGAATGAGTTACTTGTGGTGAAGCTCCACACATAATTGGTTGCCAATGAATTACCAGCCAGGTCTTTAGCTCCGGTAGTAATTGTGGCTGTATAAACTGTGTTCGATATAAGATTGAGTGAAGGTTTATAAGTTGCTTTCAATCCAGCATAACTTACCGTTCCAGATACAAAGTTGGAACCTTGCATTAACGTAAAAGTTGCTGTTGTGATAGTCGAAGCATCCATAGTTTTACTAAATGTTGCAGAGATTTGTTTATCGAGTGCTACACCAGTTGCAAGATTAAGTGGATCTGCGAGAATTACTGTTGGTGGAATAATTACCACTGCTGCGCCGGTAGTAAAAGTCCATACATAATTATTTGCCAGAGCGTTGCCTGCTAAGTCTTTGGCTCCGGTTGTAATTGTAGCTGTATATACGGTAGATGCCAAAAGATTGCTCGCTGGTGCAAACGTAGCAATTGTTCCTGAGTAAGAGACGAAACCGGAAATGGATGTTGTCCCTTGTTTTAAAGTAAACGTTGCGGTGGTAAGCGTTGAGGCATCCATAGTCTTACTAAATGTTGCAGCTACTTTTTGATTAAGTGGTACTGCTATAGCAAGATTATTAGGATCAGTAGAAACTACCGTAGGTGGAGTAACAATAACTGCCGCACCTGTGGTAAATGTCCAAACATAGTTAGCTGCAAGAGCGTTGCCCGACAAATCTTTAGCTCCGGTTGTAATCGTAACAGTGTACAATGTATTTGGCAAAAGATTACTTGCCGGTGTAAAGAGAGCTGTTGTACCTGTGTAAGAAACAAAGCCTGAAATCGATGTTGTTCCTTGTCTTAAATAGTATGTTGATGTTTGAATAGTTGAAGCATCCATCGTCTTACTGAACGTAGCTGAGATTTTCTGGTTCAAAGGTACGCCTGTATCAAGATTAACTGGATCGGTAAGACTTACGGTTGGTGGTACAATTACCACTGCTGCGCCTGTTGTAAAAGTCCAAACATAATTGGCTGCAAGGGCATTACCGGATAAATCTTTTGAACCGGTTGTAATTGTAGCGGTGTACGTAGTAGATGCTAACAGATTGCTCGCCGGTGCGAATGTAGCGGTTGTACCTGAGTAAGAAACGAAACCGGAAACAGAAGTTGTTCCTTGTTTTAAGGTAAACGTTGCAGTTGTAATAGTTGAAGCATCCATCGTCTTACTGAATGTAGCTGCTACTTTCTGATTGAGAGCCACTGCCGTTGCAAGATCAACTGGATCTGTAGAATTAACAGTAGGTGGAGTTACAACTATTGCGGCGCCCGAAGTGAACGTCCAAACATAGTTATTTACCAGTGCGATACCTGCTAAATCTTTAGAGCCAGTTGTGATGGTTGCGGTGTAAAGTGTATTTGGCAAAAGATTATTTGCCGGTGCAAAGATGGTTGTTTTGCCGGAATAAGAAACGAATCCGGAAACCGGCGTTGTTCCTTGCTTTAAGGTAAAGGT
>JAVHOS010000168.1:0-3927 GCA_036170205.1 Ignavibacteriaceae bacterium | reverse complement strand
ATCGTTACGGTATAAACGGTATTTGGTGAAAGGCTGCTTGTCGGGGCAACAATTGCTGTAGTGCCTGAGTAGGAGACAAATCCCGCAACTGGAGTTGAACCTTGTTTTAACGTAAATGTTGCTGCTGTAATAGTAGTAGCATCCATCGTTTTACTAAAAGTTGCGGCAATTTTTTGATTTAGAGCCACACCCGTTTCGTTATTAACCGGATCTGTAGAATTTATAATAGGTGGAGTGACAACTACTCCCGATCCTGTTGTAAAACTCCAAACATAATTGCTAACAAGAGAATTTCCGGCAAGGTCTTTAGCGTTGTTGGTAATCGTAACTGAATATGCTGTGTTTGGTGAAAGATTACTGGAAGGAGCAAAAATTGCTGTTATACCGGAGTAGGAAACGAAACCCGGAACAGGTGTCGTTCCTTGTAATAACGTATAAGTAGATGTTGTAATAGTTGAAGCATCCATAGCCACACTAAAAGTTGCAGCGATCTTCTGATTGATCGGTATTCCCGAAGCTGCATTCAGAGGATCAGTTGAACTTACGGTAGGCGGTACTATTGCTGCCGTTAAGCCTGTAGTAAAACTCCAAACATAGTTGGAAGCCATCGGGCTGCCTGCGATACTCTTAGCCATGGTGGTTATTGTACCGATATAAAGAGTGTTGGGAGTGAGATAACTTGTAGGCGCGAACGTTGCTGTAGTACCTACATAAGATACTGTACCCGATACAAACGATGATCCTTGCATCAGGGTAAAAGTTGCGGTAGTAATTGTTGCAGAATCCATCACCTCATTAAAAGTTGCGGTGATTTTCTGATTAAATGGCACAACCACAGCATTATTAGCCGGGTTTGTTGAACTCACTGCCGGTGTTGTAAGAAGCGGAGGAGAATTTAGTCCGATCCTTTCGTCGCAGCCGGTCATGATCAAGACCAGCAACAGTGGGATTAGCCACATCTTGTAATTGTTTTTAAATTTGTTCATAATAAATGAGCTCCTATGTTTATTTAGTTTTCGTTATTTATCTAAAGTAAAGTTACCTTGTTACGGTACGTTTGTAAATCAGGCTAAGGGATGAAAAAGGAACTACACCTTTTGGATGAAATCATTCATCTTTTAACCATTGAACAGTTTGAAATTTATTTCTTTTAATAATTTCCTTTGCATCAACAAATTCTTTATAATTCATATCTATTTCATAAGGATCATCTTCCGTGTTGAAACGAAAGAGCCGGTTTCTAATCGGTAGAAGTAAACACCGGTTGACAGATTTAGTAATTGCGTATTTGTATTGAACAATACATTATAACTACCGGCTTCCTGGCGGGTGTTCACGAGTGTTGCAACTTCAAGACCAAGTACATTGTAAACCTTCAACGTAACCTGAACGGGTTTCAAAAGTGTATATTGAATTCTTGTAGAAGGATTGAATGGATTCGGATAGTTTTGAAAAAGCTCGAACTCCTGAGGGGCCATCAAACCATCCTCCACACTCGTTATCAATGGTTCAGTTACGGCGTTTGCGTCCAGGGTAACTGCGGTTTGCGCAAGAGCTCTACCGCTAAGAGTTGCGCCGTTGCTCACTACAATCTGTGTTTGACATAATATAATTCCCTTCATTGCAGCCGATGTTCCAAGAGTTGCTTGCCCTGCTACCTGCCAGAAAATATTTTCAACTTTTGCCCCACCGGCTAAAGTAACCATCGCATTATTACCCAATTCAAAATTTCCTGCAATTTGGAATATCCAAACATCAGTCGCGGAACCGGAAAGTATTAGTCCGCCTGCAGACACTAAAACTCCGGTACTCCACTTATAAAGTCCGGGTGTTAAAGTTTGTCCCGTGAGGTCTCCGGTAAACAGCTCAGAAAAATCAGGTGTTACCCGACCAGCTGCGTTAGTGTAAGCGGTTTCCATATCACTTATAGCGGCAGTCATTTTAGCGGGAGTTGGGTTAGTATAATCGGAAGCAAATACCTTTCCGACGACTTTCGTTGATGTTGAAAATGTTCCGGAGGCATCCATTATCAAACCAAATCCGGTAATGTATGTTGCCGCTGTTGGACTTATTCCAATGTCTCCAGTAATAGAAGTTGTTCCAGTGGTTGAAATTCCTGTTTTAGATAGAATTACAAAATCGCCGGAAGTTCCAAGGTCAACTGGTATTTGTGGTGCGATCATTGCAGTGCCGGTAGTGAAACTCCATACATAGTTATTTACCAGAGCATTGCCTGCCATATCCTTAGCTCCGGTTGTTATAACTGCAGTGTACACGGCATTAGTTGTGAGATTACTTGCTGGGGTAAAAATTGCTGTAGTACCTGAGTAAGAAACAAAGCCGGAAACCGCTGCAATTCCTATTTTCAGGCTAAATGTGGCTACAGTAATAGTTGAAGCATCCATCGGCATATTAAAAGTTGCAGCAATTTTTTGATTCAAAGCAACAGCTATTGCAGAATTAATAGGGGATGTTGAATTTACCGTTGGCGCCGATTGCGATAAGATGATGACCGGTACCATAATAACAATCATCATTACTGACTTCAGTGTTGTGCTCAAAAAGCGTGTAAATTTTCTAAAGCTATTTATTAAACTATTTGTATTGACGTTCATTTTAATTCTCCATGTTTTAGTTAGGACTTCTCTAACTGGTTATATTTTATAAAAATCTTTTCCTAAGGAACTCATGTCTCCTTATTCAATCGGAACTACTTCATAAGGATCATCTTACGTGTTGAGACAAAAGAACCGGTTTCCAAACGGTAGAAGTAAACACCGCTTGAGAAATTTAGATTGTACATATTTGTGTTGAACAGAACGGTGTAACTACCTGCTTCCTGCCGGCTGTTTACAAGTATCGCTACCTCAAGACCGAGGATATTGAAAACTCTTAAAGTAACTTGAGCACCCTTCTCAAGACTATATTTAATCATCGTGGAAGGATTAAAAGGATTTGGATAATTCTGTAAAAGCGCAAAAGTTGTTGGCGCTGAATTGTTCTCGATAGATGTTACAACAGGTTTTGTAATCGCGTTGGCATCTAAGGTAATAGCTGTCTGTGCAAGCGCTCTGCCGTTAAGCGTAGCGCCGGTATTCATAGCGATCTGAGTTTTAGATAATATAATTCCTTGCATAGCTGCCGTAGTTCCAATTGTTACTTGTCCGGCTACCTGCCAGAAAACATTTGAAGCTAATGCACCGCCGCTTAGCGTAACATTTGCACCGTTTCCAATTGTTAAATTCTGTGCTATTTGAAAAATCCAAATATCAGTCGCGCTGCCGGAGATTGTTACACCACCTGCAGAAACTGCAACACCGGTTGTCCATTTGTAAAGTCCACGAGTAAGAGTTTTTCCGGTTAGATCTCCGGTATATAGCTCAGAAAAATCGGGAGAGACTCTTCCGGCAGCATTAGTGTATGCGGTTTCCATATCTCCAATTGCAGTAGTTAAGTTTGTAGGTGTCGGGTTTGTATAGTCTGCGGCATATATTTTTCCGGTTACCAAAGAGGAGGTTGAAAACGTAGTTGTAGCGTCAGCTATTAACCCAAACCCGGTTATGAATGTTGCAGCGGCTGGGCTAATTCCCATGTCTCCGGTTATATGAGTCGTTCCTGTAGTTGAAATACCGGTTTTTGCCAGCAATACAAAATCTCCTGCTGATCCAAGGGGCACAGGCGCCGGGGATGATTGTGGTAGAACGACAGAAGAATTTATAAACGTTATGATCGTAATCATCCCGAGAAGTTGTAACCACCATCTTAAAACGGTTGATGGCGATTTTGATATGGTATTCATTTTTTTCATAATAGATTTCTTTCTTGATTAAATTGAATTCGTTTTTTACCTGGCATAAAGGTACAGAGATGTTTGGCTTGAGTAAATCGGGCGAAGGGATGAAAAGGGAACTACACCGTATGGGTGAG
>JAVHOS010000167.1:7371-14861 GCA_036170205.1 Ignavibacteriaceae bacterium | reverse complement strand
AGTTGCCAGTAAGGTGGAGAAGTAATAACAAGATGAACTGAATTGTCTGCCAATTCACTCATCTGTCGGCTGTCACCGTTTACAATTTTATGATGCGTTTTCAAGTATCCTTTATTTGAAAAAATGTACAGTAAAAATCTATTTTTTTGTTCTGAGAATTACTTTTTCTCCTCAGCAGCATTTGAAACATCCGGCACAATTTCATCTTCTATAAAAATTAATTGCTCGGTTTTCTCAACATGTTTTGCAATAATTTTACTTCCTTCTTTAAACGAGCCGCGGAGGATTTCTTCAGCTAACGGATCTTCAATATACTGTTGAATCGCCCTTCTCAACGGACGCGCACCAAACTTCTGATCATATCCTTTTTCCGCAATAAACTCTTTCGCTGAATCTTCGAGCACGATTTCCATTTTGTTGTCGTGAATGTTATTCAGCAAATCTTTTATTTCAATATCGATGATCTTCAAAATGTCTTCTTTTTCAAGACTTCTGAAAACGATCGTTTCATCCAATCGATTCAGAAATTCCGGATTGAATAATTTTTTCATCGCGTCTTCAACAGTGTTTTTCATATTGGAATATTGGTTCTCGACACCGGAAAGTTGTGAAAAACCGAACGCGCCGATCGACTTGATATCTCTCGCTCCGATATTCGACGTCATAATGATGATCGTATTTTTGAAATCTACTTTTCGTCCCAGACTATCCGTTAATAAACCTTCGTCCAAAACTTGAAGCAGAATTGAAAAAATATCTGGATGTGCTTTTTCAATTTCATCAAACAATACAACGGAATAAGGTTTGCGCCTAACTTTTTCAGTTAACTGTCCTCCCTCTTCATAACCAACATATCCGGGAGGCGCACCGACTAAACGGGAAACTGCAAACTTTTCCATGTATTCGCTCATATCGATTTTAATAAGAGCGGTTTCCGAATCGAATAAATATCTTGCGAGTACTTTACACAACTCGGTTTTTCCTACTCCGGTTGGTCCAAGGAAAATAAAACTACCGATGGGACGTTTTGGATTTTTTAATCCGGCTCTGGCTCTCCTAATTGACTTCGTTAATTTTGTAACTGCTTCATCCTGCCCAACGATCATTTTCTTCAATGATTCTTCCATGTTCAGAAGTTTATCAGATTCAGTTTGAGCCACACGTGTTACCGGAATTCCGGTCATCATTGCAACAACGGTCGCAATATCTTCCTCCGACACATCATATATAATGTCTTTGGTTTTCGCTTCCCATTCACGTTTAGCAATTTCAAGATCAGATTGAATGCGGCGTTCTTTATCACGTAAATGGGCGGCTTCTTCGTAATCTTGTTTTTTAACGACTAAGGTTTTTTCCTGTCTAACTTTCGCAATTTCATCTTCAAGCGTGAGAATTGCTTTTGGCACTTCAAAATTTCCCATGTGCACGCGCGAACCGGCTTCATCTAGAACATCTATTGCCTTATCCGGTAAATGGCGGTCGGTGATGTATCTTTCGCTTAATCGTACGGCGGCTTCAATTCCTTCATCGCTATATTTTACGTGATGATGTTCTTCATACTTAAATTTTATATTGAAAAGAATTTGAATAGTCTCATCAACATTTGGCGGCTCAACCATAATTTTTTGAAACCTACGATCAAGAGCGCCGTCGGTCTCAATATATTTTCTGTACTCATCTAATGTTGTCGCGCCGATGCATTGAATATCTCCGCGAGAAAGAGCCGGTTTGAACATGTTTGAAGCATCAAGCGAGCCTGACGCCCCGCCGGCGCCAACGATTGTATGGAGTTCATCTATAAAAAGAATAATCTCTTTAGCTTTTTCAAGCTCGTTCATTAAAGCTTTCATTCTTTCTTCGAACTGACCGCGGTATTTTGTCCCGGCAACAAGTCCGGCTAAATCGAGTGTTACAACTCTTTTGTCTTGCAAAATTCTCGGTACTTTTTTCTGAACAATTCTGAGCGCAAGCCCTTCAGCAATAGCTGTTTTACCTACGCCCGGTTCACCGATCAACACCGGGTTATTCTTTTTCCGTCTGCTCAAGATTTGAGCAACCCGCTCAATTTCTTTTTCTCTGCCGACAACCGGATCTAATTTATCATCTATCGCAAGCTTTGTTAAGTCTCGTCCAAAATTATCAAGCACCGGAGTTTTTGTTTTTTCAATTTTCTTATCTATCGATGGCGTTGTTCCTCTGAATGGTTCTTTCGGCTCTTTTGATGACAACATCTCGTTTAGTTCAGCGCGGGTAATATCATACGTAATATTAAACTGATGAAGAATTTGTGTTGCGATATTCTCCTCATCGCGTAAAAGTGATAAAAGCAAATGTTCTGTTCCTATCACATCAGCTTTATAAATTTTTGCTTCGATTTGCGTAATCTTTAAAACTTTTTCCGCTTGCTTTGTTAAAGGGATATTTCCGATTGTTAGCGTTCCGCCGGAAGTACGCACCGTATCTTCGACCGATTTTTTTAATCTGACAAGATCGCAATCAAGGTTACGTAAAATACGAACCGCAACGCCTTGTCCTTCGCGGATAACGCCGAGGAGAAGATGTTCCGTTCCAATATAATCATGCCCAAGACGAAGCGCTTCTTCTCGGCTTAACCGGATTACATCTTGTAGTCTATCTGAAAAATTTCCTTCCATACCATAATTTCCTTGTTTTATTGTACAACAATTTTAATTGTAAAATTGTTTCATGCCCAATATATAAATTGAAAGTTCTTCAATCAAGTTAGAAATAGTACGATTAAACGAATTTTTGTCACTTCCCTTGAAAAACATAGAAAATTATTGTAAATAGGAGAAAGAAAAAAATATATTTAGGAGTAAATATGGAAGCATTAGCAGGCTTATCAGTAGTTCTTATTGTTGTAGCCTTAATCATTCTCTTCATCATCCTCTATTTTGTGCCGATAGGACTATTTGTAACGGCATTCTTTTCCGGAGTTAAAGTAAGAATATTTAAAGATTTAGTTGGAATGCGTTTACGTAAAGTTCCGCCGCATGTAATTGTGCGCGCCATGATCACCGCAACCAAAGCCGGTATTGCGATTGACATTGGTAAATTGGAAGCCCATTATCTCGCCGGTGGAAATGTTGATAGAGTTATCAACGCGCTTATTTCGGCAGACAAAGCAAATCTCGGTTTATCTTTTGAACGCGCAACGGCTATTGATTTAGCGGGACGCGACGTTTTGGAAGCCGTTAAAATGTCGGTGCTTCCAAAAGTAATCGAAACTCCGCTTGTATCGGCTATGGCTAAGAACGGGATTCAACTTAAAGCGGTTGCACGAATCACTATTCGCACTAACATTGATCGACTTGTAGGCGGCGCTACCGAAGCAACAATTTTAGCCAGAGTAGGCGAAGGAATTGTTTCGACTATCGGTTCCTCCGATACACACAAGCATGTTTTGGAAAATCCTGATTCTATTTCTAAAGTTGTCTTAGCAAAAGGTCTTGATGCCGGAACTGCATTTGAAATTCTTTCAATTGATATTGCCGACGTTGACGTTGGTGAAAATATCGGCGCTAAATTACAAACAGATCAAGCGCAAGCAGATTTACAGATTGCACGCGCACGCGCCGAAGAGCGTAGAGCCGCAGCAGTTGCGCTTGAACAAGAAATGGTAGCTGAAGTTGCAAAACAACGAGCGCGCGTAACCGAAGCTGAAGCTGAAATCCCTAAAGCGATTGCAGAAGCTTTCCGCAGCGGACATCTTGGTGTAATGGATTATTATAACTTGAAAAATATTCAAGCTGATACACAAATGCGCGATTCGATCGCAAAACCGGAAGAGAAAAAAGGTTAACCTAAATGGATAATTTGATCAACATACTTGTTGCGATTATTATTATTTACAGTTTTCTTGCTCCTCTTTTTAAAAAGAAAAAAGATGGAAATGCAGATTTTCCCGGTGGTATTAATCCGAATCGACCGAGACAAAAGCCAACTTATTCCGGAACTGATTACGATATTCTGACTGAAATAGAACAAATGATGAACCGTGGGAAAATTCCTTCTCCACCGGGCATGCCGCAAAGAGAAGAAATTGCTCAGAGAGATTCCGATGAACACCAGTCAACCGCTTCCGAACATAAAATGAAAGACTGGGAAGGCGATTTGAGGTTAGCTCATCAACAGTTAAAAATATCTGAAGATGAACGGTTGAATTTAGAGCGGGATTTGGAGAAGAGATTCACGTCGCAAAGAAAGGTTTATTACAACCCTACGTTTGCACGGGTAAAAAGTTCC
Source organism: Ignavibacteriaceae bacterium (assembly GCA_036170205.1). Classification (GTDB taxonomy): domain Bacteria; phylum Bacteroidota; class Ignavibacteria; order Ignavibacteriales; family Ignavibacteriaceae; genus UBA1563. The sequence continues at coordinate 10,595 of JAVHOS010000167.1, read as the reverse complement.
TTCCTCAAGATGGAAGACTTCCGTATCGGTTTTATTATCTCGGAAATATTAGGAAAACCTAAAGCTCTGAGAAGATGATCCAGAAAAAATATCAGCTTAAACGAATTAATCAAGCGGGCTTAATTACTAGCAATATTAATGAAGCCCGTTTTGTTATCAATTATAAAAACGAACTTAACCCTGCTCAATACGAAGCGGCAAGCGCTGTTGACGGGGCTTATTTAATTATCGCCGGCGCGGGTTCCGGTAAAACAAGAACTTTAGTATATCGAGTTGCAAGACTAATTGAACTCGGTCATCAACCGCAATCAATTTTACTTCTTACCTTTACGCGTAAAGCGGCGAATGAAATGATGAATCGCGCCGCTATGCTGCTTGATAACCGCTGCTCAAAAATAAACGGGGGAACATTTCATTCTTTTGCAAATTCTATTTTGCGTAAATATGCGAAGGCAATCGGATTTGAATCTTCCTTTACCATTCTTGATCAAGGCGATAGCCAGGATGTTATAAATTTAATCAGAAGTCAATCGGGACTTGCAAAAAAAGAAAAACGTTTCCCCAACAAACAAACGCTCAACAAAGTTTTTAGTTTTTCGGTAAATACAGAAAAAAAAGTTGAAGATATTATTCTTGATGACTATCCACACTTTTATGAACAGATCGATCAAATCCTGGACATTCAAAAAATCTACGACAGTTACAAAAAGAAAAATAATCTTCTCGATTTTGATGACTTGCTGATTTATTTGCGAGATTTTCTTTTCAGCCTCTCCCCTTCTGCAAAATCGCTTCTTCAATCATTTAATTTTGTAATGGTTGATGAATATCAGGATACGAACAAACTGCAAGCGAGTGTAGTTAGGGCAATGACACAATTGAAACAGAACATTATGGTTGTTGGTGATGATTCGCAATCCATTTATGCTTTCCGCGGAGCTAATTTTAAAAACATTATGGATTTCCCCAATCTTTATAACGATGTAAAGATCATTAAGCTTGAAGAAAATTACCGCAGCACTCCGGAGGTTTTAAACTTCGCAAATAAAGTTGTTGATGAGGCAATTGAAAAATATCCGAAAGTGCTTTTCTCTCAGAAGCATTCGGGTGAGCTTCCGGCTATCATAGCAACACAAAATGAAAATCTGCAATCAAAATTTATTGCTGAGAAAATTCTTGAACTTCACGAAGAAGGAATCGAATTAAAAGATATTGCCGTCCTCTTCCGCTCTTCCTACTCTTCCTTCGATCTCGAAATTGAACTTAACAAAGCGAATATTCCTTTCGTAAAATTCGGCGGAATGAAGTTCGTTGAAACAGCGCATATAAAGGACGTCCTCGCTTTTCTTCGCATCAGTCTAAATCCGAAAGATGTGGTAAGCTGGTACAGAATTTTGCTTTTGCATGAAGGTGTTGGACCAAAAACGGCAGAGAGAATTTTGGATGAAATAGCCACCGGAAATCTTTCTTTATCTCGTGATCCTCACTCTGATTCCAAAACTAAATTGAATGATAAAATATTCCGACTGCTTGAAGTTCTCTATTCACTGCATACTAAATCGGGAACTCCAACAGAAAAAGCTCAGCAAGCGATTGATTATTATCTGCCGATATTTAAGAACAAGTATGACGATTTCAATAAAAGGAAAAAGGATCTCGATATCTTTTTAAATATTACTGAAAAATATCATTCGATGGAAAGTCTCCTTTCCGATATGGCAATCGAACCTCCAATTGATAGTGTGGTTGATCTTGAAGAAACTAAAAAAGAAGATGAGTTTGTTACGCTCTCAACTATTCATTCAGCTAAAGGACTCGAATGGCATTCGGTTTTTGTCATTCATGCAATTGACGGGTTCTTTCCTTCCTACCGTTCAATTGATAAAGCAGAAAATCTTGAAGAAGAGAGACGGCTAATGTACGTTGCGGTTACGCGCGCGAAACAGAATCTTTTTATTTCTTACCCGATGAATATTTACGATCGCGAATCGGGCACAACATTATCAAAGCCCTCAAGGTTTATTGCAAATATTACAGAGGAATTGGCGGAAGGATGGTTGTTGGAGGAGTAAAGTTTGTCCCGGTTAATTATGTTTTATGATCTTTTTTAATGAATTTGAGCTTGTTGGCAATTTATTTTTTGAATTGTGTTTGAGAACTAACTAAATAAAATGAAGAACTCTTTATGGGAAAAGTAATTGCGGTTGCGGTTCCAAAAGGAGGGGTTGGCAAAACAACATCGGTGATAAACATTGCTGCAAGTTTAGCCGTTGCCGAGAAAAAAACTTTGATCATTGATTTCGATCCATCCGGAGCTTGCTCAATTGCGCTTGGATTTACTCCCGAGAAAATCATGGGAGATATATTTGATGTTTTCAGTTATACCAAAACCGTCGATAAAGTAATCCACAAAACGGAAATTCCATTTTTAGATTTCATCCCTTCGCTCGTCCCCTCATATCAATCTGAACAGCGTTTGGAAAAATTATCCGCCAATATTATGTTCATTTCAAATGTGATTAGAGCGCAGGCTGAGACGTATGATTATGTTCTCATCGATTGTCCCCCTTATTTAAAAGGAATGACAACAAATGCGTTGGCGGTTTCCGATTCTCTTTTAATTCCTATTCGTGCGGAAAATTTTTCGTTAGACGCGCTTCGTAAAATCCTTCGTCATGTTGAATTTATAAAACAGATGTACAATCACCGGCTAAAAATTGAAGGAATATTTTTTACGATGTTTGAAGCGCATACTAAAGTATCAATTTTGGCAATGGCAGAACTTGCAGAAAATTTCAACGGTCATTTGCTTAAAACAATGATTCCAAAAAACGTTACAATTTCAGAATCGGCATTTAAAGGAATTCCTGCCGTTCTGTACAAAGCGCTTTCCAAAGGTTCACAAGCTTATTTAAATTTGGCGATCGAAATAATGAGCAAAAATTAAAAATCCTTTCTTCTTAATTGATTCAACCAATGGAGTTTCTTATATTTGACCCGTTCTTTTTATTATTTCCTTTAAAACAAAATTTGTAGGTCGAAACTCCGTTTCGACCAATTTTATTTGCCGAAGTGGCGGAATTGGTAGATAAACTGGACTCATAAATCCAGTTTACAAACTATGTATCTGTCCAAATCCTTAATGGTTTGTATGGCTTAAACCATGTGTTGGTTTGTATTTCTTTTTTATTGTTTTTATTTGCCGAAGTGGCGGAATTGGTAGA
>JAVHOS010000167.1:0-7271 GCA_036170205.1 Ignavibacteriaceae bacterium | reverse complement strand
TGGTTTGTATTTCTTTTTTATTGTTTTTATTTGCCGAAGTGGCGGAATTGGTAGATAAACTGGACTCATAAATCCAGTTTACAAACTATGTATCTGTCCAAATCCTTAATGGTTTGTATGGCTTAAACCATGTGTTGGTTTGTATTTCTTTTTTATTGTTTTTATTTGCCGAAGTGGCGGAATTGGTAGACGCGCTGGACTCAAAATCCAGTATGGCTTAAACCATGTGCCGGTTCGAGTCCGGCCTCCGGTACAAAAAGCCAAACATTTAGTTTGGCTTTTTTTGTTTAAGAAAGAAAGAACAATGTTTACCGTTTATGCAATAAAAAGTACAACTCACAATTTCATCTACGTTGGGATGACTGAGAATCTCGAAGAGAGATTATCAAGACACAATAATGGTTACGTTCAATCCACCAAAAATTTCCGCCCATTCATACTCATCTATCAAGAACAGGCAGTTGACGGAATACAAGCAAGAATTAGAGAAAAATATTTTAAGTCCACATCGGGCAAAAGATTTTTGAAAAATCTCTGCGGAATTGGTAGATAAACTGGACTCAAAATCCAGTTTACCAACCATAAGTCTATTTACAATCTTATTGGCTAGTATGGCTTAAACCATGTGCCGGTTTACCTGGCAAAGACAGGTTCGAGTCCGGTTTATCCACCGGAGGTGGACCTTCGGTACAAAAGCCAAGCAGTAAGCTTGGCTTTTTTTGTTTTAAAAATCAAATGTTAACTTAAATTTTTTGCAAAAGTTGATCTAATTTTTTCGATGATTTTTGGAATATATTCTTCTAACTTTCCGTCTCTTATGCGAATACCGGAAGCGTTTCTATGTCCTCCGCCGCCAAACTCAGCAGCAATTTTCTGCACACTTATCTCCCCTTTAGAACGCAGACTTACCTTGAACCCCTCATCCAATTCTAAAAACTTCAATGCAACTTGAACAGTATCTATTGTTAAACAAAGATTAACAAAACCGTCTGTATCAGCTTCATCAGCTCCGCTTTTCTGCATCGCTTCTTTTGAAATTACCATAACTGCTATCTCATCTTTATCGCCGTACAAAGTTAACGATTGAATTGCATCGCCGAGTAATTTAATTTTACCTATACGGCTTGTGTTATAAATTTTTGTGTAAACATCATTTGGACTAACCCCGGCATTCAACAGATTGGCTGCAATAAGATGGATGTCCGCAGTTGTTCTGTCAAAACGGAATGAACCGGTATCGGTCATAATTGCAGCATACAATTGATCCGCAATTGGGAGATCAATTTCAACAATTGATGTATCAGTAATAAAATTATAAATGATCTGTCCGGTTGCGGCAAAAGTAGTATCAGTAAATAAATGATCCGTGAAATTTTCCGGGTCTTCATGGTGATCGATACAAACTTTCAACTTTTTGCTTTCTCTGAAAAGATTCTCCATCCGTACCATTCTCTGACCGCGGTTAAAGTCCAATGCGATAAGGACCTCAACTTGATCGAAAATATCTTTATGCTTCTCTTCATCAAAATGCTGGATAATGTTTTCCGCATCCATAAATTCAAGATAGTAAGGAGTTGCGCTTGTATTAACAACGTGAACTACTTTACCAAGTTTCTTCAATAAAAAATAAAATGCCATCTCCGAACCAATGGCATCAGCATCAGGATTCACGTGTGTTGTAAGGAGGAACGACTTATTCTCTTGAATGATTTGTTTTAATAATTTGTAATCCATAGTGAACCGGTTTCAAGTAAAAAGTAAAAAGTAAAAAGTAAAAAGTATAAAGTTATAGGAACCAAGTTTAGATACTTAATTATTGGTCAATCGTCATTTTTTTATTAATTCATCTTTGCCTAATCACTATTGACCGATGACTAATGACTAAAACAAAAAAGGGTTCGATGAAGTTTTACCTAACATCAAACCCAAATCTTTAAATAATCGAAGTATTAAGCTACTTCCCAGGTATTACCACTGCGGAAAAGTTTCGCTAAGTCACCTTTGCCTTTAAGCTTGGTAACTTCATCCAATTGGGCAAAAAGATCGCCGTCGTAAGTAGATTTTTGTATCTGTCTAAAAACTCCAACCGGCGTTGGAAAATCTTTAAGATCGGAGAAATGTGCCAACACAAAACTTCTTCCAGGGTTTGCATCAAACTCATCATGAATCCAGAGATCATTTACGCTATACTCACCGGTAGTAAGATCAACAACAACCGGGTTCATTCCGTCCATGCGAATTCCTTTATCATTATTCTTTCCATAGATCAAAGGTTTTCCATGTTCAAGAACTACAACATTATCTGCTTTCGATTCTTTATTGGTAAGCGGTTCATATGCGCCGTCATTAAAGATATTACAGTTCTGATAAACCTCGATAAAAGCTAATCCGTGATGAGCAGCGGCGCGCAACATCATTGCTTGTAAATGTTTCGGGTCTCTATCCATCGAGCGGGCAACAAACGTAGCGCCTGAAGCAACAGCCATGTTCACCGGAAGAAATGGGAAATCGATACTTCCATATGGTGAACTTTTTGTCTTCTTTCCTTTTTCTGAAGTAGGAGAATATTGTCCTTTTGTTAATCCGTAAATTCTATTGTTGAAGAGGATCACTTTCATATCAACATTTCTTCTGCATGCATGAATAAAATGATTTCCTCCGATACTTAAGAGATCGCCGTCTCCGGCTGCAACCCAAACCGAAAGATCAGGGTTCGCAAGTTTTACGCCGGTAGCAATAGCAGGGGCTCTTCCGTGAATAGTATGAAAACCGTAAGTGTTCATGTAATAAGGGAAACGACTTGAGCAGCCAATACCGGAAATCCAAACGAATTTTTCTTTCGGAATACCTAACTCGGGTGAAACGCGTTGCACTTGTGCGAGGATGGAATAGTCTCCACAGCCCGGACACCAGCGGACATCCTGGTTTGTGGCAAAATCTTTAGAGGTTAATTTTACATTTTCCATAACATTATTAGTTGACATTCTTGCCTCCGAACAAAGAGATAATTTTATTTTCGATTTCTGATGATTTAAAAGGCGACCCTTGAATTTTATTAAACTCGATTACTTCTACTAAAAACTCTGCTTTAAGTAATTTTGAAAGTTGACCGAGGTTTCTTTCAGGCACCAAAATTTGTTTATATTTATTGAGAATAGCTTTAGTATTCTTCGGGAAAGGATTAATGTATTTGAAATGAATTTGAGCAACCTTATATCCCTTCTTTCTCAGGTTAACTACCGCTTCGGTAACAGAACCATACGTTCCGCCCCAACCGGCAATAAGCAAATCAGCATCCTCATCGCCCATAACAATAAGATCAGGAATTTCATCTTGAATTTTTTTCACTTTTGCATCACGCATGCGAACCATAAATTCATGGTTCTCAGGCACGTACGAAACTGTCCCGTAGATATGAGCTTTTTCCAAACCGCCGATACGATGTTCTAAGCCCGGAGTTCCTGGAATTGCCCAGGGTCGAGCGAGGTTTTCATCTCTTGCATATGTTTGATAGGTCTCAGTATTCTTCCAATAATGAACAGGAATCTCTGCAATTGAATCAACATCAGGAATTTTCCAGGGTTCAGATCCGTTTGCCAAATATCCTTCTGAAAGAAGGAAAACAGGAGTCATATATTTCACTGCTATTCTGCAGGCTTCAAAAGCCATATCAAAACAATCCGAAGGAGTTGAAGCGGCTAAAATAGGAACCGGTGATTCACCATTTCTTCCATACATCGCTTGAAGTAAATCTGATTGCTCTGTCTTTGTAGGCAGCCCGGTGCTAGGTCCGCCTCTTTGTACATCAACGATAACAAGCGGAAGTTCAGTCATTACCGCCAAACCAATTGCTTCCGATTTAAGCGCAAGACCTGGTCCGCTAGTAGTTGTAAGTGCAAGATTACCGGCGAAGGATGCGCCGATTGCCGAGGCAACGCCGGCAATTTCATCTTCGGCTTGGAAAGTTTTAACGCCAAAATTTTTAAAATTCGCAAGTTCCTGGAGAATTTCTGTTGCCGGTGTAATAGGATAAGAACCAAGGTATAATGGGATGCCGGCTTTTACGGAAGCTGTAACAAATCCTAATGCAATCGCCTCATTTCCGGAGATACTTCTATAAGTACCTTTTTCCAGCCGAGCGGGTTTTACTTGATAACGAGTTGTAAATATTTCTGTGTTTTCGCCATAATAATAACCCGCAGTAAGCGCTTTTTTGTTCGCTTCAAGATAGGTCGGTTTTTTCTTAAATTTTCCGTCTAACCACTTTAAGGTTGGTTCGAGCGGACGATCGAACAACCAGTACATGATACCCAATGCAAAAAAGTTTTTAGTTCTTTCAACATCTTTTACAGATAATTTTAACCCCTCTAATGAAGCGGCAGTTTGACGTGATAAAGGAACTAAGATTACGTTGAACCCTGCTAAGGATTCATTTTCCAAAGGGTTTGAATCGTAGTGAGCAAGTTTTAAATTTTTTGCATCGAATGCGTTTTCGTTAATAATAATTGTAGCGCCGGGTTTAAGGTCTTTTAAATTAACTTTTAATGCAGCAGGATTCATAGCAATTAAAACATCAGGGCTATCCCCCGGTGTTGAAACTTCGAGACTGCTGAAATGTAGTTGGAAACCGCTTACACCGTATAATGTTCCGGCTGGTGCGCGGATTTCAGCGGGATAATCTGGCAGCGTGCTTAAATCATTTCCAAACAGCGCAGCAGTATTTGAAAACTGTGAACCTGTTAACTGCATACCGTCACCGGAATCACCGGCGAAGCGTACAGTTACATCCTCAAGAACTTGAACTTCAAAGTCTTTAGCCATTTTTATATCACTCTAAAATATTTATAAAATTTTTATAATGAAATTTATCAAAAACTATCAAGTAAAAAAAGGGAGAAGACCAGATACCTTTAAATAATCTCTTTTACGAAGGGAGTAATTACATTTTTTGTACAAGAGGTAAAGTAAAAACAAAGTCACTCCCCTTCCCTACTTCACTGATAACCCAAATATTTCCTCCATGTTTCTCTACAAACTCTTTACATAACCCAAGCCCCAATCCAGTTCCCTTTTCTCCACTCGTTCCATTTTTGGAGCGGATTACATTAATGTTAAAGATATTCGCTTTTGTGGAATCATCCATTCCAACACCGTTATCTTTTACCGAAATGTTTAGTCTGTCTCCTGTTTCATAACTTGTAACTTCCACTTTCCCTCCAACTTTGCAATACTTTATTGCATTGTTCACCAGGTTACGGATGATGATCTCTAACATTGATTGATCTGCAACAGCAGTAACTCCCTTCCCGATTTTGTTCGTTAAGAGAATCTCTTTCCTCGCTGCTTGCGATTTGCTCATGTAAAGTATCTTTGCAACAACTTCTCCAATTTCAATTTCATCGGGATTATAATCTATTCTTCCCGTATGCGAAGCCGACAGATTCAATAGATTTTCCACTAACTCATATGTCTTTATAGCCGTCTCTTCCAAATGAGTTAGGTAATCCATTTTTTCTTCATCTGTGAGAATTTCATAGTCTTCTTTTAACAGCGTGCCTAAGTTTATCAGCGTATTAAACGGACTTCTCAAATCATGAGCTATTATTGAGAATAATTTCTCTTTGGCTTCATTCAATTCCAAAAGTTCCTCGTTCTTCAAACTGATTTCTTTACTTTGTTCTTCAACCAATCTGTTTTTCTTTTGGAGTAAGACATTCACCTTTTTCCGTTTCCTATTCATGTTGTAGAGTACTACGGCTACCACAAGTAAAAAGATGATTGCAGTAATGGTTCCCACCAAATAAATCTTTTGCTTTTCGTTTTGATATTTTTGTTCTTGAAGATTTCGCCGAAATCTTTCATAGTCTGATTTGTTTTTCAAATCTAAAAGACGTTTTTGCATTCCTTCATCTTCTATATCCTGCTTGTATTTATTGTATTGTTTCAAAGCGGCAAAGGCTTTTTGCGTGTTGCCCAAACGTTCATAGATTTCAGAAAGGCTTCCGAATGCGTCTCTAAGAATAAATTTTATCGCCGATTTTTCACCTATTACTATACTCTTTTCAAAATATTCTTTGGCTAATTCAAGGTCATTTTCCAACAAATATGCTTGACCTAATGCTTTATAAGCGCGTGCTTCTCTCATCGGAACATTTTCACTTAAAGCCATTTTTAGCATTTGAGTAAAATAAATTATTGCGTTCTTCGGGTCTTTATTATCCAAATAAAAATTACCGATTCCCTGGTTAGCCAAAGCTAATCCAACAGTATCATTACCGGATTGATAAACTTCAAGTGATTTTTTTAGATAAAATAATGCAGAATCTTTATTTACATCACTAAAAGCTGTACCTAAACAATTATACGCATACCCGATTGTGGCCGCCTGGTTGGAAGCTTTAGCAAAAGGTAAACTTTCTCTATAATATTCAATCGCCTTTTCATTCTGCGCTGTTTCTTTGTAAACTAAACCAATATTACTCAAGCAACGCGCTATGCCGCTGTTGTTCTTTTGCTCTTTCATGTATTCAAGTGCGCGAAGATAGTGATCGAGAGCTTTATCGTATAGGCTCCAATTGTAATAAACGGTTCCAAGGTTATTATAGGTTGTGGCGCGGTGCGCTAAATTTGGAAGTTTATTTCTTATGGCTAAGGATTTTTCAAAATAGTAAACCGAGCTGTCGTAATTGGAAATTATCCAGTAAATGTATCCAATAAAATTGAATGACAAACCAAGACCAGTTGAATCTTTTGATTTTATACGAACGATTGCTGACTGTTTTAAAGCTTTTATCGCCTCACTTCTGTTTTTTAGATTTAAGTAAGCGTCTCCTAAATTATAATAAGCATCTCCTATACCGATCAGATCATTGGTTTGACTGCTCAACTTTACGGATTCCCGAAAGTTTTCCAATGCATCGATATTTTTCCCGTTAGCTGAAAAAAACTTCCCCTTGAAAAAGTAAGACTTTGCCACCCCCTTTTGATAATTGTTTGTTTTAGAAAGATTATAGAGTGAGTCTGTTAGCCCCAAATAACCGCCGGTAGTAACTTCCAATTGTTCAATTGTTTTAAGTAAAGATTCAACGTTTTTTTTATGGTTAACCCCTTCATGCTTATTACACCCTGAATAGAGGAGAAATAGGAAAAGCGATAAAAGCAATTTTTTAATCAAATTAAAAGTCGCTCGTTTTAACAATTTTTTAAAGTCGATTTTTAGTTTTTAAATATCTTGTAATAGTAAAATAAACAAACATTCGTAAATAATAGAA
>JAVHOS010000166.1:1695-3097 GCA_036170205.1 Ignavibacteriaceae bacterium | reverse complement strand
GGTTCTTTCGGAAGCCAAATAAAGTCCCCTGCCTCAATAGTATAAGAAACATCCTTTTCTATCTTTGTCCAACTCCGGCTCTTCCCTTTAATTAAATAGATATCTTCCTTTGCGTTTTGTCCTTTGCCGCCTGCTTTGGAAATATAATAATCGACATTTTTCCCATCAATAAAAGCTATGTATCCTGGTGTATAAACTTGTCCAAAAACATAAACAAGGTTTAGTTTTTCGGGAATGTGAATGTAGTCACCGGTTCTAACGGAAAATTTGCTTGCTGCTGAAGAGGTATCATTTATCTTCGCAAAGTCCAATACTCCGTTTCCTCTTATAAAACGAAGTTTATTATCAATAGCTAATGAAACTGAGTCTTCTTGAGTAATTTCCGCCATACGATTCATCAAAAATTGATCGAGCTCTTCGGAAAAAAGTGTGGATTTAAATACATTTGCGCCTCTGATGAGTTCAGCTCTTGACAAATCTGCACTTGGTAAAAAACCACCGGCTTTTTCAAGTACATCTTTTAACGTTGATGAACCTTTTGAAATTGTGATAGTCCCTGGTCTATAAACTTCACCTGCAACTGTTACACTAAAGTCTCTGCGAAAAGTCTCCTCACCAATTACGGTAATTCTGTCGCCTCTTTTTAATAAAGGATTGTCAAAAATACTGACGATCATTTTAGTTTCTTTTTCTCCTGAGGCATCAAGTCTGCTTATTTCTGCGGAAGTAACTTTTTCAAATCCTTTATCGATACCTCCTGCAAAAAGGATAGCGTCTTCCAATTTATCTCCTTCAACAAATTGAAATTTAGAGGTCTGATTAACCGCTCCGGTAATAAAAATAAAATTTCTCTCCCGGTCAATAAAAGGGAAAATAATCACATCGTCATTTTGTAGATATGGATTTTGAGTATAGTCTGCTGTGAACCGATATTTTTCTAAATCTATTACTAATTTCTGTCCGTTAACTCTTTTAACTTGAATATCTCGTTTAGTGAAATCAGCAAGTTGCTTAAAAACTAACTCTCTTTGTTCTGCATTTGCGGTAGTTCCAACTCTTTCAGTCTTTGCAGCATTAAAGATTCTGGTAACAAACTGATCAACTCTTTCCCCGATAACTGCAGGGAAGGTTCCGGTTACGATAAAATCTCCGCCAATGGTAACGCTTATTGTACTTTGTCTTGGGGTTGAGTCAAAATTAAATTCACTTTTGTTTTGGGATAGTGTAAAACTTTGGAGGAGTATAACTACCGTAAAAAGTGCTAATTTCGCATTTATTTTTTTCTGCATAGAGTAAACTAATTATTATTAATAAGTTCAAAGTTAATTATAAATTTTAAAATATTTGCGGAAAATTTTCCCCCTATTCCAAATTATTTCAATATTTTGGAAATTCACGCTTC
>JAVHOS010000166.1:0-1595 GCA_036170205.1 Ignavibacteriaceae bacterium | reverse complement strand
GATCAAAGTTGTATCACAGTCAACAAACTTTGAAGAACCACCCATCGGTATAATTCGAGAAACTTGCTCCGGTTTGGATTCGATGGTTGATTTGGAACAAATAAAAAAAATAACTATTGACTTTCTTCTTTAAAAAGATAAAATTACCGGTGAAGTTTTTCTAATTCTTAAACTTCCGCTTACAGTTAGGCGCCTTATTCATTAAATATGGAATTCTTTTAAAAAGAATTTTGTTTATCTAAATAACGAAAGGGAATTTATAGACCATTTGATACCTTGAGTAATGTTCAATAAAAACTAACAAAAGGTGATACATATGCTAACTGTAAAATCAAAAATGGAAAATCCGTTGTCTGATCTTATCAGCGACGACATTTACCAATTGTTGAACGAGCACGGGCTCATCGACGAAAAATCGGTTCGTGATTATAAAATTCGCAAACAATTTAGAACGCTCCGTACAAGCAAAATTAGCGCGGGTGACGCGATTGATGCGATCAGAGAAGAATATCCTTACCTTCAATTTGACACCATAAGAAAAATTGTCTATCAACTTAGTAAGTAATCATTGACAATGTGCATTTGAAGTTCTATATTTTCAGTGTCTTTCTTGCAGATTTCTCCCCTGGTCTGCAAGATTATACAGACAACCCAGTGTTTTCCCCGACACTGGGTTTTTATTTTACTTTTTAATGAGAGATGTTTATGGCAAAAGCTATTAGAAAAAAAGGAAACGTAAAAGTATCAAAAGCATTAACCTCCCCTTTTAATATTTATTGGTCAAAAACAAACTACATGATCTTAGCGTTAAGTTTGTTCCTTTCCATTTTAGGATACTATTTCCTTTCTGTAAAACCGTGGAATAGTTCAGTATCTCTTTATCTGGCTCCCATTATTCTTGTTCTTGTTTATGTAGTGTTATTTCCTCTTTCCATTTTGATAAAAAAGAAAGAACAGCCGGAACAGGAATCGAAGTAAGGTGGTACTTGCTAAAGTTAAAGGTAACGTTGTTTCAACACATAAAAATGAACACCTGAACGGAAATAAATTGATGATCGTTCACCAGATTGATCTCGAAGGAAATTTTATGGGTAAACAGGATGTCGTTGCAATTGATTTAATAGATTCAGGTATCGGAGATACTGTCCTTCTTGTACAAGAAGGAGACGCTGTTCAGCAAATAATAAAAAACAAAAAAGCCCCGGTTCATTCAATAATTGTAGCCATAGTGGATAAGATAGACCACTCAAACTTATAAAGAGAATTTCGGTGGGAACAACTTTTCAAGAATTCGCTCAACTTAGATTTCTTCTTTCGATCGAGGGAATAGGCCCCGTAAAAATTAGAAATCTCCTTTCATCTTTTCATTCCATAGATAATATTTTAGAAGCCGATTCTGTATCACTTTCTGATGTTGAAGGAATTGGAGTTTTTCTTTCTAAAAAATTATCCGAAGCTAAAAAAAATATTCCGGTTTCCTTTTCTAAATTTGAAAAAGAATTTACCGCACTTCAATCTCATGGCGTTAAAGCGGTCTCCTTTTTTGATGAAGCTTATCCAAATCTCCTAAAAAAGATTTATGATCCCCCGATGAT
>JAVHOS010000165.1:0-14874 GCA_036170205.1 Ignavibacteriaceae bacterium | reverse complement strand
CTTATGAGAATTTCAGAAACGCAAATAGAACAGATCAGAATTTCCGCAGATATTGTTGATGTAATTTCTTCGCACGTACAGCTACGCAAGCGGGGAAATAATTTCATCGGACTCTGCCCTTTCCACAACGAGAAAACTCCATCTTTTACCGTTAGTCAAGACAAACAAATCTTTCATTGTTTCGGCTGTCATTCCGGCGGAAATGTGTTTAAATTTTTAATGGAATATAAAAAGATTTCCTTTGTGGAGTCGGTGCAGGAAATTGCTGCAGACCTTGGAATAACAATCGAATATGAGAACCAGCGAAGCGAAGCGGAACAGAGTGAAACGGAAATTCTCTATGACATTAACGCTTCGGTTGCAAAGTTTTTCAGCGATAATCTTTTAAAGGAAGAGGAAGGAAACATCGCCCGTAAATATTTTGAAGACCGGAAAATTAAACGGCAAACATTGAACGCATTCGGTCTTGGCTACTGCCCGGATCATTGGGATTCGACGGTAAATTATTTAAACAAAAATCATATTGATCTTGAAAAGGCGTTAGAACTTGGAGTAATTGGTAAATCAGATAAAGGAAAATTGTACGACAAATTTGCCGGAAGAATGATCTTCCCGATTTTTTCTCCCAACGGAAGAGTGATCGGTTTTGGAGGAAGAATTTTTGATACCCGCGAAGGCGCTGCAAAATATTTAAACTCGCCGGAGTCAAAGGTCTATCATAAAGGAAGAACGCTCTACGGACTTTCACACGGGAAAGATGATATCCGCCGCCAGGATTTGGCGATTGTGGTTGAGGGTTACATGGATTTAATTTCACTGCATCAACACGGCGTAAAAAATGTTGTTGCGGTTTCCGGCACGGCATTTACCGATGAACAAGTCCAACTTCTTTCCCGCTACACAAAAAATACCGTTCTTCTTTTTGATGCAGATACTGCCGGTGTTAAAGCCTCGATGCGAAGTATCGAAATTCTTTTGAAACAGAACATGAACATTAAAATTGCTACTCTTCCAAAAGGAGAAGACCCCGATTCTTATGTACAGAAAAACGGGAGCGAAGCTTTTCTTGATATTATTTCCCGTGCAGTAAATTTTTTAGAATATCAATCGAGAATTTTTGAAGAACAAGGATATTTTAACGACGCTGCTAAATCTGCCGAAGCAATACGCGAACTTGTAAAACCGGTCGCTTTGCTGAATGACGAATTGAAAAGAAGTTTTCTTATAAAATCAATCGCGGAAAAATTCGGTTTGCGAGAAAAACTCCTCGAAGCCGAACTTGAGAAAGCTATTGCAGGAACAAATAAATTTGCTAAACAGGAGCAAAATCAAAAAGAAAAAATTCTTCTGAAAGAAGTTGCCGAGGCAGTTGAAATAAAAATGCCACCGGCTGAATTTAGAAATGAACAGGAAATTATCGTTCTTCTCTTTGAAGGATACGAACAAATTACCCGGTATCTGCTCGATCAAATTGACCCGGATGAATTTCAGATCCCGTATCATAAAACATTGGCGCAGTTGGTTTACGATGCCTTACTAAACGACGAATCGCTAGAGATCAGCAGATTACTCGAACACCTCGGAGATGAAAAACTCCAGAAATATCTGCTTGAAATAACTTTTGATAAATATCTCATCAGTGATCTTTGGGAACAGCGGAAACCTGAGAACAAAGAAAAGCGAATTCTTAAATATGCTAATGATTTGATAAAATCATTTAAGCTCTTTCATCTCGAAAAAGAAATTGCTCAAAACCATCTGCTCCTTGAAAAAGCAGACGATGAGGAAGAAGCTATCGCCTTGATGAAAAAAGGAAACGCGTTAAACGCGAAGAAAAAGGAAATTGAAAAGGGAAATTATTAGAAATTTATCAGTAAAATCTTAAATGGATTTAAGAATAATGATCAACGATTTTTGATTTGTGAAGTTTCTTCCTTCGTAGTTCTTAAATCGTTAATCGTTGTTCTGAAATCAATTTTCACCCTATCTCGTCAAGATGGATTACCTTCTTCCCTCCTCTTAAAAAAGAGGAGGGAGAAAAGGATAACAAATTTATTTTGCTATTTTTAACAACAATTCAACGCAACGGTTTGAATAGCCCCATTCGTTGTCATACCAAGAAACGATCTTAAAGAATCTCTTTTCGCCTTTAAGATTATTCTGGGTGGTTGCAAGAGAATCATAAATAGACGAACGTTGATCGTGAATAAAATCTGTTGAAACGACTTCCTCGTTTGCGTAACCGAGAATTCCATTTAAATAAGTTTCGGAAGCTTTCTTCATCAACCCGTCAATTTCTTCAATCGAAGTATCACGTTTTGCGCTGAACGTTAAATCAACCACAGAAACATCAGCAGTAGGAACGCGGAAGGACATTCCGGTTAATTTTCCTTTAGTTTCAGGAAGGACTTCGCCAACCGCCTTAGCAGCGCCGGTAGATGATGGAATAATGTTAATTGCAGCAGCGCGTCCGCCTCGCCAATCTTTTTTGGAAGGACCGTCAACTGTTTTTTGAGTTGCTGTGTAAGAGTGAATTGTGGTCATTAAACCGGTTTCAATTCCGATTCCTTCTTTCAACAATACATAAACAACAGGCGCTAAACAGTTTGTTGTGCAAGAAGCGTTGGAAATGATATTGTGTTTAGCGGCATCATATTCGCCGTCATTTACACCGATAACAATAGTTTTAACATCACCTTTGCCGGGAGCTGAAATAATTACTTTTTTTGCACCTGCAGCTAAATGTCCTTTTGCTTTTTCAGAGTCTGTGAATAAGCCGGTTGATTCAACTACAAAATCAACGCCTAATTCTTTCCAGGGCAATTGGCTCGGGTCTTTGGTAGCTAAAACGCAACGAACTTTATTTCCGTTTATAACAAGCACATCGTCTGCCTCGGCTGCCGGGCTGCTTTTTTCGGTAGTGATCGTTCCTTTAAATTGTCCATGAACCGAATCGTATTTTAATTGATAAGCAAAATATTTTGCATCGGTGGTAACATCCACAACAGCTACAACATCAATTTCTTTGCCGAGCAAGCCTTTATTTACTAATGCAGCAAAAACCAATCTTCCGATTCTTCCGAATCCGTTAATTCCAACTTTAATTGCCATAATGATCTCCTTGATTCAAATTTTAAATAAGTTACATGGTAAATTTAGCTAAGATTGAAAATAATATCAATTAAATGAGGAGATTATTTCTTAGGTTTGTATTGATTTTCGTTTAGGTTGAAAGTATATTCAAGGTAGAAAATTCAAAATAATAGGAAATGATATGGCAAAAGATGATTTTCTTAAGTACGTCCCCATTTTTACGGATTTGGATCAAAGCACGTTAGATAAAATTGCCGATCTCGGAAACTTTCGGAAGTTTGAGAAAGATTCGGTAATACTCCTTGAGAACGAAACCGGTTCTGCGCTATTTGTTATTGTAAACGGAAAAGTAAAAGTTTCGCGTACAAGCGATGACGGAAGAGAAGTAATTCTTACCATTCTTGGTGATTCCGATTTTTTTGGAGAAATGGCAATCCTCGATGGACAGAATCGTTCCGCTAATGTAACTGCTATTGACGATACCGAATTGTTCCTGATTCAAAGAAGTGATTTTCTTGATTTGCTTTATAACCATCCCGAAGTTTCGATTTCTCTTCTACAAGAACTTACGAAGCGTCTCCGCGGTGCAGACATGAAAATTAAATCTCTCTCCTTAAAAGATGCAGAAGGCAAAGTAGCTACTGTTATTCTTCAACTTGCAGACGATATCGGAAAAATAAAACAAGGTATCGTTGAAATTGATAAACTCCCCTTCCAGCATGATCTGGCAAACATGGCAGGCACCTCGCGGGAAACTATTTCTCGCACGCTACACACCTTTGCCAAAAAGGGACTTATTGAACTTGAAGGAACAAAACTTAGAATTATTAATTACGAAAAATTTAAAGAAATGTTTAACTGACAAAACAAAAAATGCCCCCTAAAATAGATCTTCATTCACACACGAAATTTTCAGACGGGTATTTTACACCTCAAGAACTTCTCGAAAAAGTAAGCGAAAAAAATATTTCGGTATTATCGATAACAGATCACGATACGGTTGATGCAATTCCTTCAGCAGCTTCGTTAGCAAAAAATTTCGGGATAACGATTATTCCCGGGGTCGAATTAAGCGCTCTGGAAGGCGAGCGGGATTTACATATTCTCGGTTATTTTGTAGATATAGAAAATGAGGAATTCAAAAAATATCTTTCACTCTTTAAATCTGAAAGAATTAAAAGAGCCGAACGGATTATCAAAAAATTAAACGACTTCGGAATCCAGATCACCATCGATGATGTTCTTTCGCTTTCAGAAACTTCTGTTGTGGGCAGACCGCACATTGCCGATGTTTTAGTAAAGTTAGGAATTGTAAAATCTTTCTCTGAAGCGTTTCAAAAATTTTTAGGGAACAATTCTCCCGCATACGAAAAGAAATATTATGTCTCCCCTCAGAATGTAATTAACATTATTCATGATGCCGGTGGAATAGCTGTTCTTGCTCATCCCGGTGCGCTGCCCGAAGAGACAATAGGAAACTTGATTAAAGCCGACATCGATGGATTTGAAATTTATCATCCTGCTCATTCTACCGAGCAGATGAAATATTACGAAGGCATAACAAACAATTATTTTCTCTACGGTACCGGCGGTTCTGATTTCCATGGCGGCACACGCTCGGATATAAATAATATCGGAAAATTTTATACGCCGGTAGGAACGTTTGAATCGATGAAAAGAAAATCCCTCGAAAAGCGGACAGCTAATTATTAAACATCCTTTTTTAATTACTCGTAATAAGATATTTTTGAACTACAACTTTTAACAAAAAGAGATTAAGCATGAAAACTATCGAAGGAAACCTTTCAGCAAAAGATTTACAGATCGGCATCGTCGTAAGCCGTTTCAACGATTTCATAACTACAAAACTTTTTGAAGGCGCCGTTGATTGTTTGCTGCGCCATGGTGGTGATGATAAAAATATTACTTCAGTTAAAGTGCCCGGTTCTTTTGAAATTCCTCTTGCCGCCGCAAAACTTGCCGAACAAAAAAAATATGATGCAATTATTTGTCTGGGAACAGTGATCCGCGGAGCGACTCCGCACTTTGACTTTATTTCAAGTGAAGTGAGTAAAGGCATCGCTTCTGTTTCACTTAAATATGGAGTTCCCGTTTCTTTTGGCGTGTTAACAACCGATACAATTGAACAAGCTATTGAACGCGCCGGAACAAAAGCCGGAAACAAAGGCTGGGATGCCGCTCTAACCGCAATTGAAATGGCAAACATATTAAAAAGTCTATAAGTTTTGCCTGTTGATATTGTAGTTAATACGGGGTTTTATCAACGTCTAAAAAACATAAGTGATCTCAAAAAAGATTATCTCTTTTTTTTCTTTCTTATGTTTGCCGGAATTTTACTCTTTGCCCCGTCTTTACAAATCCCCTTTATCAGCGATGAAGTAGCTTTCATCAAACGAAACACAATCTTTAATTTCGCCCAACTTATGGGTTTATTCGATAAGAAAGCATATGACGGGTTTTATTACCGACCGCTTGGTAATTTTGTTTCAGGTGTACTAACTTTATTCGCCGGAGACAATCCTTTTTTCTACCGTTTCTTTAATGTAATTCTTCATATCATCAATGCGATTATTTTTTTCAAATTTGCGAAAATCATTTCAAAAAAAATTAATAGTGCAATACTTCCTTACGTAGCTGCATTGCTCTTTTTAGTTTTCCCTGGAAACGATTATGCGCTGCTCTGGCATACTGCTTTATTTGATCGACTGCTGTTGGGACTTTATCTTTTAGGCTTAATAAGCTTTCTCAAAAATTATCAAGTCACCATTGCATCAATCGTGTTTTTTATTCTGGCAATGCTTTCAAAAGAAGCAGCTTTCAGTTTTCCGTTGGTAATTTTCATTGCTGATTTTTTTCTGAATGAGAACAGAACTACCTTCAAATCATCTGTAAAGAAGTCGGGAATTTATTTTCTCGTCTTAATCGGATTTCTTTTGCTTCGATTTATAATTTTTGATAACAACGTTTTTACGGCACAAGACGCCCACAGCAGCGCGGGATTGTTCACCATTATCAAAAATTATTTTTTCTTCGGAGGATTTCTTCTCTTCCCTTTTTCACCGCGCGAAATACAGCAATTGCTGGTTTCTTATCGAGCGATTACTTTTCTCTTAGGTGGAATGGGACTTCTCGGATTCTCTTTCATCCTCTACAAAAAAAAATCCAATAAATTTTTCTGGTTTTTGTTACTCTTCGTTATTCTCACAATTTTACCAGCAAGCCGATTGTTCATGCGTTGGTATCTTTATTTACCTTCAACGGGATTTGTACTGCTAATTAGCTGGTTAACTCTCACTTCGCTTAAGCAGAGAAAAATTGTCAGTTATATTTTTCTCTTTTTTTTATTTTCGATTTATTCGTTTAGTTTGGTGCAAAAGGAAATTACCTGGTTGGATGTTTCGAAAAGAGCAGGTATTGCTCTTGAAAAATTAAGAAATGAATGTTCATCAAATGAATATTCAGACATCATTTTTTTAACAATTCCGGCAAAAGTTGGCGATGTTCCGGTTTATCAGCTTCAATTTGAAAAACTCGCTCATTACTATTTAAAAAATAATTTGAGCATCTCGGTTCTCAGCAAATCATATTTTACGAGTTGGGATGAAGCCGTTGGAGCCAAATCAGATAAAAATGGAAATATTATTCTTACACATAACAAGGACAATTATTTTCTACTTTTTGATAACAAAAAAAATCTTAATTTTGATTTAAAGACCGGCAATCAGTTGTCGTTTTCCGTAAAACCTGGAAAAGGAAGGCTCTACGTTTTCTTTTCGAAGGGTAAATTTCAAAAAATTAACGGTTAAATATGAATTACAAAAAAATCATTCTCATCTTATTCGTTTGCGGTTTTCAATTCAACGCACAAACCAACCGTGGTTGGCAGAATTATTCCAGTTTAAGTAACGTTTCATCGGCAATCGTCGATGCTAAGGGAATCTGGGCTGGAACGGACGGCGGCGCATTCCATTACAATTTTAAAGATTCTTCATTCCAAACATTTACCAAAACTGAGGGAGTGAACGGATCGCCAATAACAGCAATAGCAAAAGATTCCTCCGGCAATATTTGGATGGGGTCTCAAAACGGAAAGATCGATGTTTATAACCCGGCGACCAAAGTCTTTAAAAATATTTTTGATGTTTATAATTCTGAGCGGACTGAAAAAAGAATTAATTCAATTTCGATTTATGGAGATACAGCATTCGTTTCAACTTCTTTCGGACTCTCGTTAGTCAATACAATAACGTATGGATTTTATGATACTTATTTTAAATTCGGGAATTTCGCCTCAAATATAGAAGTGAACTACAGCTTTAAAAAAAATAATATTATTTACGCTGCAACCAACTCCGGAATGGCAGTGCAAAAAGCGGGAACTACCAATTTGGTCGCCCCGGAATCATGGGATAATTACACTACAGCCAACGGATTGAACTCAAATACGATAATTAAAATAGGGTCGTACAAAGATTCAGTTTTCGTTCTTACTGCGGTTGGTTTTTCGATATTCACCATAAACGCCTGGCAAAATTTTCTTACCGATTTTCCAATCGGACACATTCAAGATTTTCAAACTACGAGTGATTCGATATTTATTTTATCGGACGGGCTCGTTTATTATTATACAAATGGTTTAAAAAATCGATACGAATCTATCGTGTTGGTAGGTGCGAATAAAATGCCTTATTGCAAAGAAGGAAAATTTCTTTTGACTTACGATAATGCAACGCGGTTGTTTGATAAAAAAGATAGTGGTGCTTCAATTAAACTTTCTCCTAACGGACCTTCCGAAAATAAATTTTTTAATATGGCGGTAGATCAGCAAAATATTCTTTGGGTGGCAACAGGAGAAGAAAAAGGAGGTGTCGGTTTTTTTAAATTTGATAGAGCCGTATGGAAAACTTTTAACATGAGCTCTGCACCGTTGCTTTCAAATGCTTTTCACAATGTCTCAGCGGGTTCCGATAACTACGTTTATTTCGCAAGTTGGGGAAGAGGATTTGTAAGAGTAAAAAACGATTCAACCTTTCAGACATTTATTGTTGATAACACTCCGATGATCGGGACAAAAAAGGATCCTACTTACCTGGTTATCACCGATATGAAAACCGATTCAAAAAATAATTTATGGAGCTTGAATCTTGATGCAGCGGATAAAAAAATTTTAAGTGTTTTAACAACCGATAGCACGTGGTATCTTTTTGAAAATCTTCCTGATCCTACTGTTGATCAGTACAGAAAACTATTAATTGATCAGTACGATACAAAATGGTTTACTACATCCAATCCGAATAAATCGGGACTTTATTACTTCAATGAAAATTCTTCTCTCTCCATCTCCTCGGATGATAAATCCGGTTATGTTGCAGGATTGAACAGCAGTTCTGTTTCATGTTTAGCTCTTGACAAACGAGGAGAATTATGGGTGGGAACAAGCGCTGGCGTTAATATAATTTCAAATCCAAACGCTATTTTAAGCGCTTCATCATCTGCGCTTAAAATAACTTCTGTCTTTAGTTTGCGCCAACAAGCGATTAATTGTCTTGCAGTAGATGCAATTAATAGAAAATGGGTTGGAACAAATCAAGGATTGATCGTTACATCATCCGATGGAACCTCATTATTAGAAACGTTCGATAGCAAAAATAGTCCGCTCCTCGCAGATCAAATAAAATCTTTAGCCGTAGATGAAAAAAATGGAATCGTTTATGCTGCCGTGGATGGCGGTTTAACTGCATTCTACACTACGGCGCTGGCTCCAAACACATCTTTCACTTCGATCGAAACCGCACCAAGCCCTTTCTTAATCGGTGGCGCCGCTTCTCTTTTAACAATTGACGGGTTGGTAAAAGATAGTGACATAAAAATACTTTCCATCTCCGGTAATTTGATACGTGAATTCAGTTCTCCCGGCGGAAGAATTGCATTTTGGGATGGGAAAAATAACGACGGTAAATTTGTTAATAGTGGAGTTTATCTTATTGTAGCTTATGACAAAGAAGGGAATTCTGTTGCAACCGGAAAAGTTGCTATCATCAGAAAATAAAATTTAATGATCGATCTCCAAAATATTTCGTTACAGTTTGGCGGAAATTATCTTTTCAAAAATATTTCCTATAAGATAAACGCCGGAGATAAAATCTCTCTTGTTGGCGCAAACGGAACCGGGAAATCTTCTCTTCTAAAAATTATTTACGGAACGCTGCCGCCGGAAAACGGAGCTGTGGCAAAACAAAAAAGAATTTCGCTCGGATATCTTCCGCAAGAAAATATCCTCCACAAAGGAAAAACGCTGGTCGAAGAAGCAGCCTCCGCACTTACCGATATTAAATTTCTCCAGGAAAAAGAACATGAGATCACCTCGCTTCTTTCCAATCCTTCTTTAAGCGGTGAGGAGCAGAACGACCTTGTAAATCAACTTGGAGAAGTGCATCATAAACTTGAAGAGTTAGACAGCTATACCGCAAATGCGAGAACGGAGAAAATTTTAACCGGACTCGGATTTGAAGAATCTGATTTTTCAAGAATGACCGATGAACTTTCCGGCGGCTGGCAAATGAGGATTGCGCTTGCAAAAATTCTCATCTCTCAAAATGATGTTCTCTTGATGGACGAACCGACAAATCACCTTGATTTAGATTCATTGGAGTGGCTCATCAGTTTTTTGAAGAGTTACAAAGGAGCCTTGCTGCTTGTTTCCCACGATAAACATTTTGTGAATGAGGTAACGAATAAAACCCTTGAAATATTTTTGGGAAAGATTACTCCGTTCAACGGAAAGTATGACGCATATCTGAAATACGCCGAAGAACGAAAAGGAATGCTTGAACAACAGTACCTGCTTCAGCAAAAAAAAATAAAAGAAACTGAAAATTTTATAGAGCGTTTCCGCTACAAAGCAACAAAAGCAAAGCAAGTACAAAGCAGAATAAAACAATTAGAAAAAGTTGAACTGATAGAACTCCCCGACACCAAAGATGATATAACCATTCGATTCCCGGAGCCGCCGCAAAGCGGAAGAATTAACATCGAGTTAAAGCAGTTGTGTAAATCGTACGGTGAAAAAAAGATTTTCCGGAATTTAGATTTTACAATCGAACGCGGTGAAAAAATTGCGCTCGTTGGTCCAAACGGCGCGGGGAAGACCACACTTGCAAAAATTATTGCTGATAAAGTTTCACTTGAAAGCGGTGAAAGAATTATCGGACACAACACCTCAATAGCTTATTACGCGCAGGATGTTGCCGATGTTCTCGATCCCGAGCTTGATATTCTTGAAACTGTTGAAGGAATTGCAGAAGGAAAAACAATCGGACAATTACGCTCTTTGCTTGGTTGTTTTCTATTCAGTGGAGATGATGTCTTTAAAAAAATCGGAGTCCTTTCCGGCGGAGAAAAAAGCCGGGTTGCTCTTACAAAAATTCTACTAACTAAAGCAAACTTGATTGTGCTTGATGAGCCGACAAACCATCTTGATATTTCTTCCAAGGAAGTGCTGCAACAAGCGTTAACGGCTTTCAACGGTTCATTAATTCTGGTTTCGCATGATGTTGATTTCCTTCGTCCGATAGTAAATAAGGTGATAGAAATTAAACGTAATTCCTTTAAAGTATTTTTGGATGGTATTGATTATTACTTATCGAAAAGAGAAGAATCTTTAAAAAATGAAGAACAGAAACCAGTCTCAAAGTCCGACTCACAAAATCTGACAAGAAAAAATTTAAAAAGATTTGAAGCTGAAATCCGGCAGAAAAAGTTTTTGGAAACCAAAGATCTTTTGAAAGAAATTAATAATCTCGAAAAAGAAATTGAAATACTCGAGAATGATGAAAAAAATTATGAAGCTGATTTGATCAACGAGAAAATTTATTCCAACGTGCAACGCCTAAAGCAAACACAATCGGATTATAATCTTACAAAAGAAAATCTTCAGCAAAAATTAAATCGCTGGGAAAAGTTAAATCACAACTTGTTGGAAATTGAACGAAAGTTTGAAAGCCAGATTCCTTCCTAATTTTTGTTCCGTTCAGCCAACAAAATTTATGTGTTAATGTTACACTTTTATTCCTAAAAATTCTTCCGCAAGTGCAATACCTCCGTACAGGGCTGCTTCATCGCCAAGCTTTGCGGCATAAATCTTAACCGCCTTACCTGCATCTTTTAATGAATTTTCTTTAAAAGATTTTTTAATAATCGGGGTCATAAAATCAGCCGCAGCTTCCATTACTCCGCCGCCAAGAACTATCATTTGAAGATTAAGAAGATTGTTAATATTGGCTAAAGTTTTTCCTATTACAACCGCCGCATTCGTTACCGTTTTTACAGTTACAGCATCATTCTTTTTTAGTGCGTTTGAAATTGCTTTACTTTTAATCGGAACTTTTTCTTTTAACAACTTAGCAAGCAAACTTCTTTTACCAAGTTTAACTTGTTTGGTAATATCCCGTACAATAGCCGTTCTGCTTGCTAATGCTTCAAAGCAGCCTTTTTGTCCGCATCCGCACAATGGACCGTTTGGTTGAATGATCATGTGTCCGATTTCTCCAGCGGTAAAGCTTGCGCCCCGGTGCATATTTCCTTTAAAAATTATTCCACCGCCAATTCCGGTACCAACAAAAACAACCAGCATATCTTCGACATCTTTTCCAAGTCCAAAGTGTTTAATACCAAGCGCAGCTAAGTTTACATCATTTTCGATAAGCACCGGTATTGAAGTAAACTGCTGAAGTTGTTCTTTGATATTTAAATTTTTAATGTTCAAATTTGGCGCGATGCCAATTCTTCCTGTAATCGGGTTTACTGAACCCGGAATTCCAAGGCAAATAGCTTTAACATTTTTTTCTGTAACACCGGCTTCAAGCATTACTTCGGTTGTAATTCCCCAAAGCGCTTTAACAAAGTTTGTGTTTCCGTTTTTTGTTTTTGTGGCTTTTTTAATTCTTGTATGGATCCCGTCTTTGCTGTTTATTAGTGCGGCAAGAATTTTTGTTCCGCCCATGTCTATGCTGATCACGTATTCTTTCATCTGTATTCCCTTTTCTTTCATAACGAAATGAGACTCCTATTTAGTATCTTTGCAAATGTTTTTCGTAAAGATAATATTAGTTATTGAAAATATGCAACAAGAGTTTCAAAATACCAACAGAAAATTTAAACCGTTAAAAAAATTTGGACAAAATTATCTGAAGGATAAGAATATTCTTCGCAAAATTGCTGAAGAAATGAATATTTTGGAGGAGGATTTTGTTGTTGAAATCGGTCCCGGAACCGGCGCGTTAACGGAATTTTTAGCTGAAAAATGTAAAAATGTATTTGCCGTTGAAATAGATTCCCGTGTAATTGAAGATTTACAAAACCGTTTTCCTGCCATTCAAACAATTCACCATGATTTTCTAAAATTCGATTTAAGAACCATTTCCGAAGCAGCCGGAAAGAAAGTAAGGATCGTCGGAAATATTCCCTATAATATTACTTCGCCTATACTTTTTAAATTGATTGAATCAAGAAAATTTGTTGCCGATGCCGTTTTGATGATGCAATTGGAAGTTGCGAAGCGGATACTTTCAATACCAAATTCAAAAGAGTACGGAATTCTATCCGCATATGTTAACGCGTACACAAAACCGGAATTATTGTTTAAAGTTTCGCCTAATGTTTTCTATCCCAAGCCAAAAGTTTTTTCAGCGGTTATGAGATTCAACTTAATTGAAGAAGCGCCGATTGCAGATGATAAGCTTTATCTTAAACTGATCAAAGCGGCATTTTCTAAAAGAAGAAAAACATTAAAAAATTGTTTTGCCGATACTATATTTGAAACACTCGATCTAAAAAAGTGCGGCATAGACCCGATTCAACGGGCGGAAACACTTTCGGTTAATGACTTTATGACTCTTGCAAATCTTTCTCACAGCATGGTAGGAAATTAAACGTATTGATCTCATTCGTTAAAAATTATTCCAAGAATTTTTCGGCGACCGATTTTGTTGTCGTTATCTTTTATCTCTTCCTCACGATAGTAAATTTAGTTTTTTCGGGAAACGTAAAAGAATGGTATTTGCTCATTCCGATGAATATAGTTGTGGTTAATCTTGTTGCTGCAACTGCAAAGTGGAATGGAAACAGCCAAACAAAACTTTCAAAAATTGTTCACTATTGGTATCCGGTTCCGCTAATTTTTATCACCTTCAAAGAATTGTATTTGATGATCAAGCCGATACGGCACGTGGATTATGATTATTTACTCATCAAAATTGACCACTGGATGTTTGGTGCTGATCCAACTGTAGTTTTACACAAAATTGCATTTCCGCTGCTAACAGAATTTTTACAAATCGTCTATGCAACATTTTATTTTCTGCCGATGATCCTTGCGGTTTCTCTTTACTTGAATAAAAAATATTTGGAAACCGATTACGCAATTTTTGCAGTGATCTACGGATTCTTTGTTTCGTACATCGGATATTTTTTTCTTCCGGCAATCGGACCGCGGTTTACGCTGCATAACTTTGCGGCAACTAATCTGGAACTCCCGGGAATTTTTCTTACAAACTTTTTGCGTGAAATTATCAATTCAGGAGAATCCATTCCTGCGGGAACTCTCAATCCTCAACTACTTGTTCAGAGAGATGTGTTCCCGAGCGGACATACGATGATGACCGCCATTGTGATGTATTTGTCGGTGAAATTCAACAGCAAGGCAAAATGGTTTTTAGTTGTTTGCGGAAGTCTTCTCATCTTTTCCACCGTTTATTTACGCTACCATTATGTCGTTGATCTTCCCGGCGGACTTTTGTGCATGCTTTTTTCTCTCTGGTCCGGGAAAAAACTTTTTAATTGGTGGCAGAAGTTATTCAACAAAGAAATTTTACAGTAAAACATGCATGACAAAAAAACTCAAGTAAAACAGATGTTCGATGCGATTGCGTATCGCTACGATTTTCTCAATCATTTTCTCAGCGCCGGCGTAGATGTTTACTGGCGGAAGAAAGCTTTGAAACTGACTAAGCTCAATAAAGATGCGGTTCTATTGGATGTTGCGTGCGGAACCGGTGACTTTGCAATTGAAGCAAAAAAATTTGGTGTGCAAAAAATTTTCGGCGCTGATTTTTCTTTTAACATGCTTCGCCTCTTCAACAAAAAAAGTGATTGGATTGTTGGAAGAAATCTTCAAATGGAAGCTGAAAAACTTCCGCTTAAAGCCGCAACAATAACTAACATAACGGTTGCATTTGGAGTGAGAAATTTTTACGACATTCCGGAAGCATTTTCATCATTTCACTCCGCCTTAACTGAAAATGGAAAAGCAACCATCCTTGAATTCATGATGCCGACAAATCCACTCATAAAGATTCTCTATCGTCTGTACTTTAAGTTTATTTTACCGGTGATCGGGAGGTTAGTATCAAAAGATAAAAAAGCATACACCTATTTACCGGATTCAGTTGAGGAATTTGATAAGACGATTGATCTTGTAAAATTATTTTATAATGCTGGATTCAAAACCGTTGAAAGGTACAATTTAACTTTTGGGTTAGTGCAAGTTGTGATTGCTGAAACATGAAATTCTCTCATGACTGTTCTAAAGTGAATTAAAACTTTGTCGTTGAAGCGAAGAGTAGTGTCATAACAATTAAGATAACAATCCCACTAATAATAATTATTGAAAAAGGTTGTGCAAAATTTAAAGTCCAACCTAACCATTCAATTTTTTTAGGGACAAAGATTCTTTTGTCATTTGGATTAAAATAAAATATCCCC
>JAVHOS010000164.1:0-3114 GCA_036170205.1 Ignavibacteriaceae bacterium | reverse complement strand
AGTTCGGTTGCCGATACTGATAAAATAAAACGGATTGCTGAAAAAATTCGGAAGCGCGTTCTGCAAGGAAATAAACTCATCGTCGTGGTTTCCGCTATGGGAAAAACCACCGACAATTTACTTAAACTTGCGAAAGAAATTTCAACTAAACCGGAACCGAGAGAATTGGATATGCTCTTAACAACCGGCGAGCAAATATCAATTTCGCTTTTGGCTATTGCGTTGAATGAAGTAAAAATAAAAAGTAAATCGCTTAACGCTTTTCAAGCTGAAATTATGACCACCGGAGATTTTAATGAAGCAAGAATTAAAAATATAAAATCGCAAAAGATTTTTGATCTGCTTGAAGAATATGATGTAATCACCATCGCCGGATTCCAAGGAGTTAATGAAGAAGGCGATTTAACAACGCTCGGACGCGGCGGCTCTGACACTTCCGCAGTTGCACTTGCGGCAGCTTTACACGCTCCTTGCGAAATCTACAGCGACGTTAACGGCATTTACACTTGCGATCCGCGACTGCACCCAACTGCTAAAAAACTTAAATATGTTACGTATGATGAAATGCTTGAGATGGCTTCACTTGGCGCTAAAGTGCTCCACAGCCGCTCGGTTGAAATAGCTAAAAAATTTGATATTACGCTTTATTGCGCAGCAACATTTTCAGAAGAAGAAGGAAGTTATATCGTGAAAGAAAATATAGAACAACCGGTTGTAACCGGATTGAGTGTTATGGATAATCAAACGCAAGTTACGCTTTCGCACTTGCCGGAAGATTACACGTTGACCCACAAAATTTTTCATAACGTTGCGGAAGAAGGTTTGAACGTTGACATGATCTCGGTGATTGATGATGAAGCCAGTTTAACCGTTTCATTTTCCATTGTTGACGAGAGCAAAGAAGATGTTGAAACCGCGCTGCACCATTCGTTAAAAGATTTGGAAAAATGGAATATCTCTTATCATCCCGGTTATAGTAAATTATCTATCGTTGGCGTTGGAATGCGTTCCAGCAGCGGTGTCGCCTCAAAGTTTTTCGGAGCGCTTCAGCAAATTCCGATCAAACTTGTCACAACTTCTGAAATAAAAATTTCATGTTTGATGGAAACTTCATTCAAACAAAAAGCGGTTGAATCACTTACAAAAGCTTTCGATTTATAGGAAGAAAATTTTTTGCCGATAAGTCCAATTGAACTCCGTCATTTGCTGCATCAGAATCCGGAACTTGCATATCAGGAATTTCAGACAACGAAATTAATTATTGATGCAGTTTCCGCTTTGCCCAAATTCGATAAACGGTTTACCATTCATACTCCGATGCAAACCGGCGTATTGGTTGAGTATAAAGTAAATGACGGAAATTACCTTTTATTCCGCGCCGACATTGATGCGCTTCCCATTAACGAAGAAACAACTTTTGATTTTAAATCAAAAAATGATTGCATGCACGCTTGCGGACACGATGTGCACACTTCAATCCTTTTCGGTTTAGTTGAATTTACTGCAAGTGAAAACGTAAATCAAAATATCCTTTTCCTTTTTCAACCGGCGGAAGAAAGCGGCGGCGGCGCGATGAAATTTTTTGCTACCGGAGTTTTTAATCAATTCAAAGTTGAAAAAGCTTTTGCTCTCCACGTTACCGATGAATTTCCGAAAGGAACAATCGCAAGCACCAATGGAGTTCTCTTTGCTTCCGCTTTAGAGATTGATGTTGATTTTCATGGCAAAAGTTCGCATGTCGCTTTTCCGCAAAATGGTAAAAATGCATTTAATGCCGTACGGCTTTTCCTCGATGCGATTGATAAAATTCCTAAAGCAATTAACGATGCAACGATGTTTGGTTTTGGTAAAATCACTTCAGGAAGTGTGCGGAATATTGTTCCCGGCAGCGCAAAGTTGGAAGGAACCGTACGAGCTTTAACCATGAAAGGAACGGATGAAATTGCTTCTCGATTTAGAAAGATTGCGAGTGGAATTCAACAAATTACCGATGTTAAAATCAACGTAACAAAAGGTGCGCATTATCCTGAAGTTATTGTTAACGATTCGCTCTACGGAAATCTTTCAAAAATCTTAGCAGAAAAATTCACTTTTCTTGATTGTGGTTATAAACTGACCGGAGAGGATTTCGGCTATATTTCACAGCAGTATCCATCATTCATGTTTTGGCTTGGCACTTCCACCGGCGAACAGTACGGGTTGCACAATCCGCAATTTTTGCCGGGCGATGATGTAATCGAGATCGGAACAAACGCTTTTAAAGAGATCCTCCTTTCACAAATCGCCTAAATCTTTTCTAAAAAATCAGTTGACACTCTTTTAGTTTTTTCGTTATATTAAGCCAAGTAAAGATTCGTTTCTCTCACTAAATCAAGAGGCAATATGAAAACGGTTCAACAAATTCTTGCAAAAAAAGGAAACGGAGTTTTCTCGATTTCTCCCGACGCCACTATGTACGATGCTTTAAAACTTATGGCGGATGCTGATGTAGGAGCGTTATTAGTTCTTACCGAAGGAAAAGTTGCCGGAATTCTTTCCGAACGCGATTATGCACGAAAAGTTATTCTAAAAGGAAAACTCAGCAAAGAGACTTCCGTAAGTGAAATTATGACGGAGGATGTTGTAAAAGTTACCCCCTCAACACTCGTTGAAGAATGCATGGCAATAATGACCGCCAAACATATTCGTCATCTTCCGGTTGAAGAAAATGGGAAACTTTTAGGGCTTGTCTCAATTGGCGATGTAGTGAGCGCCGTTATTGATGAAGATGAATTTGTGATTGAACAATTGACGAGTTATATAAAAGGTTCGCGCTGATAGTGCGAACCCTTTTCCTTTTTTCTCATTTCATTAAAATGAATTTCTTCGTTTGAACAAAATTACCGGCTTGCAAACGGTAGAAATAGACTCCGCTGGAGAGTTGTTGGTTGTTAGTCGTTCGGTGTGTGTTAAAATTAATTTGATACTTCCCTGCAGGTTTTTCTTCATTTATTAAAACGGCGACTTCATTCCCAAGAACATCATAAACTTTTAAACTCACTTTACTGTTTTCTGCCAACTGATAACTGATGACTGTTTCAGGGTTGAATGGGTTTGGATAATTCTGCGATAAAG
>JAVHOS010000163.1:0-3124 GCA_036170205.1 Ignavibacteriaceae bacterium | reverse complement strand
ATCTGGTATTATTTTACAGCAATCGGATCAACTTCCGCAATAGCGTTATTGATTTACGGATATGTTACAAAAAGGATTGATGCGAAAAAGACGTTGGGACTATGAGAGAAAAGGATTTTAAAATTTTGATTATGGAGCGTAATTCTATTTTAACAGGACAAGTTTTTTAGTGCCGGATATTTCATTCCCTTTTATTTGGTAGAAATAAATTCCGGAAGAGAGGAGATTTTTAAAATTATCTTCCGCAAGCCAGTTGAGATGATGAGCTCCTTTTTCCATTTCTCCCAAATTTTTAGATAAAATATTTTCTCCCAAAAAATTGAAAACCCGAAAATCCACATGTTCATTTTTAGGTAAATAAAATTTTATAGTCGTCATCCCGTTAAAAGGATTTGGATAATTTTGTTCCATCTGAAATTTTTCGGGCTGCAAGAAACCTTCATCATTTACCCCAACAGATATCTGTTCAACAATTAATCCGTTAATAAGATTTAATCCAACTTCAGCTTGAAAATAAAGGTCGATCATTTCATCCAACACTTCTGTAGTAACGGTAATTTTATAAGCTGAATTTACTCCAACTTTTGAAAATAGATCAAGGTTATCCTCAATCATTTTATTCTCAACGAGCAGATCAAAAACTCTTTTTCCTGGAATCGTAACAGAATTTTCTGCAAACATCATAGTAACTTTATAAGTACCGTTGGGAACTCTAACTTTGTAAACCGGAAAGTCGTTCCGTTCAGAAGTATAAACCGAATCGCCGTTGGTGTTTGCAACAACTAAATCAGGCGGGTAAAGTCTTGGCGTGCCCGAAAGAAATCCGTATTCTACTTTTTCACTAAACTCTTGATCGGCAAAAAAATCCCCAATCGCAGCGCCACCGATATTTACTTTTAACGGAAACACTAACGGATGCGCGTTCTGCATTGTAATTGCAGCCGCAGATGCGGTATTCCCAAAATTATCTTTTTGATTCAACACAATAACGTTATAAGAATTTAATAAATTAATATCCGGGGTGGTCAGTTCTACCGTTCGAAAATCATCTTTAACTTTTGCTGATTGAACCGTGATTCCCGGAATAGAATAGTTCGCTTTGTTCGAGCCATTTATGGGATTTATTTCTTCTGAAAAAAAGAGAGTAACCCTATTCTTCTCAGCTCTTGCCCATAACGGAGCCGGTCCTTTAATATCTTTGTATCCTAACGTTACATTATCAGTTAAAGCAAGAATCATTTTCCCGTTTTCAAAAATGACATTCTCTTGAATAAAATCGCAGTTGTTGCCACCGAAAGTATGCACACCTTTTTCCCAGCGTGTAGTGTCGAAAGAATCCAACTCGTCCGTCCATAAAACGGTAAAATTATTATTGGTTCCGTAATTGCCGGTGCCGGGTGTGTAAGCTGAATATTTAACCCAGTCGTAATAAGAAAATGCGGGAAGAATTTTGTCGCTCCATCCGCCAACCCAGTTGGGTTGATCAGGATTCCATACATTCATCATAAGTTTTTGAGGGAGGTCAAGAGATTGAATATGAGCGCCGGTTTGGCGGTGAACTTCTTTTCCATCGATAAACCAGGCGACATAATCGGGTGTCCACTCAAAACCATAGTCATGATAATCAAGCGCCGGATTAAAAGCGGTTAATGAATGGCTGACATGGTTCACCTGCCCTTTTGTTATCGGATTGAATTGAACATCGTTTGTGTAGCGCCCTAAAATCTCGATATCAATTTCATTCCAGTCCAACACACTCGTTATTTCGTGATAAGTAAAAAACGAGGCGAGCATTCCCTCTTTACCGGCGGGTTTCATCCTTGTTTCAAATCTTCCGTAAGTAAACGCTTCCCTGGATCTGTATTCAGCTCCTTTGTAGTTTTTTGCCGAAGCAGAATTAACAAAGATAAAAAAAGATGCAAGCGGAAGTAGGAATAGGCATTGGATTTTCATAAAAAAGCCGTTAGAAATGTTTAAAAAAGTGAGGCGCACTTTTTATGTGCGCCTCAAGAAAATGATCTAAAAAACTATGCCGATGGTAAATTTCTGAATGTTTGTAAGTCTGCCGAAATTCTGATATGCATAATCAAATTTGACGGCAAGATTATTTAAGAGCGCTTGTTTAACACCGAAACCTAAAGCAAAAGATTCTTCAGATGTATCGAGGAATAATGATTTATATCCTCCGCGGAGGAAGAGAAAATCATTATAACCATATTCTGCGCCTACGTTGATACTTTCAAAATTATCGCTCGGATGTAAAGCATCAAGCGCAACCGTTACTTTGTTTTCATCGGTGATGTGGAAACTATAACCGAGTCCAACTCTAAAGTTGAGCGGAAGCGCCCAATCTTCTGTTTGAATATTGGCTGGAATTTTATCATTATTTCCCGATGTTGTTGGGTCGAGATCAAGCAAAACACCGTTTGATGTTCCGGAGAGTCTCATCTTAGTGCCGAAATTAGAAATTGACATCGCTAAAACAATTCCATCAAAGGGAGTAACGTATTGAACGCCAAGGTCTATAGCAACTGCGGTGGCGTTCATTTTCCAAATTGATTGATAGACAATTTTAGGTGTAAAACCAATTGCAAAGTTATCGGTTAGGTTCACGGCATATGATACTGCAAAAACCGCATCAGTAGCAGAGAAGAGTTCTCCGGTTCCTTCCGGCTGAGTTATTGTTGTAACTTTCATATCACCATATTCGGAAGAGGTAAAACTTAATCCTAAGGTTCCCATTCCGCCAAGATTAACATACCCGGAAACGAAGTTATAGTTAACATCTGCAAACCAGGCGGTTCTATCGAACATTGCGCCTGAACCTTGAAGTTTTGCTAATCCGGCAGGGTTCCAATAAATCGCACTGGCATCATCAGAAAGTGAAACGAATGCGCTTCCCATAGCCGTGGCTCTTGCGCCCTGGCTGATAGAAAGGAAAGGAGCTGCAACCGTTCCTTTTTTTGAAACATCTTTAACTGTTTGAGAAAAGGTGTTTCCAACAACAATGAATAAAAGAAGTATAAGTTTTATTAATGTTTTCATAGTTAGTTCCACCTTATTTAATTACCGCAAATTTGCCAATATGTTCGCCAATGCCTTCGGCTTTTACGTGATAGACATA
>JAVHOS010000162.1:0-3128 GCA_036170205.1 Ignavibacteriaceae bacterium | reverse complement strand
TAAGTCTGCGTTACAGAATTTAACACCATATTACATTTTTGCGTAACATGACTTACAAATTCTTTTTACAACTATTATCGTAAAAAGACAGCAACAATTTAATGAAACGCCTTTACGTGTGATGTGAGCACAAACGAGATTGCATCTTAAAAGTGAAAAATGTGATAAAAATTTCCCGTGAGTAAAAATTTTTACAAACGCTGATTTAACTTTGAACTCCTTCACAAGAAATTGCCGAGGCAAAGTTTATTATATTTCCGTTAAGATTATAAAAAAATTAATGAGCGTATGACAGAAAAAATAATTCGTGTAAAAGGGGCAAGACAACATAATCTAAAAAATGTGGATCTCGAAATTCCGAGCAATAAACTTGTTGTCTTCACCGGTGTAAGTGGAAGCGGCAAATCTTCATTGGTGTTCGATACAATTTATGCCGAAGGACAGCGGCGGTATGTAGAAAGTTTATCTTCTTATGCGCGACAATTTTTAGAGCGGATAAATAAACCTGATGTTGATTTAATTACCGGCATAAGTCCCGCCGTTGCAATCGAGCAAAAAACCGGATCGAAAAACACCCGCTCTACCGTTGGCACAACCACGGAAGTTTATGATTACCTTCGACTGCTCTTTGCGCGAATCGGTAAAACAATTTGCTTTAACTGCGGAAAGGAAGTGAAGAAAGATACCACAACCAGCGTTGTTGAATTTTTATCATCATTAAACGAAGGGGCAAAATGCTATCTCGCTTTTCCACTTACCGCGCACGAAGGAAGAAACGTTAAAGAAGAAATTGATCTGATTAAAAAGCGCGGATTCTTCCGAATCTATTATAAAAATGAATTGTACGATCTAAATGAAACCGCCGTCAATCCAAAATCAAAAAAAGATGTTCGCGTTGTAGTTGAACGACTGAAAATTTCAACAGCAAATCTGCGCGAAAAACTTGCCGATTCAATCGAAACAACATTTAAAGAAGGTGAAGACCGGCTTGTAATCATCAACGCCGAAACGAATGAGCAAACCGACTTTAACAAATTTTATGAGTGTTGCGGCATTCGTTACGAAGAACCGGAACCGAGATTTTTCTCTTTCAATAATCCGTTCGGAGCGTGTCCGGTTTGCCAGGGATTCAGCAAAGTTATCGGCGTTGATATGCAGCTTGTGGTTCCCAATCCCAATTTAACTTTGCTGGAAGGAGCCATAGCTCCGTGGCGCACACCAAAGTTCAGCCAGTATTTTCGCGAGTTGGTGCAGAACGCAAAAGCTAATGAAATTCCGTTAACCATTCCATTTAAAGATTTACCGCAGCAAATCGTAAACTTAATCCGCAAAGGAACAAAAGAGTTTACCGGTATCGATGAATTTTTTGAAAAGCTCGAAGGAAAAACTTACAAGATGCACATCCGCATGTTGCTTAGTAAATACCGCGGATATACCACATGCCATGCATGCAAAGGAAGCCGCCTCCGCCGTGAATCGCTTCAAGTTAAAATTCACGATCATTCAATTTATGATCTTGTAAAACTTTCGATTGATAAATCTCTCGCATTCTTTAACGAGATAAAACTTTCCGAATACGAAACACAAATTGCCGAACGGATTTTAAAAGAACTTCAACGCCGTCTTTCTTTTTTAAATGATGTTGGTTTAAGCTACCTTACGCTTGATCGTTTAAGCTCAACGCTTTCCGGCGGAGAAACACAGCGAATAAATTTGGCAACGGCTCTCGGTTCGGCGCTTGTTGGTACACTTTACGTTTTGGATGAACCGAGCATTGGACTTCATCCGCGCGATAACGAAAAACTTATACGCATTTTGAAAAATCTTCGGGACATCGGCAACTCGGTTCTGGTTGTTGAGCACGATGAAGAAATGATCCGCACTGCCGATGTTATTGTGGATATGGGACCCAAAGCAGGTCAGCACGGCGGAGAAATTATAGCGCAGGGAACCGCGGAGGAAATAATTCAAAACGAAAACTCGATTACCGGAAAATATTTATCAGGTAAGTTATCCATTCCTTTGCCGAAAAAAAGAAAAAGCGAAAAAACTTCTGCACTTAAAATTATCGGCGCTCGCGAGCATAACTTAAAAAATATTGATGTAGAGATTCCGCTCCACAAATTAGTTGTTGTTACCGGCGTAAGCGGCTCCGGGAAAAGCACGCTGATCCATGATATTCTTTATGGCGGTACTGCAAAATATCTTGGAATGAATCCCTCATCAATCGGGAACTTCGATGAAATAATTGGAACTCAATATATCGATCATATTGAAATTGTTGATCAATCGCCGATAGGCAAATCTCCACGCTCGAATCCCGTTAGTTATATTAAAACATTCGAACTGATCCGCGAACTTTTTGCCGCAACCCAACAGGCAAGAGCCCGCGGATACAAACCGGGATTCTTTTCATTTAACGTTCCCGGCGGTAGATGCGAGACTTGTTCGGGTGATGGATTCATAAAAGTCGAAATGCAATTTCTTGCAGATATTTACCTTGAATGCGAAGACTGCAAAGGAACCCGATTCAAAAAGGAAATCCGCGAAATTACTTACCGTGGAAAAAATCTTGTTGAAGTTTTGGAGATGACTGTTGATGAAGCTGTTGAACATTTCCACGGGAACGAAAGAATTCTCCGCTCATTAAAAGTACTCGCTGATGTGGGTTTAGGCTATATAACGCTTGGTCAGCCTTCCAACACACTTTCCGGCGGCGAGGCGCAGCGTATAAAATTGGCGCTGCATCTAACTGCGCAGCACGAACGGAAGCATACCCTTTTTATTTTTGATGAACCTACTACCGGTCTTCATTTTGACGACATTTCAAAATTACTGAAATGTTTTGAGATGTTGATTGAGAATAATAATTCGGTTGTAATTATTGAACATAACCTCGATGTAATAAAATGCGCCGACCATGTAATTGATCTTGGACCCGAAGCGGGAGAGAACGGCGGTGAAATTGTAGCTGCCGGAACACCTGAAGAAATTGCCGCAAGCGATACTTCGTTAACCGGGAAATTTTTAAAACAAAGATTGAAATAGTCTGGTAGAAATAACAAAAAGCAAATCCCAAATAACAAATAAGACAAAATTTAAATAAAGCGAAAAGAATGGCTGAATGA
>JAVHOS010000161.1:1743-3152 GCA_036170205.1 Ignavibacteriaceae bacterium | reverse complement strand
TTCGGCGTTGCAAATATCGCCTTTAACAAAGCGATAATTTTTATGGTTCTCAGATTCAACCAAGTTTTCAAGATTTCCCGCATACGTAAGTTTGTCAAGATTGATTATAAAATAATCATCACGCTCTTTTAGAATATGATTTACAAAATTACTTCCGATAAATCCGGCTCCGCCGGTAACTAAAATGCTTTTCATTTATACCCTTTTGTTAATAAGAAAAAAATCCGAAAAAGATTCCGGCATTAAGATAAAGCTGACCCTTTGCGGTAGTAGTTGGAACGTTATACACATCTTGTTCGTTATCTAATTTCCAGTTATTGCCAACAGGAATCGCATAAGTCGCGCCAAATCTAAACGCCAACAATCTGTAAAAAGGAATATCAACATTTAACGTTGGAGCCACAACAAAATAATCGTTTGAAAGTTTTCTTCCGAAGTTAGGTGTAGAAGAGGAATCTTTTATCTCAGCCCAAAGTTGATCCCATGGATAAGAATCTTTGTAGCGATAGAATTCCAGCGTTGTATTCCCACCACCAAGAATAACTCCAATCGAAACACCGGCACGGCGAATAAACGGTAGTGTGTATTCAATGGTAACTCCGCCAAAAGCCGAAGAGAGTTTTGCTTGTCTGCGAAATCCGCCCGATAATTCTGTTTCTTTTGTTGCTCCGCTAAAACCGATTCCACCAATGCGTAAACCGGGAACAAAACCAATGTATAGAAATCCTGCGCCGCCGGAAGAGAAGTAACCTGATTTAGCAAGTTCCGGAGTTCCGAAAGTTTTTAACTGATCGTTGACCGGTTGAATGTTCGGGAACGTCCATGAAGCAACAAATCCGCCGCCAACGCCAAACGGAGAATCGAAATAAGTTTTTTCCTGCGCACAAATATTGTAAGATAAAAACAGTGAAAGTATTGACACACCAACAATAAAAAAGATATTATTTTTCATACGTATTTCCATTTGAATAACTTACATCTAATTGATAATTCCACATGTCAAAATAGAGATTTCCACCGTTCCATTCAACCTCACCACGTTGAAAATCAACCGTTTCGCTTCGTGGAAAAATTTTTACCGGAAAGAGCGGTTGTGAATAATCGTCATTAATAATTAAGTGATACGGATCGGTGTTTCCGATATAAAAATATTTTTCTTTTTCGTTTTCAGAATTTATTAAACCGAATGATTGATCAACCGGGACCCAGCCGAACGGCTGAATGAAAATCTCACACCAGTCATGCAGATTAACTTCTACCGGATGCAGCATCCAACCGCTTTGCCATTTAGCGGGAATGCCGTTGTAGCGGGCAAGTGTCATAAAGAAAAGTGTTTTTATTCCGCAATCACCGTGAAGATTTTCCAAACAGTAAGCTGAAATGTTGGGAATGGTGGAATATTCAAGCGC
>JAVHOS010000161.1:0-1643 GCA_036170205.1 Ignavibacteriaceae bacterium | reverse complement strand
AAATCTTTTTTAATTCGCTCAAGCCGTTCCGATTCAAACATTAAACTTTCCTTCTCTTCTGCGGACAACTTATTTTCTTTAAGATGCCCGGAAATTAATAACTGTGCCTTCGTGAATTCACCCATGTTAATTTCTTTTTGAATCCTCTCCGGAATATTTTGCGCAAAAGTTGTTACCGCCATAGAGACAACAAGTAATATTTTATAAATGTTTTTTTTCATCGGAATCAAGATGCTGACTTTTTAATAATAAATCTGCTACTTCGCGGTAAGCTC
Organism: Ignavibacteriaceae bacterium; assembly: GCA_036170205.1. GTDB lineage: Bacteria > Bacteroidota > Ignavibacteria > Ignavibacteriales > Ignavibacteriaceae > UBA1563. The sequence continues at coordinate 1,368 of JAVHOS010000161.1, read as the reverse complement.
CTTTGCCCCCTTTATTTTTGCACCTATAGTGAACGATCTTTTTTACTTCATCAACCGCGTCAACAGGGCAGGCGGCAAATCCAACTTTTTGCAAAATTTGCAAATCATTTACATCATCACCAATAAAAGCTATGTTTTCGAGAGAGAGTTTTGTCTGTTCACATATTTCATCAAGTGTTTTTTCTTTTTCCCAAACACTTAGATAAATAAAATCCATCTTCAGCCGTTCAGCACGTGTTTTGTTTATCAATGAAACATCGCTGGAAATCACTCCGGTTAACAAGCCCGCTTTTTTCAATAAAGTTGTTCCCATCCCATCTTTTACAAAAAATTTTTTCATTACCATTCCGTCTTCGGCGTAGTACATTCCGCCGTCGGTTAGCACTCCGTCGATATCGGATAAAACAATCTTAATTTTTTTCAGTTTAGAGGAAATTTCTTTTTTCGTGAGACTCATAATTCGTTATCTTTTATTAAACAAAATTGGAAATAAGTTTTTCAAAGCTAAGGAATTTTTCAGTTTTTCCCTTACAGTCTAGCGTCGTTCATCAGATCAAAGCTATTACAGATCAAAGCTTTTTCATGAATAATGTTTTCTAATTCTCTAAAATCTCTTTAATTTATAAACACAATTAAATTTTAGGATACCTTCATTATGAGCAGACATTCCAAAATTTTTATCGGACTTCTTTTGGGCGCAATTGCCGGCGTATCCAGCAATTTCTTATTTCCATCCGCACCCTTTTTATTATTCTTACAGCAATACATCACCGATCCTTTGGGAAAAATATTTTTAAACCTTCTGATCATGATGGTAATTCCGCTTGTGTTTGCAAGCCTTTCGCTCGGTGTTGCGCAAATTGGCGATCTGAAAAAACTTGGTCGTATTGGTTTTAAAACGATTATGTATTTTTTAATTGTAACAACGATTGCTGTTGCCATCGGGTTACTTTTGGTAAATGTTATAAGACCGGGAGATTACCTTCCGGAAGCGACAAAAACAAAACTGCTGACAACTTATAAAGTACAAGCGGTGGAATTGAAAGAATCTTCAGAGAAAACTGAATTCGGAATTCAAACGTTGGTGAATATTGTTCCGAGAAATCCCGCGGCTGCAATTGCTAAACCGATTCCCGACATGCTTGCGTTGATTTTCTTTTCAATTATAATCGGGATAGCTCTCACTTTAATCCAAGAGGAGAAAGCTAAGCCAATAATTAATATTCTAGAAGGAATTAACGATATAACTCTGGTGGTTATTAATATGGCGATGAAACTTGCGCCGTATGGAGTCTTTGCCTTAATCTTCAGCGTTACTTCCCGTTTCGGTTTCGATCTGTTAATTGCTTTGGGGATGTATGTTGTTAC
>JAVHOS010000160.1:13610-15092 GCA_036170205.1 Ignavibacteriaceae bacterium | reverse complement strand
AATAGGACAGTTATAAAACAACTAACAACTCCCCACTATCAACTAACAACACCCAACCATCAACTAACCATTAAAATCCATACCTCACATTTACCATCGGGTACAAGGTTACATTCACACCGGATTGGATTGGGCTAACGCGAACATTTACTGTTAAATCTTTATTAAATGAAACTGCTGACCAAACAGCATCCAAGCCCGAAAGTAGATGGTTAATATAAATAACTAATACCGCTTTATCCGAAAAGTTATAGTAATCATTTGCCTTACCGCGCATCTTTGAGTAATCATGAAAGTTTGGTGAAAGAATGTGAAAATCGGTATCGGCTTGGTTTGCATCATCCCAACCATGACTGTATTGCGGATACTTCCCTATCAATTCATAATACTGCTGGTCACCGAACCGCGGCAACGCGTGGGAATAACCGGCGCCGAGTGCGCGTTCAAGTTTGTTAAGTTCCGAAAGATTAACCGAACCGTCTCCGTTGAGAACGCTATAATCTGTTGCAACCACATCGTTATTTATATTTGGGACGTTATTGACAGTCCACTCGGCATATCGTTTAATAGACCAGTGTCCATCAGCGTATTGTTCGAATGTTGAAGTCTGATTATCTCCTTTTTTATTATAAGTTACGGCAAAAGCAATAGCACCAACTTCAACAGCGGCGAAAGCTGCGGCTTTCAAATAATTTCCGGTGTAAACTTCACCGGCGCCCGGGATGACGGCGGATAAAAGTCCCGCGATGAGCGGAGATTTTTTATTCGGTGAATCGAATGCGATTGTGTTTGTCTTTGCGGCAGAATAATCAAAAAGCATTTTGGAATCTGCATGAAGATTACCGGTGAGATGTGTTAGGCTTTGTTGCGGTCTTAGTAAACTACTTGAGATAAAGAAAAGTAAAGTTGCTAATGTCCAAATTGATTTCTTGTTTTTCATACACTTCTAATAAGTTAATTTAAATTTGTCTTAGTGTATCTTTGTGCCCTTAGTGCCTTAGTGGTGAAAAACACTTTACCACATAGACACAAAGAACACTGAGTTTCACTAAGAGCTACTCCTGTTAAAAATCAAATCCGAAAAGAATACCACCGTAGAATCTCCACTCACCGCCGTATTTAACGGTTTCATCGCGAACATCTTTTGTAAATTTATCGAATCCATAGTTTGCATTAAAGAAAATGCTGGTGGGAAATAAATAAAAAGAATTAAGTGCTATGCGGAGTTCGGCACCCGCACCTTTCTTAAATGTTTTTCCGGCGGGGATCTTGTTACCCGTCCACGCATTACCAATATCGCCATAAACCGAGACGAACATTTTATCAACGTAGAGATAACCTATACGCGAATCGATATTTCGCCATAATGGGAAACGGTACGCGAGATTCATCCATAGAATTTCATTTCCACTAATCGCGTAGAATGGGTACGCTTTCATCCCAACCAAACCACCAAGAAAGAAATCAAAAAAGTCAGGCACA
>JAVHOS010000160.1:5793-13510 GCA_036170205.1 Ignavibacteriaceae bacterium | reverse complement strand
CTCAAGGGACATTTCGGGTTTCAATCCAAGTGCAGAAATGATCGGCAGTTTGTTCCGGTATTCAAAGGTCATAAAAAGATCACGCTCAAGCCGTGAGTTTATTGAGGCGCCTGCAAAAAGAGAATAACGGTTCAACATATCGCTTGAAGTTACATAGACACCCGGTTTAAGTTTTTCCATAAACTTGTTAGAAGTGTTGTAATTATCGTAACGCAAGAATGGAAAGAACGTAAGTTTAGAAAAGGCGCCGGAATATTTTTCCGGTTTGTAATCGGGAGTTTCATAGTCGTTGTAATGTGTAAGCTTGTCCAAGTCAAATTGAGAAATATCTCCGTTCGGTTTATCCTCACCAATCGGCGGATTATTTTTTCTTACGTAAGATTGTTCAGCTAAAATATTTTTCCGGTCTTCTTTTTTTAACAAGAATATTTTATACCCGCTTGAAGTGTAACCGCTATATGCAATATTTCCCTTCTCATCGAGACTCGGCATGAACGCTCCGCCAAGCACGTTCGTTAATTGTTTTTCTTCTTTGGTAGTTGCATCCAGTTGATAAAGATTGTAAATGCCGGTTTTATCCGAAGCATAAATTAAATTACCGCTCTTGTCAAACACAGGATTTCTTTCATCGTTTTCCGTCTGCAACAGAAAAGAAAACTTACTGCCGTCAGCATTTACTCTTGCAATGTCGCGACCGTTCGCGTAGGAATAATCAAACACAACGAATGAATTATCGTTTGAGAACTTCGGATTGTAAACTTGTTCACCATTTTCAAAAAATGTTAGCTGACGAAAATTCTTTCCATCAATATCAACTATTCCAAGATTTGATGTGCCATCTTTCTGAAAGAGAAAGACAATGCTCTTGCCATCGCTTGAAACTGAGGGCTGGTTTGCGCGTAAGTTATTTGTTAATCGTGTTTCATCTTCAGCAGCAACATCATAACTATAAAGATCATGAACGTTGTACCAATTCGGATTATCTTCTGAAAGTTTCGCATAAATTATTTTGTTTGTTCCCGGGATAAAACTAAATGTTGAACGAATTCCCGAAGCTATTTCTTTCTTCTCTTTCGTTTCAAGGTTGTACTCATAAATTGATGAAGGGCTGAAATAATCAGACGACTGATTTGAAATGTAATAGAGTTTCTTACCATCGGGAGAAAAAGTTGCGTAAAAATTTCCGAAGCCGAGTGAATCGATAAGTGAACCGGTTACCGGATTTGCAGCAATCTTTTTAGTCCGTTCTTTGTAGTCATTAGTTACGAAAGTTTTCCATTCGTTATAAATCTCATTTCCATCTTTACCAAGTACATCTTCAAAAGCTGCATCAATTGTAAAATTCTTCAACCTACCAAGCGCTTTTGTTACCTCGCGAAGTTTTGCCTCTCCATATTTTTGCGAAAGATATCTTGTTAACGCAAAACCGGAATTATAGACGGACTCATTTCCCAAACTCGTCTTTTCAAATACACCCATTTGATTCCATGTCAACATTTTCCCATCAAGCGCGTAACTGCGTAAAATCATATCGCGGTGGGCATCCCAATTATCATAGTTGAATTCTTTCCGCATATACTGTGCAGTTCCTTCCGCAAACCAGGCAGGCATATTAATTCCCGCAAGCGGATAGGAAATAATTACATTTGGAAATCCATATAAAATATCGGGACGGCGTTCATCCTCATAATTCAACATCTGCAAATAAATTGCCGGAACTCTCCTGGTTGCTTTCATAGCAGATTGTATTTGCACCATGTGCGTAAACTCGTGAGAGATGACGTTGCGCAGCCAATTATGCGCGCCGCGAAGATCAAAGTCAAGCGCGCTTGCCCAAATCTCAATCTTGTTATCGAAAAAATAAGTTGCGCCGTTTGAGTAGTCGTCCAAGTCTTTAATAACAAAGTGAACGGTTTCCGGTTCGTATTCATAAAGCGAGGTTATCGGCTGCCAGACTTCATCTAAAATTTTTGTAATTACTCTTGCAGTCCGCTCGGCGCCTTCATGGTAATGAACTACACAATGATTTCCTTTCAACGAATACCAATTAAGTTCAGGATGAAATTCAGTAAACTGGGGGAATGCCGTAGTTACAAGAGTAATGAATAAAAGAAAAAATTTTTTCATGAAGTATTTTAAAATGAAAACCGGGAAAGATTTAATTCAAGGAAATGCCATCAAATCAAATTCCTAATTCCTAATTCGTAATTCCTAATTTATTTAACGATTGCAATTTTAATAATAGTCGATTCCGATTTGCCGCTGTTTCCAATAGCTTCCACACGGGCAAAGTAAACTCCGCTTTGGATGTTGTTCACGTTCCAGGTTGTTTCGTTATCCATTCCGCCGATGGCAGTGTTGTTAAGTTCAGCAACAAAGTCGCCGGCTAAATCAAATATTTTAATATTGATCTTTGAATCTTCCGAAACATAATAACGGATAAATGTTTGTCCATCGTAAACCGGATTAGGCCAGTTGTAAGCTTTGGCTTTGGGGAAGAATTCAGAAATTGAATTTATGTTTGCGGCTTTTTCAACAAAAGAATTATTAAACGAATTTCCATTTTCTTCAGACCAGAAATATTTTCCGTCTGTACTACTTATATTAAAAGCCGAAAATGAATTTTCGTTTAAGACAGCAAGAGAAACTTTTCCACTGTCACTAAATAAAATTGGAGTCGAAGTTAAACTCTTGCCTGTTGAAATTGGAAAACCGTTTACAACTTTCCCGGTACCTCCGTCAACAGCAAATATTCTTCCATCGGTTGTGGCAGCGATAATTTCAGCTTTACCATCACCCTGAATATCAGCAGAGAGTGGTGTTCCGGTAAAACCAATTCCCATTGGATCACGGAAAGGGAAATTTTCCGCAGAAGCGCCGGATAAATTATAAGCTTCCAAGTTTGTTCCATTTGTATAGAGGATGTAGTTATTTCCATCTTGTTTCAAATCAGTAAGAGAAAAAGAAGTTGGAGAGCCTTGAATTGGAAATTCTGAAATAATTTTAGCTTTATCGTTTATAACATAAAACTTTTCTTCCGAAAGTACAATGAAAAGACTTACACCTGTAGAAGTCTTGGATTGAACTAAATCATGTAAATTTTCATAAAAGTTGAGAGAATCCACAATGATATAAGTATAATATTTTTGCTTTGTTATAAAATCTAGCCTATCAGGTCGTATTGGGAGTGGCGCCACACTGGGTGAAGCAATTTTAATCGCCGTTCCGACATAATCCGTCACAAATTTACCATGGTTTAATATCGAATCAGCATCTACAGAAATCAAATGAATGCCGTCATGTGTAGTTCCAAAAATAAACTTTGATTTTTGCCAACAAACAGGAGGAGTTGATACGATAAACGAGAAACTTTTAGATGCGTAATACCGTTGTGTTGCTGATAAACTCAAAATGTTTATGCTGGAAGAGTTTACAATATTTTTAGAATTGAATAATCCAACAACATAAAGTAGATCATTCTCCACAAAAACCACAGGTTTAAAAGATGAGAAACTAAGAACCGAGTCAACAAAATTCCCCTTCTCATCAAACTGATAAAGATTGGAATTCGATAAAACAAAGAAGTAATTCTTTCCGTTAAAAGTAACTGAAGTGAGTTTTTTCTCGGTTGAAGACGATGCGATAGCTATTCTAAATATCGGTTTAACCACATCTCCACCAAACTGAACATCAAAAGTCATTTGGGTGGAATTTGTCAGATCAGAAAAGTTTTGGAAAGTAATTAGACTATTTGCGCCATCGTTAGCGTTGGTATTTGGGCGAGTGTCGGCAGAGAATTTGTTCTGATATAGTTTTGCTTTGTTAGATTTGTACCAAAGATCAAGATCAGTTCCTTCTCCAACAACATTATCGCCAAAAATTGTGGTGAATTGTTCACCAATATCCTGCACACCGTCAGCCTCTTCAACATCAACACCACGGCGGGTTTTATCGCTGTTAATTTTGTTCTCAGCGATCTTTTCATTTATAACTTTTTCGTCAATGTGCCAGATTAAAATTCCACTTCCCGGAAGAGAATAATCATATTCATCGACGTTAGTTGTCACTCCGGCAAGTAAGGTTTCAGGAATCGCTTCAAAATAGTCATAATCTTTGAGTGTGAATGTTTTTGTACTATACGTTCCATTTTGTTTTAGCGTGATGTTTAATCCATCTTTATTCACATCGCGCTGTCTGTTTTCAACTAAATAATATTCGCTTGCATTAATCGGGATTTTATAAATCTGATGCGAAGGCACCAAACTTGGTGTGATGGTGTAAGTTTTATTCCCGGCTTGTATCGGTATTTCGGTTGGAGTTTCCCATCCGAGAAAAATCTTTTCCCATGCAGAAGGTTCGGGAGGAAAAAGTCCGCGGTTCGCAAAAATAGATTGTCCATCCATTAAACCAAATTTACCGATAGCGCTTAAACCTGTGTTTGTATCGAATAAATCTGGTAATCCCAAAAAGCTGGCAATGTTCGCTGCGATCAATCCGTTAATTGAAACTTGAAATAAAGCGGTTTGCCCGAAGGAAGATATTTCTCTATTCTCCGTTTGCGGAAGAATCATGCTGTTTGTTATTTTAAAATTAGAACTGCCGACTTGAATACCATCAAATGAAACGCCAAAATATTTCTGAAGTGCGTTAAGTCCAAGATAAACCGAAGGTAAATCTTTTTCATTACCAAGGCTTCCCGGAAGTGAAATATCTCTTCCAACTCCGGCATGAAAAATTGCGAAGAGATTAAAATCTGAAAAGTTAAAATTCGGTTGCTGATCTCCGGCTAAAGTCCAAACTTCTTTTAAGAACTCCGCCATCGCAGTAAAATCAGTTGAATTAATTGCAGGGGAATAATTCCTCATCGTTTTTGAAACCGTTATAACTTGAGGAAGTATCTGATAAACGACATTAGCTTTGCCGTTTGAAACTTTAGAAAAATAATTTTTAGCAGATTCAAGATGGTTGGAGAAATAATTTACATCGTGCGGCAAAGGATCGATAATTTTATCACCATAATTCTTTTCATAGATCGAATTAAAAGTTCCATCACCGGCAGTATTGTTATCGGCATCTTTTTGGAACTCAACCATAACTGCAAGAATTTTAATCGTATCAACCGAACTTTGGTTTTGTGCTTCTTGCTGCGGAAATGGATTTACTTTACCAATAAAAGTTTGGGCAGAAAGACTGCCCAAACAGAAAACAAGAATTGCTATAAAATACTTTTCAGATAATTTCATTCAGATTAAATCCCCCGCGGTAAACCGTTTGATTCTTCAAAAATACTATCCCAACCAATCGAAAGGGTGAATCGGAGGGTATTATCGAGCGGATGATTCTCTCCGTTCTTAAAGACACTTGTAGAAATATAACTGAAATCAAAACCGTAAATATCATAACGGATACCTGAACCAATCGTCATGAATTTTCTGTTTCCATATGCCGGGTCTTCGTAGAATAATCCTCCCCGCACTGAAAACATAAATCCGTCTTTCATATTTCCATACCAGTATTCAAAACCGGTTGAAGAAACAATATCACGAAGTTCTTCTTTAAACGGTTTGTTTGTCCATGAAGTAAATATTGCACGATAAACAGGATCGACTGAAGTGCCGAGGGTATCTGTCGTTTTGTTTACTAAGAGTTTACTGAAATCCAGCGTCCACGTTAGTGAATTAAATTCATCTTTCATCAATACTGTTGCAAATCCCAAACGAAGATTAGTAGGAATAGGATCTGCTTGGGCTTTATCGATGTAGAATATCTTTGGACCAATGTTGCTAAGATTCATTCCGATACTAAATCGATTGCTTAAATCTTCTTCGAGATAAGGGATGTAAAATTCGGATGGACGCCACATAGCACCCACATCAAAACTAACACTTGTGGCAATACCGGAACCTTTTTCTTGCTCAGTCGGTTGATCAGCCAAATGACTATGAATAATCCGAAAGTTCAATCCAAGTCCCCAATCACTCGAAAGTTTTGTGGAGTAACCTAACGTAAAAGCGGCATCAAACGCACGGAAGGTACCTATTGGATCAGGCCCATCGGCGCTTGTACGGACAAATTCACCGTAATTCATATACGTTATACTTGAAGTTACGCTTCCTTGAATACTTTCAATATAATTTCGGTAGGTAAGATAATCGTAAAAGAGATCAAGCTTAAATTGAGGAAGCCAGTTACTGTGCGTAATACTTACTTCCTGACCGGTTAAAAAAGCAATACCGGCAGGATTCCAAAAAATTGCAGAAGAATTATCCGCCAAGCCTGTTCCTGTTTCACCCATTGCGCCGGCGCGAGAATCGGGAGCTAAAAGTAAAAACGGAACCGCTGCCTCACCTTGTCCATACGTTAATTTCGTTACACAAATCATCATCAAGCTGAGCATTAACATTCTTGAGAGTATTTTCATTCGTTTTCCTCCATAGGAGTTAGATTTATTATTGGTTATTAAATACATTTTTGAAACTATTAAATTATAAAAACTTCTTTTTGCTGCAAAATCTTTGTCGCCGGATTACTTTACTATCGCCAATTTGCCGATTACATTCTGATTTATAGCCCCATCAAGCGAGGTAACTATTATTTTATAAAGATAAACACCGTTGGCAACCTCGTTATTATCCTGATCTCTTCCGTTCCAATCCACTTTTACAAATCTATCCATTGTAACATCAGCTTTATCGATCTCTGCAATTGCTCTTCCGGCGATGGAGTAAATTTTTATTTTAACGGAAATCAGTTTATCAATATTATGTTGAAAAGTAAAAGTAGTTGCGCCTTTTGAGGGATTCGGATAATTCATCACAAAATCTATGGTTGAACCGCTGTTCTCAACAACTTTGAAAAATTCCGTTTGAGATGAAAAATTATTGAACACATCCCAGGCTTTTACAAGAATTTTATTTTCACCCTTACCAAGATTGTTAAATTTATATTTTACTTGTCCGGACTTCCCTTCCGCATCCAAATCACCCGTAAAAAAATTTGAAAGATCAATCGTGTTTGATTCGTTATCGTTTAGCACTGCTTCCAATTTATGCCCGATTCCGGAACCTGTGGTATTTAAGCCGGTCTCATCAGCAAGCGTAACGAATAATGATGAGTTCGGATTTATTAAATAACCGTCGGCATTCTGCAAGTTGTCGAAACGAATCTCAATTTCAGGACCTTTGCCATCGTTAACAACTGAAGAATCAGTTCCGCCGATCAAAATATTTGAAGTTACGGCTACTCCATCGCTTTCATTGTTGAAGAAGTAAAAAACTATTTTCCCGTTTTTGTTTTCGTAAGAAATATCTTTTGGAACAATGAAATTTGTTGTGAAAATTCCGTTTTTAATGCTCACTCTTCCCTTAAAAATCTGCCCGCCTTGCTGAACCACTTCGAATGAAGGTCCAAAATCTTCATAAGTTACAAATCTGCGTGAATCATAAATCGAGAGAATTCCCTCTCCATTAAAGCTACTTTTTATCGAATTATTTTCATCACGAACTGCACCGGTAAGCAGCACTTTTCCCAATGCCTTCATCTGCGCAGCAACAGAAGTTGAAGCATGATTAATAGAATCTATCGAACCGTTTTCTTGAGGTAATTGCAGCCGCATTGTCGGATCGGCAAAAAGGTGAAATTTTAAAGAGTTGGAAACATCATAACCATTAGAAGGGTCGTCGGTGATGACTTTAGTTAAAAAGTAAGCCTTTCCTAT
>JAVHOS010000160.1:0-5693 GCA_036170205.1 Ignavibacteriaceae bacterium | reverse complement strand
AACCATTAGAAGGGTCGTCGGTGATGACTTTAGTTAAAAAGTAAGCCTTTCCTATTGGGATAGGCAAATTAAGTGTGTCCCTCTTACTTTTTAATATATTTGAATAGAATAACTGATTAAGTAAAGCATTATCAGTTGAATATACCGGGCGAACTGCGGACAAAGCTCCAATAGCGCCGGCATTTTCTTTTAAAACCAATTCCTCAGCAGAACTTTGAGCTCCGGTTTTATCCCAATATCCAAAATCACAGGTTGCCGCAGTCAAGAAAAAATAATCATTATTCTTTAATTGAGGAATGGCAACACTCTGGACAAAAACCTGTTCATGAGCCCAAAGTTCCGGACTCCCATGTCCAACAAAATTCAAAAGAACGGTGCCGTTATTAATGGCATCAATAATGGCTTGATTAACTTCAGGTTTACGTCGTCCAAGCCCTGTTATAACTGTTGGATAAGCTGCAAGGTATATTTTTTTAAGATCAAAAGAATTTGGGATATAATAATTTGCAAGCGTTTCCGATTGTCCTGTGTGCAAACTTCCATCGTCTCCGTCAGATGTCTTCCCATCATCAGCTACAAGCGTTATTAAATTCTTCCACGAACCTCTTCCGGAACTTGTTTCGTAATTAATGATTTTATCTACAATAATTTTTGCGTCAGATAAACTTCTAACCGGTAAACGAGCAAGTGCAAGATCAGGTTTATAATCGTTCCCAACAATTGCAGAGTAATAATCGTCCGAAGTATAGGAATAAATTTCATGCAGAAATTGTTCTGTCTCGAACGGGATAATAAAATTGCCGCTTCCGCCTTCGATATTTTTATAGTCATAATCGCCGTCGCCAAAAAGCAAAACATATTCAGGTTTTACGCTCCAATTATAATAGGCGTATCTTAAAAAATCACGGATTGCCGAAGGGTCTTTCATTCCGCAAGAAAATTCGCTAAAAATATCATCCACATCAACTACGGTGGTTGATATTTTTACTTTGCTTTCATTTTCACGATAATTTTTTAAACGATTTGCCTGCTCCATAAAATCTTTTGGAGAAAGGATAATGAACTTAGCCTTCCCGTCAGTTCCCCTTAAATCTTGATTTTTAATTTCGGTTGGATTGACAGGAGTTTTTATATCATCCGCAACACATGCAATATATTTGGAGATTACATTTGGAGTTTCGTTCGCTTGAAACGTAAAATTTCCGGCGCTAATTAATACCGGGTCGTTTATCTCTTTAACATTTGAAAAATCGCTTATGTTAAAAACTTTGATATTTGTCGAACCGAAATTTGAAAGCTGATATTCAGAAATTCCTCCTGAAGGCTTAGAATAGAAAATCAATTTTTCCGCAGAATATTTTAAATCCCGCTGATAAGATATTTCATAGTAATTTAAATATCCTGTTGCGGCAAAATCGGGTGGTGAATAAGTGAACTTCAACAAACTTCGGTTTTCAGGCAACGAACCTGTAAATGAAAATGTGCTGTTATCAAGTGTTCCATAAGAATATTTTTCGTGCGAACCCAAATATTTATTAACCAAGATTGTTCCGTTCTCTTCAACTTTAAAAGGAACGGAGACAATTGCATTATTAACAAACTGAACATTATAATTAACAGTTGAATTCGGCAGCATGCCATCCAACGTTAAAGCATAACTTCTACTTTTTATTGATTCCGTAAACTCATCACCCACAAAATGTCTTCCCGTTTTACCGATGTTGACTTTATCATCTTCATGAAATAGATAAGCCCCGGTTGTGGTTTGAGCTACCGGACTTGCATCGTGCAAACTCGGTTGTTTGGCAATCCGTTTTCCCGTTGTTATACCGGAAGTAATCCAATAGTAATTTTGTTTTGAATAAGGATTGTAAGCGCGGGTAACTTTACGGCTGCTCTGATCAAATTGCCAGAAATCCGTTCCTCTTCCGTAAAACAAAATGTAATCTGCGTCATCAAATTTTCCATCTTCTTCCCCAGAAATATAAATCGCATTTTCAAGTAGGTCTTGCGTTCGCACCGCTTCGGGATTTTCAGATAAAGTTGAACCGCCGTTATTATAAATTTTTATGGTTCGCGGATCGACTGTTGCCGCATCAATACCAAATGAACTTAACATTGCCTTAGTAATCTTGTAAATTCCTTCCGTTGGAGCCTCAAATCTTATCCACTTTCCTGAAGCCAGTAGAGAAGAAATGAGTGCGTTTTTTTTCTGTAACTTGTTGCTTCTGTTCCATCCTTTTGCAACATCATAATTTAAAAGAATATCTTTTACAAAAGCATCACCGTTGGGTTTGGCGAATGAAGTTGAAGTTGCAAAATTAATTTTTACGCGGATAGATTTATATAATCGAATTTTATTTTCGTTTGGAAAAAACTTTACCGGTTTTAGGATGATTGTTTGAACAGCAAAATCTCTCACAAAACCGAAATTACCGAAGGAAGCTAATTCTTCATTGTGTTCTTGATAATAGTTCGCATTGGTTTCATAAGAAAAACCTGCAATCCCGTTTTCTTTTTGGGGGGAAGGAACCGGTAATAATTGTCCTTCCTTTTCTTCAAAGGAATAATCTAAAACTTGAATTGTATTGCCAACTTCTGATGGCACACCGATGCTAATTCTCTTTGCAACTATTTCAGGTTCACCAAAACTCAACGAGTTTTCTACCGACGCTCCAAGAAAAGAAACTTTCGAAAACTCTTGTCCGTTTAGAGAGACTTTTTCAACTTGCTCATAGTGAGGCGTAAACTCAATCACCATAGCTGAGGCAGTTGAGGAAATAACTTTTATATCTTCCTGGGGAAATAAAGGAGAAATTAAAAGAAATACAAAAAGCGAGATTTTGCTAAAATTTCTAACCAAAGTTAATCCAAATTGAAAGTTTTAATTTAACACTAAAGTAGCAAATATCTCGAAAAAGTATTTCTCCTAAATTTTGATTCAAAAATAGGCATAGATTGGGTTAATTGTCAAGGCATTTTAAAAATTTCTTTTTAGCCGTGTGTCCGATGCTATAATCCAAGTTGCCCTTTATTTTTTCTCATTGCAGTGATACAAAACTGAATATGCTCTTCAAGCGGAAGTTCAAGCCCCGCAGCGCCGTTTTGAATATCTTCTCTATTTACCTGCCGCGCAAAAGCTTTGTCCTTCATTTTTTTCAAAACCGATTTAACTTCAACTTCATCCACGGTTCTATTTGGACGGACATATGCGACAGCAGTTATAAATCCTGCTAATTCATCACACGCGAATAAAACTTTTTTCAACATGGTGTCGCGCGGTTCGCCAGAATAATCGGCGTGAGATAAAATAGCTTTCGTAAAATTTTCATCGAAACCTCTTTCGCGCAAAATCTTTTCTCCCATAAAAGGATGTTCCTCGGCTGTGGGATATTTTTCATAATCGAAGTCATGAAGCAGCGCTACGTTTCCCCAATATTCAACATCTTCGTTTAATTTTTCCGCATACGCGCGAACGCACGTTTCAACGGCGTAAGCATGTTTAAGCAGACTTTCATTCTGCGTAAATTCTTTTAAAATTGATAAACAGACTTCCCTATTTCGAGCAATTTCTTCCATCATTTTCCTTCTTTGGTTTTTGTTGATGAAACACTTGGACACAATTCCGCCAATTTACATTCCGCACATTTCGGTTTCCTTGCAACACAAACATTTCGTCCATGAGTCATCAGTAAATGTCCGGAGGCTGTCCAATCTTTTTCGGGCAACAGTTCTTTTATTTTGAATTCGATTTTTTCAGCATCGTCAGATTTTATAAATCCAAGTAAATTAGAAAGACGTTTAACATGCGTATCAACCGCAACAGCGGGAATTCCAAATGCATTACCAAGTACAACTGAAGCGGTTTTTCTGCCAACACCGGCAAGATTAGTTAAAGCCTCAAAATCTTTTGGAACGTCTCCGTTAAAATTCTCAACCAATGCTTTGCAGCAACTCTGTATGCTTTTTGCTTTCTGTTTATAAAAACCCGTTGAAAATATTTCCTTTTCAATTTCTTCTTGGGAAACAGAAATGAAATCATTTGCCGTTTTAAATTTCGCAAAAAGTCCTTTTGAAACCATGTTCACTCTGGCATCAGTACACTGGGCAGAAAGAATTGTTGCGATGAGAAGTTGAAACGGATTCTCAAACTCCAAAGCAATTTTAGCGGAAGTGTATTCTTTTTTTAGAACCGTAATAATCTTTTTTGCTCTTTCTTTCTCATCTTTATTTAGCTTCATTCCTAATTCCTCATTCGTAATTCCTAATTCTCAAGTCTCTTTATTAAACTTTTTATCTTTAATCATCAGCCGCTCCACCGGTTTATTCCCGATGATATGCCGCTGAATAATCTCTTCAACATCATTTAATGTAACGTGCCCGTACCAAATTTGTTCTGGATAAACAACTACAACCGGACCAAATTCGCAAGCATCAAGACAGCCGCTCTTATTGATACGAATTTCAGAATTAAGCCCAAGCGCCTTTATTCTTGATTTTAATTGTTCCGCCAGTTCACCAGAATTTTTACCGGCGCAACATCCGCGCGGATGCTCTTCTTCCCGTTGGTTAGTGCAGACAAAGATATGTTTTTCAAATCGTTTCATTTTCATTTCTAAATATTTCTTAACACAAATATAAGATTCTTTCAAAAAACTTTTTTACTTTTGTACAACAACTAATGGGAATTTTATGAAATCGGGCTTAAGTGTTTTTGTCGTGTTTGTTAGTTTACTTTTATATTCAGGGTGTAAAGACGCCAAAACAGGAATTGTAATTCCTGAAAATGTTGGGAAATATCCATTTGCCAAAAACAATGAATGGGAATATAAAACTGTAATAAAATCTGAATACTACAATAAATATGGCGGATTTGATTCCACTATCATTGAAGAACTTGGAAATACCATCGTTAGGGTAATTTCAATTAACCAACCGTTGAAAAGTTACGATTCACTGTTTATTGTTGAAAGTTTTGAAGTTAAAACACCTCAGTGGAAGTCGGAACATTATTATTTAAATGCAGATTCTGGACTTTATGGTATTGCATACAACAATGCTGGAGTTGCACAAGGCGTAATACCTAAAAAAAGTAGCTCACGTTATCTAACCGTAAAAGATTTTAGAGACAAGTTCGTACACAAAACCGGATTATTTTTTGAAAATAATTATTACCCTCTCTCCGATTCAATCCAATTCTACGAAATCCCCAGAAAAGTTTTGGCATATCCCTTTTCCATTGGTATCAAATGGATTGAACTTACTATTCCTTTTTTCAGAGAACGTTATGTAACAGGTGTTGTTGATATTCAAGCTAACAACGAACTCATTCAGTGCTACGAAATAGTCGGCGAAATGATTGGATACAAATTGGTTATGAAAGATTATTTTGCTCCTAATGCAGGTTTAGTTAGAAGAGACATTATTTACGATAGTTTATTTATCAGTGGACCCGATTCACCTGACCCTATCGGGTATGCAAAATCAACTTTTATATCGATCTTAGTTCGAAAAAATTTTTAACTGATTTTTATTTTAGAAAAAATCCATTTTTAGGAGAGTTATGAAATTTAATTTAGTCCTACTAACACTCATTGTTGTCTTTGTCTCTCTTTCGGGATGCAAAGATGTAAAAACAGGAATTGTTATTCCCGAAAAAGTTGAAAAATATCCAACTGACTTAAACACAGAAT
>JAVHOS010000159.1:0-3162 GCA_036170205.1 Ignavibacteriaceae bacterium | reverse complement strand
ATCGGCAGACTATGCGCAAAGTTAGAAGTTCCGTCAAGCGGATCGATTACCCAAACGTATTCTGAATGATGATCAAACTCGCCGGATTCTTCCGTAAGCAAACTATGTGTTGGATATTTTTTTGTGATGAAATCAATTATATGTTTTTCAGATTTCTTATCAATCTCGGTAACTAAATTCGATTCGTTTGTTTTAAATTCAATTGAAAAATTCTTGCCAAATCCTTCGCGGATAATTTCTCCCGCTTGTTTGGCAACGGTAATTAGATCAGTAATCATTGTAACTCCAAATAATATTAAAAGTACACATATAATCTACAATGAAGTATGTTTTAATCAACGGTGAACAGTTCTCAGTTTTCAGTTTTCAGTTTTTTTTCTGATAACTGCCAACTGAAAACCGATTACTTACTCTTATTTCTCCACAATTATTTGGTATATTTCGTTCCGAAATTTGAGAAAAAGGAGAACTTTTGAACGTGAACGTTGAAATTGAAAATTTACCTAAGGACGAAAACCTGTTAATTGATAATCTGCCGGAAATCCTTCCGGTTTTACCGCTAAGAGATATTGTAATTTTCCCATATATGATCTTCCCGGTTTTGGTGGGAAGGGAACAGTCGATAAGAGCCGCCAACGCCGCAGTTGACCGCGATAAATTTATTTTTCTTTCAAGCCAAAAAAAATCAACCCTTGAAGATCCACAGCAAGAAGATATTTACCAGGAAGGAACGATTGCACGCATCGTGCAGATTTTAAAACTGCCAAACGGATTAATGAAAATTTTAGTTGATGGTTTACTTCAAGGGAAAATAATTGAATTTACAGGCAACAAAGATTTTTTTGAAGCAAGAGTTGAAGTGATCATTCCGAAAATTGAAAATGACCATGAAATGAAAGCGCTTGTCCGTCAGATGACCGGATTATTTAAAGAATATGTTAAGATAAACCGGAATATCCCGTCTGAAGCTATCAACGCATTTGAAGCTATCGAAGAGCCTGATAGAAAACTGTTTTATGCGGCGGCTAATATTAATCAATCGCTTGAAGTAAAACAGAAAATTTTAGTGCAGACTGAAATCAAAGATCAATTTTATGAAGTGATAAAACTGCTGAATTCTGAGATTGATATTCTAAAAATAGAAAAAGAAATTGACGGAAAAGTCCAGGAGAATATTGGAAAGACTCAGCGGAAGTTTATCATTCAAGAACAAATTAAAATTTTACAGGATGAGTTGGGAGAAGATGAAGACAACAATTCCGAAATAGGGAAACTCCGCGACAAAATAAAAAAAGCAAAAATGCCGAAACTCGCTAACGACGCGGCTATTGAAGAACTTAATAAACTTCAAAAAATTCCGCCAATGTCGCCAGAGTTTACGGTAATAAGAAATTATTTAGATTGGCTGATCGACGTTCCGTGGTATAAAAAATCCGAAGACCATTTAGACATTAAGCATGTTGAAAATATTTTAAATGAAGATCATTTCGGATTAGAGAAACCTAAGGAACGGATTATCGAACACATTGCCGTACTTAATTTGGTTAAACAAATGCGGGGACAAATCCTTTGCCTTGTTGGACCTCCGGGAGTTGGAAAAACTTCACTCGGTAAATCAATTGCGCGGGCGATTGGAAGAGAGTTTATCCGCATTAGTCTTGGCGGAGTAAGAGATGAAGCCGAAATTCGCGGGCATCGAAAAACTTATATCGGTTCAATGCCTGGTAAAATTATTCATGCAATGAAAAGAGCGGGAACGATCAATCCTTTAATTCTTCTTGATGAAATTGACAAGATAAGCAATGATTTTCGCGGCGATCCTTCATCAGCAATGTTGGAAGTTCTTGATCCCGAACAGAACCATACATTCCAGGATCATTACCTTGAAGTTGATTACGATCTCTCGCAAGTTATGTTTATTACCACGGCAAACGTACGTTATTCAATTCCGCTTCCGCTCCAGGATCGAATGGAAATAATTGAACTGCCGAGTTATTTGGAATACGATAAACTTGAAATTGCAAAGCGTCATCTTCTTCCTAAACAAATAAAAGCGCACGGACTTGAAGATAAGCATGTTGAGATCGGAGACGAATCAATTAGAAAAGTAATTTCCGGTTACACGAGAGAATCCGGCGTTAGAAATCTTGAAAGGGAATTGGCTTCACTCTGCCGCAAAGCTGCAAAAGAAATTGTATTAAGAAGTTCGAGTAACGGCAGTAGTACAAAAAGTAAATCTCCGCTGGTAATCGATGAGAAAAAAGTTGAAGAATTTCTTGGAGTTCCTAGATTTAGAAGGCAAACCGTACAAAAAGAAAATCGTGTTGGCAGCACAACCGGATTAGCGTGGACGAGTGTAGGCGGTGAAATTTTAGAAGTTGATGTAACGATTATGCCGGGACAAGAAAAACTTTCGTTAACCGGGCAGCTTGGCAATGTGATGAAAGAATCTGCACAAGCAGGATTAAGTTATATTCGCTCAAACACAAAAAAACTTGGCGTACCGGAACAGTTTTTTAAAGGAAAAGAAATTCATATTCATTTACCTGAAGGCGCTATTCCGAAGGATGGACCTTCTGCCGGCATAACCATGGTTATGGCAATGCTTTCTGCAATTTCGGGTAAACCAACTTCGTCTGATGTAGCGATGACCGGAGAGATAACTTTGCGCGGAAAAGTTCTCCCGATAGGGGGATTAAATGAAAAACTTATCGCCGCAAAACGAAGTAATATTTCTACGGTTTTAATTCCCAAGGACAACGAAATCGATCTGAAAGAAATTCTTCCTAAGGTGAAAGATGGGTTAACTATTATTCCCATTGAAAAAATTGAGCAAGCGCTCCCTTATGTTTTTAAGAAAACAATCGCAAAGAAAAAACAACCGGTTACGAAGAAGAAAGTAATTCCTAAGAAAAAGAAATAGATGGCAGAAGAGTTCAAAATTACTTCAACATTAACTGATGAAGAAAAGTACACTGCTTTGCTTAGGCAGATAAAATTTCTTTTAACAAAAGATGAATTGCTGCTTTCGAATCTTTCAAATTGTACCGCAGCGTTGAAACAAACTTTTGATAAAATAAGCTGGGTTGGGTTTTATCTTTTTGATGGAGAAAAACTTTATCTCGGTCCGTTTCAAGGAAAAGTTGCCTGCACAAAAATTGA
>JAVHOS010000158.1:0-3169 GCA_036170205.1 Ignavibacteriaceae bacterium | reverse complement strand
ATTATATTGTTCCCACGAAAAAAATATTTTTTTACAAAAAAAGGTAAGAAGATTGACATTTAAACAACGATCAAGTTGGGCAATTGCTTCGCCGTAAGGCGGAGAGGAAAGTCCGAACTCCGCAGGGCAAAGTGCCGGATAACATCCGGGCATCATCTTTTTGATGACGGCAAGTACCACAGAAAAAATACCGCCCCGGTGTAAATCGGAGTAAGGGTGAAATGGCAGGGTAAGCGCCTACCGCTCTAAAAGTAATTTTAGAGGTTCCTAAACGGAAGTGACGTTTTTGCGTCATCAAGGCAAACCCCACTTGGAGAAAGGTCAAATAGGAAAGTTTTCTCCCGATTTCGATCGGGAGGACGAGGCTGCTCGCTTCGTTTAGCTTTCGGGTAGACCGATAGAGGGTTGAAGTAATTCAACTCCCAGACAAATAATTGCCGTGGCGCTTTTGGCGTCATTACAAAATTCGGCTTACAGACTTGATCGTTTATTTTGTCTCTTCTTTTATTAACATGATTGAAAAACGATGGAAATTGAAAGAGGTCGCTGATTCCCACGAGATCGACTACCTGGCTGACTCTCTCAATATTTCTGAGATCTTGGCAAAACTACTCGTCCTCCGTGATATCAAAACTTTTTCAGAGGCAAAAAATTTTTTCCGCGCTTCTTTAGATGACCTCCACGACCCGTTCTTGATGGATGGAATGGAAGCCGCTACTCATCGTGTAATTGAAGCGGTTACAAACCAGGAAAAAATTCTTGTTTATGGAGATTATGATGTTGACGGAACAAGTTCTACGGCTATGCTGTTTATGTTTTTGCAGAAATTAAAAGCCAATGTCGATTACTTCATCCCAAATCGGGTAAAAGAAGGTTACGGAATTTCCGTTCAGGGAATTGATTATGCAAAAGAGCTTGGAGTAAAACTTTTAATTTCTGTCGATTGTGGTATTACGGCGATCGATGAAGTTGAGTATGCAAAAACTTTTGGAATCGACACCATCATCTGCGACCATCATCAGCCGAAAGAAACTTTGCCTGACTGCTATGCTTTGCTCGATCCGATTAAACCGGGATGCAATTATCCTTTTAAATTTTTATCAGGCGCCGGAGTAACTTTTAAACTTATTCAGGGCATTTGCAACCGCATCGGCAAACATGAAGAACCGATGCAATATTTGGATCTTGTGGCGCTTGCCGGAGCGGCGGATATTGTTCCATTAACAGATGAAAACAGAATTCTTGTTAAAGTAGGTCTTGCACAAATAAACAAAACTCCCCGCCCTGGAATAAAAGCATTGCTCGACAGCGCTAAAATAATCCCGGGAAATCTAAATTCAGGTCAAATAGTTTTTGCTCTTGCCCCAAGGATAAATGCAGTCGGTCGTTTAAGCGAAGCTAAAACCGCAGTTGAACTCATGATCACCGACGATGATCTTGAGGCAACTCGATTAGCTTTAGTTTTAGAAAAGGAGAATTACGAAAGAAGGAAAATCGACGTTGACACTTTAGCCGAAGCGGTAGAAAAAGTAGTGGACAGCGTTGATATTGTTGAGGATTTAGCGATTGTATTGCACGAAGAAAATTGGCATCCGGGTGTGATTGGAATTGTTGCATCCCGCTTGGTTGAAAAATATTACAAACCAACGGTAATGCTTACAACGATTGACGGCATTGCAAAAGGTTCCGCAAGAAGCATCGCCAGTTTTAACATTTATGAAGCTTTGAAAGAATGTGAAGACCTGCTGATCCATTTTGGCGGACACGAAGCCGCTGCCGGGTTAGCCGTTGAGATTGATAAAATTGATGAGTTCCGCGAACGATTCCAAAAGATCGTAAAAGAAAAAATCGATAGAAACGATCTTATTCCTGAAATAACAATTGATTCAAAAATTAAATTATCCGAAATTACAGCTAAGTTTATTAGAATTGTTGAACAGTTCTCACCTTTTGGACCAAGAAATATGCGTCCGGTGCTTTGGGCTGAGGAAGTTAGAGCAGTTTCTTCACGCATTATCAGCGGAAAACATTTGGTCTTAACGATTAAGCAAGAAGATTGCGATAAAGTGTTTGACTGCATCGCGTTTAATATGGCGGAATTTGCTCCACTTATCAATGGTGGAAGCGTTAAGTTTGATATGGTTTTTTCAATCGATCAAATGATAAAAGACGGAAAAGTATTTCCTCAATTCAGAATTAAAGACATTAAAATAAAAGAAAATAAATAGGAGAATTTCTTATGTCCGGTCACTCAAAATGGGCAACAATAAAAAGGAAAAAAGGGGCGGCAGACGCTAAACGCGGAAAAATATTTACTAAACTGATAAAAGAAATTACTATCGCTGCTCGCCAAGGTGGCGGTGACGCGAACGGAAATCCGAGATTGCGCCTTGCCATTGATAATGCAAAAGCTGCAAACATGCCTGCCGATAATATCGAACGAGCGATCAAAAAAGCTACAGGTGAATTAGAAGGTGTTTCTTTTACTGAATTAATGTACGAAGGATACGGACCGGGCGGCATTGCAATTCTTGTTGAAGTTGCAACCGATAATAAAAACCGCACCGTTGCGGAAGTACGACACATCTTCAGTAAAATCGGCGGAAGTATGGGAGAATCGGGCTCCGTTGCATGGATGTTTGAGAGAAAAGGAATTATCTCTGTTAAGCGCAATAATAAAAGCGAAGACGACGTAATGGAAATTGTTCTTGATGCCGGCGCTGATGATATGCAAACCGAAGAAGATATTTTCGAAGTTACAACCACTCTCGAATCATTTGAAACCGTAAGAAAAATTTTACTTGATAAATCTCTCGAAATTGAAAACGCTTCGCTTGAATGGATCGCAAAAAATACCCTTGCCGTTGCCGGAGAAGATGCGGAGAAAGTTGTAAAACTTATCGAAACTCTTGAAGATAACGATGACGTGCAGAATGTTTTCTCGAATGCAGACATTCAAGAATAACGTGTTTCTTCAAATTAAATGTTATTTTAATTGAAATAATAGTACAAGTTTTATGGAAACAATAAAAGCTACATATCACGAAGGTTTGCTTTTCCCAATTGATGCAATTGACCTTAAAGATTTAAATGAAAAAGTAATTAAGGTGAAAATTGTTGAGGAGAAAAATATCCCGGATGCTCAAAAGAAGAAAAGAATGAAAAAGTT
>JAVHOS010000157.1:0-15247 GCA_036170205.1 Ignavibacteriaceae bacterium | reverse complement strand
TCATCATACGTCCCGTGTTGAGTTACTTCATTCCAAAAAGAAATAGCATTCTTGAAATATTTTTCGTTCGCATTTTTAAGCGGACCCATATTTAAAAAGAAATTGTAAGCGTCCGGTGAAGGAGCTTGAAATCCTTGTCCCCAATCGGTTGTTGGAGCTGGGCGCGGCAGCCCAAAAACCGAAAAGAAATCAAACGTCATCAGCAATGATAGTGCGCCGTTGTGGTGCATATCGTCTCCAACAAACCAGTTTACGATCGGCGCTTGCGGAGAGACGGCAACTAAATTCGGATGAGCGTTCATCGTTCCCATCGCTGCATAAAATCCGGGATAGGAAATTCCCCACATGCCAACTTTGCCGTTGTGATGTTTTAAATTTTTTATCAACCAATCAACAGTATCATACGTATCACTTGATTCATCAACATCGGTTGAAGATTTTTTTTCAGGAATGAAGGGACGCATATTAACATATTCGCCTTCGGATAAAAATTTACCGCGAACATCCTGATAAACAAAAATGTATCCATCGGTGGTAAAAGTTTTTGATGGTCCGAGGTATCTATTCAAATTCTTTTCACCATAAGGCGCAATCGTATAAGGCGTGCGAAGAAATATGATCGGGTAATTTTGCGTTGTATCTTTTGGCGCGTAAACCGATGTAAATAGTTTAACTCCATCTCTCATCGGAATTTGATACTCATGCTTTGTGTAATGTTCGGCAATGTATGATGAATCTTGGGAGAAAACGCTCCCGACGAAACAAACATAGAAAGTTAGTATAACCAATTTTCGCATTTCATTATTCCTTATTAAATGAATAAACTTTTTCAGGGTTCAGTAGTAATTTTATACTTACAACGGAGATACGGATTCTCAACGATGAAGCACGCGAATAATTTGATCAATTAATCGTAATTCAAAATAGGGGCAAGCCACTTTTCAATCTCATCAATGCTTATCCCTTTGCGCTTGTGGTAGTCAAGCACCTGGTCTTTGCTGATCTTTCCGACGTTGAAATATTTTGCCTGTGGATGAGCAAAGTACAAACCGCTCACAGCAGCGGTAGGATACATCGCCAGACTTTCTGTTAATTTGATGCCGGTGTTTTTTTCAGCTTGCAGTAAATCAAAAATAATTTTCTTTTCAGTATGATCGGGTTGAGCAGGATAACCGGGAGCCGGACGGATGCCGCGATATTTTTCTTTTACCAATTCTTCACTAGATAAATTTTCATCAGCATCATATCCCCAAAATTCTTTCCGAACTTTTTCGTGGAGATGTTCTGCAAAAGCTTCTGCCAATCTATCGGCAAGCGCTTTAACCATTATGCTGTTGTAATCGTCGTGATCATTTTCAAATTTCTCAATGAGTTTTTCTATTCCAATCCCGGTTGTAACAGCGAAAGCTCCAATGTAATCTTTAACACCGCTCTCTTTCGGAGCAATAAAATCAGCGAGCGCAAGATTGTTTGCTGTCTCTGCTTTTGTATTTTGATTGCGTAAGGTATGAAGTGAATGTAAAATTCTTTTTCTCGATTCATCAGCATAAACTTCAATGTCATCTCCTTCGCTGTTCGCGGGGAATAATCCAATAACTCCGTTTGCATGCAAAAGGTTTTCGGAAATTATTTTGTCTAAAAGTTTATTCGCGTCATCATAAAGTTTTTTTGCTTCAGCACCTACCGATTTATCAGTAAATATTTTTGGATACTTTCCTTTCATTTCCCACGTTTGAAAGAATGGAGTCCAATCAATATAATTGCGCAAAATCTCAAGTGGATAATTTTCTAAAGTGGTAACTCCAAATTTTTTCGGAATTGATATTTGTACATCCTTCCAATCGCAATTGAATTTATTTTTCCGCGCATCTTCAATTGAAAGATAATTTTTCTCTTCTCTTTTCTTTAAATGATCCTCGCGGAGTTTGGCATATTCTTTTTTAATTTTTTCTTTAAAAGATTCGCGAACATTTTCATCTTGATTAACCAAATTGCTAACAACCGGAACGCTGCGTGATGCATCGAGCACGTGAATAACCGCCCCGCTGTAGTGTGGTGCAATTTTTACAGCAGTATGAATACGTGAAGTTGTAGCTCCACCGATCATCAAGGGCAGTTTAATTCCTCTTCGTTCCATTTCTTTTGCAACTTCCACCATAACTTCAAGCGATGGTGTAATTAGTCCACTCAAACCAATTACATCAACCTTCTCAGCAATTGCCGTGTCGAGAATTTTTTCTGTCGGAACCATTACACCAAGATCAATTACGTTGTAACTGTTGCAGCCAAGGACAACACCAACAATATTTTTGCCGATATCGTGAACATCACCTTTTACCGTAGCCATCAAAACTTTGCCGACTTGGCTCAAATCTTTTGCTTCAGCTTTTTCTGTTTCGATAAAGGGAATGAGATATGCCACAGCTTTTTTCATTACGCGCGCACTTTTAACAACTTGCGGAAGGAACATTTTTCCGGCGCCGAACAGATCACCAACAGCGTTCATTCCAGCCATAAGCGGACCTTCGATAACGCCAATCGCTTGCGGATAAAGCTTGCGCGCTTCTTCCGTGTCTTCATCGATGTATTCGACAATACCCTTTATTAAAGCATGTTTCAAGCGTTCCTGTACGGGTGCGTTGCGCCACTCATCAATAACCGCGGCTTCTTTTCCTTTTTGTTTTACATTTTCAGCAAAAGCAATTAAGCGTTCGGTTGCATCGGGTTTACGGTTTAACAAAACATCTTCAACCAGCTCCAACAAATCTTTTGGAATTTCTTCATAGACTTCAAGCTGTCCGGCGTTCACGATTCCCATGTCCATTCCGGCTTTTATCGCATGATACAAAAAAGCGGAATGCATTGCTTCGCGCACAAGATTGTTTCCTCGAAAAGAAAATGAAACATTACTTACACCACCGCTGACTTTTGCATGGGGAAGATGCTGCTTTATCCATCTAGTTGCTTCGATGTAATCAACGGCATAATTATTATGTTCATCTATTCCCGTGGCAACGGTAAGAATGTTTGGATCGAAAATAATATCGTGCGGCGGGAAGCCGATTTCATCAACAAGAATTTTGTACGCGCGTTCGCAAATCGCAATTCGTCTTTCAAAAGAATCAGCTTGTCCACCTTCATCGAACGCCATAACAATTACTGCGGCGCCATATTCCAAAACTTTTCGCGCATGCTCGCGGAATGCTTCTTCGCCTTCTTTCATGCTGATGGAGTTGACGATGCTTTTTCCTTGAATACATTTCAGGCCTGATTCAATCACGCTCCATTTTGATGAATCGAGCATGACCGGAATGCGGGCAATATCCGGTTCAGCTTGAAGAAGATTTACAAATTTCTTCATCGCTTCTTCGGAGTCAAGCATACCTTCGTCCATGTTGATATCAATAACTTGAGCGCCGTTTTCTACTTGCTGGCGTGCCACAGAAAGGGCGGCTTCATAATCACCATTCAAAATCATTTTGGCAAATGCTTTTGAACCGGCTACGTTTGTTCGTTCACCTACGTTTACAAAATTTGTTTCGGGGCGGATGACAAGAGGTTCGAGTCCGCTTAGACTTAAGTAAAAATCTTTTTGCGGAATTTCGCGCGGAGAAAAATCTTTCACCATTTCCGCAATGGCTTTAATATGTTCGGGAGTTGTGCCGCAGCAGCCGCCAACGAGGTTGAAAAGATTTTCCGAAGCAAAATCTTTTAAAGTTGATGACATCATTTCCGCAGTTTCATCATATTCGCCAAAGTGATTTGGTAGACCCGCATTGGGATAAACGCTAACATTGCAAGTGGCAACACGCGAAAGTTCTTTTAAAAATGGGCGCATTTGTGTTGCGCCAAGCGAACAGTTCAATCCAACGCTTAAAAGATTTTTTGTGTGGGAAATTGAAATCCAAAAGGCTTCCGTCGTTTGTCCGGATAATGTTCTTCCGCTTTGATCAACAACGGTTCCGGAAATCATCACCGGAATTTCTTTGCCGATCTTTCTTATGTATTCACTAATTGCAAAGATTGCAGCCTTAGCATTGAGCGTATCAAAAACTGTTTCAACAAGAAGAATATCAACACCGCCGTCAATAAGACCGCGTAATTGTTCAGTATAACTTGCAACAACTTCATCAAACGTAACCGCGCGGAATCCGGGATCGTTCACATCAGGAGAAAGTGAAAGCGTTTTATTCAATGGTCCTAATGCACCGGCAACAAAGCGTGGTTTGGCTACATTTTGTTTTGTAAATTCTTCCGCCGCTTCTTTTGCAAGTTTTGCCGCATTAAAGTTTAAATCATATACAAGCAATTCAGCTTTGTAATCCGCTTGTGAAATTGAGGTTGAGTTAAAAGTGTTTGTCTCAATAATATCAGCGCCTGCTTTGAGATATTCGCGATGAATGTTTTTAATTATCTCCGGCTGTGTAAGGGAAAGGAGATCGTTATTTCCTTTTAGATCGTGTGGATGATCTTTAAAGTGATTACCGCGAAAATCTTCTTCAGTTAAATTATGGCGTTGGATCATCGTGCCCATTGCGCCGTCGAGCACAAGGATTCTTTCTTTTAGCAAATCTTGTAATATTTCTAACGTTGATTTCATGTTTTCTAAATACTATAGTTTATTCCCTTACCTTCGAGAAGGGTAAAGGACGGGCTTTCATTGTTAAACAACTTTAATTAAATTTCGTTCAAATATAATAAAAGTTACAGGAAGAAAATGATTGTAGTAACAGGCGGCGCAGGATTTATCGGTTCGGCATTGGTATGGAGATTAAATCAACTTGGTAAAAAGAATATCATCATTGTTGATCGGCTTGGAAGCGACGAAAAATGGAAAAATTTAGTTCCGCTTGCATATGCTGATTATTTAGACAAAGATGAGTTCATCGGCAAGATTGTAAATGATGAAATTGATTTTGAAATTGAAGCCATCATCCACATGGGAGCGAATTCCGCCACAACGGAAAAAGATGCCGATCATCTTATGGAGAATAATTACAAATACACGCAGGCTCTGGCAAGGTATTGCCTCGAAAAAGTTATCCGTTTTATTTATGCTTCTTCTGCAGCAACGTATGGAGATGGTTCGTTAGGATTTGAAGATGATAATGAGAATTGTCTTAAACTTCATCCGCTGAATATGTACGGGTATTCAAAAAACATCTTCGATGTTTATGCTTTTAAAAACGGTTGGTTGAATAATATTGCGGGTATAAAATATTTTAATGTTTACGGACCGAACGAAAGCCATAAAGGAGACATGCGCAGCGTTGTGCATAAAGCCTTTGAACAAGTTCGCGATTACGGAAAAGTAAAATTATTTAAATCGCTTAATCCCGATTATAAAGACGGAGAACAAAAACGTGATTTCGTTTATGTGAAAGATGCGGTTGAAATGACCCTTTTCTTTCTTGAACATAAAGATAAAAACGGATTGTACAACGTCGGCGGCGGAACAGCTAGAACGTGGAATGCTCTTGTTACAGCCTTATTTAATGCGGTTGGGAAGCCGGTGAACATTGAATACGTTGATATGCCGGAACACCTTGCAGAGAAATATCAATATTTTACGGAAGCGAATCTGGATAAAATAAAAAAAGCCGGTTATCGCACTCCTCTTTATAGTTTAGAGGATGGAGTAACCGACTATGTAAAGAAATATTTATTAAAAGGGAAGTCATTGGGAGAAGAATAACCTACAAAGGTTCATCATCCAAATCGTCATCAATGTCTTCCTCGTCGTCGTCAAAGTCAAAATCTTCTTCGTAGAATTTTTCTTCCAACTCTTTGTCGTCTAGGGAAACCTCTTCATCCTCTTCCTCAATGTCCAAATCGTCGTCAAGGTCATCATCAAAATCTTCATCATCGTCAAAGTCATCGTCGTCGTCATCAAAAGATTTTGCGAGGCGAATGTTCAACGCTTCGTTATAGGGATCTTGAATAGCGGTTTGCGCGAACGAACTTCTAAGTTTTTTTTCTTCGAGTACTTCAGTTATTTCTTCGTTAGTGTCAAGCCTTGCAAATGACATAAAGCGAAATCTCCTTACCGGTTTCTTTAGTGTTAGTGTTTGAAAAAGTATATGCGAAAATTAGAAAATATTTCTTTCAAACAAATGGTGAAAAAAAATATTTTTTAAGAAACATCTCTTTTTTTTTGATGATTTCGTTTAAAGAAACCGGAAAAAATTTTAACAAGGATGGTTCGTCCAAACAGAATTTCCCGACTGAATTTGAAGAAATTCTAATTCCTGGAAAATCTTTTCTTTGATTCTCATTTATGAGACAGAATGGTATTTCAAAGAGGAAACATTAAACATTTAGCAAGCTATTCTTGGCATTGCATTTGTTAAAAAAGAAAGCTAATTAAAAAAGGAATTTATTTTGAAAACCATTATTTTGTACATGCTTTTTGTTTTTACACTTGTCGCCCTTTTGGGGTTCGCATTTAGTGTTTAAAAACGCGTCTCTAACGGCATGAATAAAATCATTCTTCTCATACCGGTTATAATCTATCAAATTGTTTATAAGGAAAATCGATGGTTAAATTGTTAATAAAGGGTTGTCTATATCTTGGTTTGTTTTTTCTTTTCTTTAAGGGAATTCCTTTATATGCTCAATCAAACGAAGATTGCCTTTCTTGCCACAGTGATGAAACGTTAACCAAAGAACAAAACGGGAAACAGGTTTCTCTTTTTGTAAAAGAATCGGTTTTACAAAGTTCTCCTCACGCTAAACTGCAATGTATTGCTTGCCATACCGGTTTTGATATGGATAATATTCCGCATAAGCAAAAAATTGAACCGATTAACTGTCTTACCTGTCATAAAGAGGTGCCGGTAAAACATGCCTTCCATCCGCAGATGCTAAAAGCGAAACAACCTGCAACTTCACCGGATTTAAACTGCAAAGGCTGCCACGGAACTCATAATATTGTTCCCAAAAAATCGCCGTCATTTCCATTTACAAATTCAAAATTAGTTTCTGCTTGCGGAAAATGTCACGGAAGTATTGCGCAAACATTTTTAGGCTCTACACATGATGAAGAGTTGCGGAAGGGAAATCCTGCGGCGCCAAATTGTTTAAGTTGTCATCACGGAACAATTTCAAATAAAAACGGAAACCGCGATACGCTTGAAATTAAATTATCCCAAGAACGTCTTTGCTTTTCCTGCCATGTTGATAATCCCAACGTCAGAAGCAAAATAGCTCCGACAGTTAAGTTCATTAAATCTTATGAAAACAGTGTGCACAGTACAGCGCTTCACCAAAAAGGAAATGCAAAAGCGGCGACTTGTATTGATTGCCATACGGCGCACGGAATATTGAAACGTACCGATTCGAAATCGACAGTTTTTAAAATGAATATTCCGCGAACATGCTCAAAATGTCATAGCCCAATTGTAACAGAATATAAGGGAAGCGTGCATGGGCAGGCAGTTGCCAAAGGGAATATGGACGCCCCGGTTTGTACGGATTGCCATGGAGAACACAACATTTTAAAACATAATGATCCTTCTTCGCCGGTAGCTTACAAAAATTTATCAACTCAAGTATGCTCGCCTTGCCATAGTTCCGTAAAACTTACCGCGCGTTACGGGATGGCTTCAAATAAGGTTAGTTCGTATGTTACAAGTTATCACGGACTTGCATTAAAGGGCGGTTCAAGAGAAGTGGCAAACTGCGCAAGCTGTCATGGTTCGCATAATATTAAAGCCGCGAGCGATCCGACCTCTTCTGTAAATAAAGCAAATTTAAAAAACACTTGCGGCAGATGTCATCCGGGAGCGAATGAAAACTTTGCGGTCGGAAAAATTCACAGCACTGCGGTTGAGAAAGAAGAGCCGCTTCTTTATTGGATTTCAACCACTTATCTAATTCTTATTTTTTCGGTTATAGGCGGAATGTTCATTCACAACATTGTCGATCTTTTTAGAAAAGCAAAAACCAAACTTTTAATCCGCAGAGGAAGAATTGAAGAAAGAGAACACGGTCACGGTCTCTATTTAAGAATGACCTTGAGTGAAAGAATACAGCACGCAACTTTGGTCGTCAGTTTCTTCACACTTGTGTTTACCGGATTTATGCTTCGCTTTCCCGATGCCTGGTGGGTTATCGGAATAAGAAATTTACTGCCGAACGCTTTTGAGATGAGAAGTTATATTCATAGAACAGCTGCGGTAATTATGGTTGGCGCCAGTCTCTATCATGCATATTATTTACTCTTTACTACACGCGGAAGGAAATTGGCGTATGATCTTCTTCCTCGCTTTCAAGACGCAATAGATATGGTTAATGTACTAAAATATAATTTTGGTCTTTCACCCGACAAACCAGAATTCGGTAGATTCAGCTACATCGAAAAAAGTGAATACTGGGCGCTCGTTTGGGGAACGATTGTTATGTCGGTTACGGGAATCTTTTTATGGTTCGATAATACGTTTATCGGAATTTTAACCAAACTTGGCTGGGATGTAGCAAGAACAGTTCATTATTACGAAGCCTGGTTAGCGTTCCTGGCAATTGTTGTTTGGCATTTTTATTTTATTATTTTCAATCCGGACGTTTATCCGATGAACCTTGCGTGGCTAAAAGGATCAATCACTGAAGAAGAAATGGAAGACGAACATCCGTTGGAATTAGAAGAGATTAAAAAAAAATCGTATCAGCAGGAAGGTGAAAACAACGCTAACGAAAACGAAAACATCTAAATTTTGTTGAGATTACTTTAATGCTAAAAAAAAATCTTTCTGAAAAACTTAATAAGAAACAAATATTAAGAGGATGCTCTGCGGTTCTTCTTTTCTTGTTGTTTGTTTCAGTTCCGGCAAAAACTTTTGGGCAAGATAATAGCGATTGTTTCGGCTGTCATGATGATAAAACTTTAACCGGAACAAAAAACGGTAGAAAAATTTCCGTTTATGTAAGTGAAAATAAATTCAAACAGTTTGTACATGGTTCGGTTTCTTGTATTGGATGCCATGTTGATTTGAAAGATGCCGAGTTTCCGCACAACGAAGACTTGAAGCCCGCAAAATGCGGCGGTTGTCATCCATCGGAACAAGAACTGCACGCAAAATCTTTACACGGTAAGGCAATTGCACGGGGTGATAATTTAGCCCCAACTTGCAAAACATGTCACGGCAGCCATGAAATTCTTCCAATAAAAGATCCGAAGTCGCCGGTCTATCCAATGAAAATTCCTTTTTTATGCGGAAGATGTCATGAGGAAGGAACCAAAGTACAAACACAAAGAACGATTCACCAGGATCATATTTTAGAAAATTTTTCTGAAAGTATTCATGGGCAGGGATTATTAAAAAAAGGATTAGTAGTTGCTCCTAACTGCGCTTCATGCCATACTCCCCACTCCATACTTCCACATACAGATCCGGCTTCATCAATTGCAAGAAAAAACATTGCTGCAACGTGTACAAAATGCCATGTGATGATCGAAGCGGTTCACCGTAAAATTATTAAAGGGGAATTATGGGAAAAGAAAGCGCATGTTTTACCTGCATGCATCGATTGTCATCAGCCGCACAAAATTAGAAATGTTTTTTATGAACTTGGTATGGCGAATCAGGATTGTATGACCTGCCATAAAGTAGAAAGTTTAAAATCTTCAAAAGATGGTCGTTCGCTTTATGTTGATGTAAAAGATTACGAGCAATCAATTCATAATAAAATTGCATGCAGCCAATGCCACTCGGAAGTAAATGCCTCACACGTTCGTCCGTGCGAAACCATTACAAAAAAAGTTGATTGCGCTTCTTGTCACTCAGAAGTGGGCGAGGAATATAAACAGAGCACACATGGCATGCTCGCTGCAAAGAAAGACCCAAACGCACCGTTATGTTATGAATGCCACGGCACTCACAGAATTTTAAGTAAGAAAAATCCCGAATCAAAAACCTTTCCAACAAACATTCCGGCTTTGTGCGCAACCTGCCACAGAGAAGGTGAACAAGCTGCGGTTCGTTATAAGGGAAAAGAACATTCAATTATTGAAAGTTACACAGAAAGTATTCACGGAAAAGGATTGATGAAAAGCGGATTGACCGTTACCGCAACTTGCACCGGCTGCCACACGGCTCACCGCGAACTTCCGCATACTAATCCCAATTCAAGTATTAATCCGAAAAATGTTGAAGCAACTTGCGGAAATTGCCATCACGGGATACAGGAGCAATTTGAAAAGAGTATCCACTCTGCAAAAAATTCAAACGAAAAAAATCTTCCTTCATGTAACGACTGCCATAGCGCTCATAAGATTAAGCGTACCGATTCCGAAGGATTTAAACTTCACATAATGGATCAATGCGGAAGATGCCATCTTGAAATTGCTAAAACATATTTTGATACGTACCATGGAAAAGTTTCTCAATTAGGGTACACCAAAACTGCAAAATGTTACGACTGCCATGGAGCGCATGATATTCTTGCAGTAACCAACCCGGAATCGCACCTAAGTAGAAAAAATGTTTTAAAAACTTGCCAAAAATGTCACGAAGGTGCAACACACAAATTCGCCGGATATTTTACTCATGCTACTCATCACGATCCGAAAAAATATCCGGTTTTATTCTGGACATTTTGGGGAATGACGGGATTGCTGGTTGGAACGTTTCTTCTTGCCGGTATTCACACGTTACTTTGGCTGCCACGTTCACTTAAATGGAAACGCGAGTTGATGCAAAGAGTGAAAGATAAAAAAAAATTAGCTGACGAAAATAATAAACATGAAAACAAGGAAGATGGAATCGATGCATAAGGAAGAGGAACAAGTTTTAAGATTTTCGCGGTTAAACCGCGGACTTCACATCTTAATGATAGTGAGTTTTATTAGTCTATCCCTTACGGGCATGTCGCTTAAATTTTCTTACACGAGTTGGGCGGTAGCGCTTTCTCATTTCTTCGGCGGTTTCGAAGCGGCAGGATCAATTCACCGGTTTGCCGCCTCCGTAATGGTAATTGTTTTTATAACCCATGTTGTTGATTTGACGAGGATTAAAAGAAAAGAATGTGGTTCCTGGAAAGCGTTAATCTTTGGAAAAGATTCAATGCTTTTTAACAAAAAAGATTTGGAAGATTTTATCGGTTCCATGAAATGGTTTTTAGGAAAAGGGGAAAGACCCGAATATGGAAGATGGACATATTGGGAAAAATTTGATTACTTCGCGGTATTCTGGGGAGTTTTTGTAATTGGCTCAA
Source organism: Ignavibacteriaceae bacterium (assembly GCA_036170205.1). Taxonomy (GTDB): domain Bacteria; phylum Bacteroidota; class Ignavibacteria; order Ignavibacteriales; family Ignavibacteriaceae; genus UBA1563. Next base: position 4,036 of record JAVHOS010000157.1, on the reverse strand, counting down.
CGGGGTTTACCCTTTGGTTCCCGGAATTTTTTACCCGGTTTATTCCCGGCTGGGTTATTAACGTTGCAACCATTATCCATAGTGATGAAGCGTTGCTGGCAACCGGATTTATTTTTACCATTCACTTTTTTAACACTCACCTCCGCCCGGAAAAATTTCCGATGGACATCGTGGTTTTTACCGGAAGAATGCCTCTTGAAGAATTCAAAATTGATAGACCGCAAGAGTATAAAGAGATTGTAGAGAAAGGTGAACTGGAAAATTATCTTGTTGAAGCTTATCCGCCGATTGTTATTCGAACAATAAAAATCTTTGGCTGGACAGCTTTGTCGTTGGGATTCTTCATTGTAATTTGGATCATCTATGCGATGATCTTTGCTTATAGATAACATCTTTTATATTTAGGAATTTAAATGAAACGTAAATACCCGGATTCTTTTTATAACCCAATAACTTTAGTGGGCACTGCTCTTGCTGGAGTAAGTTTTGCTTTAGTCCTTTTCTTAATGGTTTTAGAAGCATTTCAGAAAAACCCGAGACCTTACATGGGTATCGTTGCTTTTGTAATTCTTCCAACTTTTTTACTCGCCGGTGTTGGTTTAATGGTCTTCGGAATTCTTAATGAAAGAAAGCGGTTGGCGTCTGGTAAACAAACGAGACATTTACCCGTGATCGATCTAAACGATCCTGCGCATAGATTTTCTACTATAATGATTTCTTTTGGTGTGGTTTTGCTCTTAATTTTTTCCGCCTTTGGAAGCTATAAAGTTTACGAATACACAGACTCCGATGAATTCTGCGGAACAATTTGTCACTCCGTAATGTCTCCCGAATATACTGCTTATCAATATTCTCCTCATGCCAAAGTAGGATGCGCCCAGTGCCATATTGGTTCGGGCGTAAGTTGGTTTGTTAAAGCAAAGATCTCAGGTTCGTACCAGGTTTATTCGGTTCTCTTCAACAAATATTCAAGACCAATTCCTACACCGATTGAGAATTTGCGTCCGGCTCAACAAACTTGCGAACAGTGTCATTGGCCCAAACATTTTTTCAGCGAAAAGAAATTAGTTTCAACCTACTATTTATCTGATGAACAAAACACAAAATTCACCGTCAATTTGTTAGTAAAAATTGGCGGAGGCAATATTGAAGCGGGTCCAACTAACGGAATTCACTGGCATATGAACATTGGAAATGAAGTAACATACATTACCACAGATCCGTCACGTGAAAAAATACCATGGGTAAAATCTAAATCGATGGATGGAAAAGAAGTTATTTATGAAAGTACGGAACAGCCGTTAAGTAAAGAAGCAAAAAGCAAAGCCGAACCAAGAAGAATGGATTGTATTGATTGCCACAACCGTCCTTCTCACATTTATCACGATCCATTTACATCGGTTAATCACCTTATGTCTTTAAATTGGGTTGATCCGACGATCCCGAACATTAAAAGCGTTGCGGTGGATGCGTTAGAGAATCCATATACCACAAAAGAAAAAGCGTTGGATAGTATAAAATTATTAATCAACCAGTTTTATCAAAATAATTATCCGCAAATCGCCTCTGCCAAAAAATCACAACTCGATAGAGCTATTCAGGAAATTCAGAAAATTTATTCTCGTAATTATTTTCCCGAGATGAATGTTAACTGGAAAAAATTCCCAAATCATATCGGACACATGTATTCCCCCGGTTGTTTCCGCTGCCACGATGGTAAACATAAAAGCAAAGAGGGTAAAGTTCTTTCAAGGGATTGTAATGTTTGCCATACCATCCTTTCCGAACAATTTGAGAAAGAAAATCTCCGATTGTCTCTTACCGGCGTAGAGTATAATCACCCGGTTGATATTGGAAATGCATGGAAGGAAGAAAACTGCAGCGATTGTCACGCAAAGAGGTAATAATAATCAGTACCTCACGGGACGAAAAATTGTAGCGCGAAACGCTGTTTTGCTAATTAATTTTTTAAACTATTCAGCCAACCGCTTTACAATTTCCTATGTTTTACCGAAGCTAAACGTCTAAATCTTTTTCTGAAAAATAGAATTTCAACAAGAGATTAATAAATTTTTAGAGATAAACTATGAATCAACATATAAGAATTTTTTTATTAACGAAGAAATTTTTTAAATTATTTTATAGTTGCTTTGCTTTGCATATTAATATTATATTTAAAACATTAATTGTTAATTAACAAAAATAATTAGGAGAAAAAGTATGTATTCCAATGTTTCTATTCTAAGTAAAAAAGGGATGATGGATAATTTAGTACAACACTTATTATTGATAGTATTTTTTGTGATGTTGGTTTTCATTTTTAGTTCAGAAAATTATGCTACCCCAAGTTTTGCACGACAGACACACCTTTCGTGCAACTACTGTCATTACACTTTCCCATCATTAACTTCGTTCGGAAGAATGTTTAAATTAAATGGTTATACTTTGACTAATATTGAAACTATTGATGCTGTATCTCCTGATAGCTCACGAAATACTCTTAAACTTTTGAGTACCTATGCTTTTTCTTCATCTGTTAAATCATCTTATACTTCTATAAATAAAGCAACTCCTGACCAAGATAATAATTTTGTTCTATCGCCTCAAGTTATAGGTTTAGCTTTATCTGGCGAAATAACACCAAATATTGGTGCTTATGTTCAATTTGAATACCATGTGAGTGATGGGGTAATTGGATTGGATATGTTGGACGTAAGATATGCAGACCACACCAAAGTTGGGTCTAAAGATTTACTGTATGGTTTAACATTAAATAACATACCTTCTATGCAGGATGTTTGGAATACTACACCGGTTTGGAGTTTCCCTTATCTTGGTCCAAAAAAAACACCAACTCCTATGGCTTCTACATACGTTAGTTCTACAGAGGGTGTAGCCGGTTTGGGTGCTTATGCATTATTCGATAAACTAATATATGCGGAATTTTCACTATATCATTCTTCGCCAGTTGATGCCTCATATCCACCGGATGCTACGTGGACGTCTAATATAAAAGGTTCATCACCATATTGGAGAGCGGCGGTGCAGCATCAGTGGCAGGATCAATATCTGGAAGTTGGAACTTTTGGTATGACATCTGAAATTTATCCAGCTGGGATTTCAGGATTGACAGATAGATTTACAGATATAGGTTTTGATGCTCAATATGAAAAAAATATAGAAACTGGCGGTTCGTTAATCTTTCACGCAGCTTTCACAACTGAAAAACAAAATCTTGATGCTTCATTTAATGCCGGTGATGCAGCTAATGTAGAAAATGGCTTAAATGTATTTAATACTGACCTTACCTATAATTTCCCTGAATATGTTTCTTTGTCAGTAGGTTATTTCTCAACTACTGGTTCTAGCGATATATTGCTTTATGCACCGGGTCAAGTTAAAGGTAGCCACAATAATATCCCCAATAGCAATGGTGAAATTATTCAATTAACATTTTTACCTTGGATGAATACTCAGTTTGCAATACAATATAATATGTACAGCAAATTTAATGGCGGTGATACTAATTATGATGGTTTTGGAAGAAACGCATCTGATAATAATACACTATATGTAGTTGCCTGGTTATTCTTTTAATATGATGATACTTCCCCCGCTTTATTTACAGCGGGGGAAAATTACTACTTCTTGATTTAAATAGTGATTCTTAATTTGGAAAATATACAACTGTAATAAAATAATTGGAGTTAATAATGAAAAAAAATTCAATAACCAAATCGATTATATTCATTTCAATTTTGGTTTTTTGCGGATTTCAGACAAATAGTTTTATAATCCAACAAAAACAAAATTCTTCACAATTAAAAGATAAAGGAATAGGTCCGGTCAAGGAATTAAAGTTTGGCGCTATTGATAAGAAACTGGTTAAAAAAGGCAGCGAAATATTTGACGCAAAATGTTCACTCTGTCATAATATTGATGATGTGAATCTTGCCCCGCCTCTTCGTGGAATTACAAAAGTTTTATCGCCTGAATTCATAATGAATTATTTAATGAACACAGACGAAATGCAGAA
>JAVHOS010000156.1:0-3198 GCA_036170205.1 Ignavibacteriaceae bacterium | reverse complement strand
TTCTTTACATGAGATAGCAATAAAAGCAAAGAGACAAACAATTAGTAAACTGAATAGATTTGTAGATTTCCAGAATTTCATTTTATTTCCTTCATTTAATATTTAAAGAACTTTCAGCAAGTCGGTTTATTTAGTCGGAGTTAAGATGTCAACAAAAGAAAAAAATGTTGTGAGTGCAGGATCGCCATCCCATGAATTCGAATTAATAATCATTGTAATTTTTTTACTTGGGTAGTACCATACTTCGGCGTTATAACCAGGAATAGAACCATCCTTACCTACCCAACCATTGTACTTCTCGAGACCAAACCCTGAGTCAAAGCCTGGAAATGTAGTAGCAATCCACGCTATTCTTTCATTTTTCATTTTGTTTGAAAGCAGGTTTCTTTCGTTCAATTCTTTAGACCATATTTTCAGATCAGAGAAATTCGAGATAAGTATTCCCGCCGCATCTCCACCTGACGGGCTCCAGTTTGTAACATCCACTAAAGAAACATAACCATGATTATATGGATAAGGCAGGTAAGTTGTATTTGGCCATAATGTGTTTTTCATTCCTAACGGTTGAAACATTTTTTCATTAAAAACATCTATTACCTCTTTCCCGGATACTTTTTTAATTAGTAAACCCAGCAAAATATAATTGGTATTGCAGTAGTTGTATTTTGTGCCCGGTTCAAACTGTATGGGGTGAGCGAAGGAAATGTCTAATAGTTTTTCCGGTGTGAAGACTGTCTGTCCATTCGAACTATTTAAAGCATTCCAAAAAATCATATCACTTGTGTAGTCGAACAATCCGCTGGTCATATTCCCCAGCATTCGAATAGTGATTTTATCACCGCTTGGAATGTTCAAATCTGGTAAATAGAAAGAGATTGATTGGTTCAGATCTATTTTGCCTTCGTCTGCCAATATAAGCACAGCTTCCGAAGTAAATGTTTTTGTAATGCTTCCAATTCTAAAATAGGCATTAACATTCATCGGTTCGCTTGTAACTAAATTTGAGACGCCGCGAGTTATAAATAATTCACTTTCTCCTTCCACGCTAATATATGCCATCATGCCGGGTGTTTGCTTGTTCATCATTATTTTATCGATGGCTGCTTGTAGCTTTTCAACGGTTTCTGCATTTAAAATTTTGTTTGGTGGTTCGGTAGGTGATGAAGATTCTTTACATGAGATAGCAATAAAAGCAAAGAGACAAACAATTAGTAAACTGAATAGATTTGTGAATTTTCTGAATTTCATTTTATTCCTTCATTTAATATTTTTTGAACTTTCAGCCAGTAAGTTTATTTAGTTGGAGCTAAGATGTTAGCAAATGCCGCAAATGTTGAAGATGCGGCATAGCCGTCCATAGAATTAGTATTTATAAGAATTGTAATTTTCTTAACTGGATTGTAAAATAACTGGCTGTTATAACCAGGTATAGATCCTACATGACCAATCCAATCCCAAGCTTTTTCAAGACCGAACCCGGAGGATGTAACTCCAGGAAAATCACCATCAACCCACGCATATCTTACACTCTTCATTTTATCTGAAAGTAGTTTTCTTTCATTCACTTCTTTAGCCCATATTTTCAGGTCGGAGAAACTGGAGATAAGGCATCCTGCAGCATCTGCCCATGATGGATTCCAATTTGTTACATCTGTTAAAGATTTATCGTCCACGAGGTAATAGCCATGAGAATATGGATAAGGCATGTAAGATGTATTCGGCCAAAATGTGTTTTTCATTCCCAATGGCTGAAATATTTTTTCGTTAAAAACATCCATAACAGATTTTCCCGTCACTTTCGTAATTAATAATCCCAATAAAATGTAGTTGGTATTGCAATAGAAAAATTTTGTACCCGGTTCAGATTGCATAGGAAGTTTGAAAGCCGAAGCAACTAATTGTTCCGGGGTAAAGACTTTTTGTCCATGCGAATTAGTTAATGATGGCAGAAAATCTTCAGCCCAAGTGTAATCAGCCAAACCGCTGGTCATATTTGCAAGCATTGGAATTGTAATTTTATCTCCACTTGGAATATTTAATTCGGGTAAATAAAAAGAGATCGATTGGTTTAGATCAATTTTGCCTTCGTCAACCAACATCAGAACCGCCTCGGTAGTAATTGTTTTTGTAATGCTTCCTATTCTAAAATAGTTATTAATATTCATTGGTTCACTGGTAACTAAATTGGAGACGCCCCGTGTAATAGATAATCCTTCGCCTTCTCCATCTACACCGATATAAGCCATCAGGCCCGGGGCTTGGGTATTCATCATTATTTTATCGGCGGCTGCTTGTAGCTTCTCAATGGTCTCTGCATTTAAAATTTTGTTTTGTGGTGCGGTAGGTGATGAATTTTCTTCTTTACATGAGATAGAAGTAAATACAATGAGAAAAACAATTAGTAAACTGAATAGATTTGTAAATTTTCCGAATTTCATTTTATCGCCCTTATTAATATTAAATTAGTTTTATAAAACATAATCTAGAGCTCGTCGTTGATTCTTTTGGAAACTGACCGGTTCAAATTAATTGTTTTTTGTATGTCATCAAATAGTTCAGGACAAAAGTTGTGGTTTTTTAAGAGATAGTTTTGATGCTTCCAGATCGTTGATCAATTTGCCCAAACATCGAAGCAAAAAGTTCCAGCTTCTCTCTTTTAGCTCCGCCGGGCATACTTTGGAACCGGGGTAATTCTTAGAATTGCCCATATCTTAGTGGCACCCTCTTTAAACCTAGCTGGTTGTTTTCAGCAAAATTCAAAATTTAAGAGTTACCGGTCTGCGTTTTAAAAAGTTGCTATACTGTGATTCGTGATGAGATAATAATTTTATTTACGGCTATTTATTTTTACTTTTACCCGGCAAAAAAATGAAAATCAAAGAATCCGAATAGTGTATAAAAGTAAAAAATATTTTAACGTTTTATCTTTACTTCTGGCGGTTGTGTTTCTCTACAACTCCTTCGGATATTTATTTTTTTACTTCCCGGCAAGTTCGCTCATCAAGTATGTCGTATCGGATTCAATAAAGAAGAATAAAATTTCCGAAGAAGAACTGATCGTTGTAACATTCAACCTTAATGACTTGAGAGACCTGAAGTATGAATTTAAATGGGTAAAACCGGGCAAGGAGTTTTTGTATAATGGCAAAATGTACGATGTTAAGAAGGAAGTAATAAAGGGGAACAACGTTTATTACA
>JAVHOS010000155.1:0-3240 GCA_036170205.1 Ignavibacteriaceae bacterium | reverse complement strand
ACTCATTTCACTTCGTGATTTTTGAGATTCAGAATTTGTTTCACTTCGTAATTTCTCAATTTCTTGTTTGAGAGATTTATTATCCTCACGAAATCCCTTCATCTCCTGAAGAATTTCTTTTAATATAGTTTCTTCCATTTTATTGCTCGCTTTTTACTTTTCGTAATACGGGATCAATTCACTGCCAAGATATTTTAGTAAAGCTGTTATAACGCCAAGATCATCAAGGTAACCAATGAGCGGAGTAATATCGGGAATTGCATCGATCGGAGAAATAAAATAAATAAGCGCCGCAGCCACAATTGCTTTACGGTGCCATGAGACATATTTGTCATTCATGTACCGGTACAAAGCTATAACATCTTTTGCAAAAGAAATCTTTTTACCGATGCGTTCAACTTTCACCCAAAGTTTTTCTTCGACATATTTTATATCATCTTTAACTTTGTCTTCATTATATACTCGATCTTCATCTTCATAATGAATGTCGTGCCATTTTAATTTTTGGTCGTCCATAATTCGGCTCAGCTTTCTTTAAATTATTTTTTATGAGTTTCAAACCAATCTACTACCGTGTTCCACCAAAGTTTTGCATTTTGCGGCTTAGTTACCCAATGCGATTCGTCGGGAAAATACAAAAACTTACTTTCGACTCCAAGTCGTTGCAGAGCAGTGAATAATTGAAATGCCTGCTCTTCGGAAAGACGAAAATCATTCGCGCTGTGAATGATCAACATTGGAGTTTTACAATTCTGAATGAATCTGCTCGGTGAAAATTTTTCATATAGTTTTCTGTTTTGAATTGGAGTTCCTTTGAATTCCCATTCATTAAACCAGAGCTCTTCCGTTGTTCCCCATGCGCTTTCCGCGTTGTACATACCGTCATGCGAGACTAAAGCATTGAAACGATTTGTGTGCCCGGCAATCCAATTAATCATATAACCGCCGTACGAAGCACCGGCGGCAAAAGTATTCTTTGCATCAATGAAAGAGAAATTTTTAATCGCATAGTCGTAAGCGTTCATCAAATCAACGTAAGGTTTGCCGCCCCAGTCGCCGCTGATCTCATCAACAAATTTCTGTCCGTAACCGGTGCTTCCGCGCGGATTGGTTGCCACTACAACATAACCTTTTGATGCGAACATCTGCAAATTCCAACGGTAATGAAAATCATCGGACCAATGCCCTTGCGGTCCGCCGTGGATAAGAAAAATCATCGGATATTTTTTCTTGGCATCGAAGAACGGCGGTTTTACTAAAATGGATTGCACCTTTGTTCCGTTGGCGCCTTTACTCCAAAAAATTTCAAGCGGATTCATTTCAATTGATGTTAAACGCTCTTGATTTGTAAAAGTAATTTGTTTTAAATCTTTCCCTTCGGTTGAGATGGAAAAAATTTCATACGGAAGATTTGTTCTTTGCTGCTTGAAGAAAAGTTTTTTCCCATCATTTGAAAGAAGAAGATTAGCGTTGTCTCCTTCTTTTTGAAGAAGAGAAAGTTTGGAAGTTGCAACTTCAAGTTTATAAATTGAAGTATAAATTTCGTTTTCCGCCATGAAGTAAATTGCTTTTGCATCCGGCGACCAAACAAATTCGCCTACGGAAAGATCGATATTATTTGTTAAAATTTTTGTCGCTCCCGTTTTACGGTCATACAACATCAGCCTTGCTTTATCAGCCTCAAACCCGGCACGTTCCATTGAAGTGTAAGCGATATAATTTCCGTCTGGCGAATAGACAGGCTGGCAATCATTCCCTTTGCTTTCGGAAATCTTTTTAAATGGAGTTGGTTTTTCTTTTTCAACGTCTTTTATCTTCAAAATAAAAATATCGTTGTTGGTGCTTGTAGCAGCTACTTTGTCGGGATTCATTGTAAATACAATTTCGTTACCGTCGGGAGAAAATGAATAATCATTATCACTGCCAAGCGCAATTGGAGGAACATCGTTTTTGCTGTTCAAAGTTAGATCAACAACTTCTTTACTTTTAACATCAAGTAAAAATAAATGGCTGCGTTTATCGCCGCGCCATTCGTCCCAGTGGCGGTACATCAGCTCGGTGAAAATGCTTGCTTTCACTTTGCTTTCTTCTTTTTGTTTGTCTTTAGCTTTGTTGCATTCATCGGTAAGGCAATCGGGATAAACAGAAGAGACGAATAACATTTTTGTTCCATCGTTCGACCAGACTATTCCGGAAGCACCGGTTGAGAGATCGGTCAATTTCTGTTCATCGGAACCATCAAGATTTGCAGTCCAAATTTGGCTGTCAAACACGTAAACAATTTTTTTCCCGTCTGGTGAAAATTTTGGATTGGTTTCATTCTTCGCGCTATTTTTAAAAGGACGAAGATTCTTGCCATCAGCATCAACTAAATAAATATCTGTGTTTCCCTTATTCTCTTCGACAGAATAAGTGGTAACAGTTATGGCAATAGTGTTTCCATCGGGAGAAAGCTGTACTTTACCAATGCGTTTCATTCCCCACAAATCTTCAAATGTTAGGGAGTGTTTAGGTTGTGCCATAAGCATGGTTGAAAGAATTAATAAAATTAAAGACAAGGATCTCATCAATACCTCTGATGTATTTTTTTAATAATCAAAGTTACAGATTTTGTAAATAAGTTTTGATGAAAAAATTAAGGGAAAAACCGAAAAGTTTTTCCCTTTAAAAGAAATGCCGAATCTGTTTCCCCTTTTTCTTTGAAAATTAAGCGTGTCTGTTTTTTTTCTTTGAATAAATTATCGAAAGCGTTAGCAAAACAATTCCCAAAACAATAAATGATACGATCTTATACATCCAATCTGAGCTTGTTATTCCGATAATAAAAACATAAACAACGGTTAGCAGTAACGTTGCCAGCGACATCCACCGGTATTTTTCTATTTTTAGGAGAAGACTGAAGAGGTAATAAAGTATTGATACTGCTATCCAGGATAAACTCACAAATCCGCTTGGAACCGTATTGTAAAGTGCATAAGGAATAACAAACAGCGCGGTTAACAAGTATGCATTTCGCATTTGTTCGGTCTTTAATTCAAGCCGCTCTTTTTTCCAGTTCAATATTCTCGCGCTGATAAGTGCGACCAAACCAAAACTAATACTTACAAGATCTACTTTACCGCCAAAGGCGAGGAAGGCAAAAAATATCGCGAGGTAAATTCCAAAGTTTGCAACGATTATAAATTTAGAGCGGAACCAAACCGCAGTTGAAACCACCACTATGCTTTGCCAGCAGAGCCA
>JAVHOS010000154.1:0-15564 GCA_036170205.1 Ignavibacteriaceae bacterium | reverse complement strand
AAACTAATACTGAAATCGCTGCACTTCCAAGTTCAAACTCTCTCGGATTAACTTCAGAAAAAACATCATTGGCAGAATGGTGATAATCAAAATAACGTTGAGAATCGGGAACATATCCAATTAAACATTTTGCATTTTTAATGTAGGAAACATCAACGCCGCTGCCGCCTTGTTTTACCCATGAAATTCCGGCTCGCTCCAAAATATTTTTCCATGAAGCAATTTTTAGAAACGATGAAGGATCTTTCTCAACTGCAAATCCTTGCGGAGTAAATGCGCCTCTATCGGATTCAATAGCCGTTAAATGTTTTTCTTTTGAAGCAGCAGCAAACTCACCATAAACTATTCCTCCGCGTGAACCATTTTCTTCATTAATAAAAAAGACGCAACGGATAGTTCGCTTTGGTTTTATGTGCAGGCGTTTAAACAAATCGAGAACTTCCATCGATTGAATACAACCGGCTCCGTCATCGTGCGCTCCATCGCCTTTATCCCAACTGTCAAAATGTCCTCCTACGACAATCACTTCTTCCGGAAATTCTGACCCTGTTAATTCTCCAATCACATTATAGGATTGAGCATCCGGCAAAGTTTTGCAAGAAAGTTTAAGTTGAAGTTTTAGTTCCGGTTCTTTCTCTACAGCGATACTTAAAAAATCGGCATCGGTAATTCCAATTGCAACAGCCGGAACTTGAGGGATTGAATCAGTATAATGCATTACGCCAACGTGAGGGACGTTATCATTCCTTGAAGTTATTGAACGAAGGATCATCCCTTTTGCCCCATATTTAGCGGCTTCAGAAGCGCCTTGCACACGGTAACCCACATTTTTCCCATACGCAGGAAATGATGACGAGAAACTGTTATCAAACGGAATATTGAAAAAAACAATTTTATCTTTTACTTCTTGCTTCTTTTTTGTCAACTCAGCCCAAGAATGGATTTCAATTACCTTTGCTGTAATTCCTTTAGTTAGTTCTGTTCCAATACTTCCGCCTAAGGCAGCGATAGCTAATTTTTTATTCTTAAATTTATTAGAAGAAACAATAACCGCCGATTCCGTTTTTCCTCTTTCCCAGTGAGGAACCATAACCGGTTGAAGCCAAACAGAATCGAATCCAAGTGAAATCATTCTCGTCTTCGCCCATTCGATCGCTTTCATAGAATTTTCTGATCCCGATAACCTTGGACCAATTTTGCAGAAGTTCCTAAGAATGGAATAACCTTTTTGATCCGTCATCGCAGTTTTTATAATTGAGTCAGCCATCGTTAGGTACCGTTTCTCGTTTATATCAGCTTGACTAAAGGTATTTACTGCAAACCCGATTAGGACTAAAAAGGAGATAAATAATTTCTTCATAAATTTCTTCGCAATTATTTGTTTAGGTAAACAAAAAATATTAAAATTGAAGTAACAAACAAAGAAAAGAAAGTGGGCAGACTTCTTTTATTTCTGCATTTTATTGAACCGATTTCTCTGTTATTTTTGCATAGCGAAAATGTGGTACTTGAGAGTCCGTGGCTATAATTTATGTTCACAATTAAAATATCGAATGAAAAAACTACGCATCCTTTTTTTACTTTTACTTGCATCTCTTTCTAATTCTTTTTCCCAAGAATTAAATGAACTCTTTGCAAAAGGTTACCAAGCCTATTTGGAGAACGATTACGCAAAAGCTTCTCAATATTTTTCTGCTTTTAGAAAAGAATATTTACCGCAAGATGAACTCCTTGTTTCGGCGGTTTATTATCAAGGGGAATCTTATGCTAATTCGGGACAAGTTGATGAAGCAATCTCTTCTTACACCTACTTGATCAACAATTATTTATTTTCAAATTTAAGGGATAAGGCTGCATATAAAACCGGGCTGCTTTATTATGAAAAATCAGATTATAATAACGCGCAGCATTATCTTCTCCAACTAAATAGCGAATATCCGAACAGCGAATTTTACGGTTCAACACTTTACTGGTTGGGCGAAACCTACTCCCGGCAAAAGAACATTGAAGAAGCTGTAAATTATTTTAAAGAAGCTATCTCTTACAAACAAACGAATAAGTTTATTGATAACACAATCTATTCGCTTGCGCGTACTTATGAAGAAGTTGGCGATTATACTAATGCTGTAACGTACTACGACGAACTTCTTTCATACTACCGCGAAAGTAAACTTGCTTCTCAAGCGCAAATTAGGATTGGTATTTGTTACTTTAAATTGAAGGAATACGACAGTTCCATTCTGGAATTATCAAATCCAATTGTAAAACAATTACCGGTTGAAAAACAGACCGAAGCACTGTACTTGCTCGCAAATTCACATTATCGAGTTGGTGAATATGCCAACGCCGAAAAAGTGTATCGCGAAGTAATTGAAAAGTATCCAGCATCATCATTCATCCGCGAAGTGAAGTACGCTTATGCCTGGTCATTTTTCCAGCAAAAAAAATATGCAGATGCTTATAAATTATTTAATGCACTTTCCATTGAAGACGATTCGATCGGCGTTAAATCTTTTTATTGGAAGGGTGAAGCGAAACGCTATAGCGGAAGTGAGAGGGAAGCACTTTCGATATATGAAGATTTTTTGCAAAAATATTCCGGCAGCGATTTAACTGCCGCTGCGCTCTATCAAATTGGTGTGATCAATTTTACTGTCGGTGAATATGAGAAAGCCGATGCGGCGCTTACAAAAGGAATTGCTGCAAAAAATCTTGAGATGCGCGGTAAAATTTTAACTATGCTTGGTGAAATTGAACTTCAGAAGAAAAAGTATCAGTCTGCACTTCAGTACTTCACTAAGGTTAATGAGAAGGATATTGGCGAAGAGTTGCTTGTATATCGGGGTTTATTGGGAAAGGGAACTTCATTATTCTATTTAAATAAATATGATGACGCTATCAGCGTATTAAGTGATATTGATTTCCGCGCGCCAAGTTTTGAACCGGATAAAATATCTTTTTACTTAGCCGAATGTTATTTCTCTAAAAAAGATTATGCCGGAGCGCTGAACTACTATAACAAAATCTCCACCGAAGACGAAATGTTACAAGCTTTAACTATGTATGGGAAAGCATACTGCTACTTTAATCAAAAAGATTATACAAACGCATCAAATTTTTTCTCGGACTTTGTTAAAAAATATCCAAAGAACGAAAAGATTTTTGACGCTCGAATCCGGATGGCGGACAGCTACTTTGCGGATAAAAATTATGAAGCTGCATCAAGCAGTTATGTGGAGTTGTTAAAATCAAAAAGCGGAATCAAAGCAAAAGATTACGTTTCATTCCAGAACGCTTTGGCTCTTTTCAAATCCGGTAAAGTGCAAAAGGCGGTTGAACAGCTTGATAATTTCAAAAATAATTATCCAAACTCAATCTATTATGAAAATGTTCTTTATTTAAGCGGATGGATCAACTTTCAGCAGAATAATTTTTACGCTGCAATTAACAAATACAGAAACATGCTGGATGTTTTGCCGCGATCAAAGTTGGCTCCGTTGGTTCAATATTCTATTGGTGACGCTTTCTATAATTTAGGGAATTATGATTCGGCGATCGTTTCTTATGAAGCTGTTATTTCCAACTACTCCAATTCCCCGCAAGTTTTTGATGCTCTTAACGGATTACAATATTGTTACGTTGCAAAAGGAGCGTTGGATAAAGCCATTCAAATCATTGATAATTTTGTTTCGGAAAATCCAACATCACCTTACGCCGATCAACTCTATTTTAAGAAAGGGGAGTTGTACTACAATCAGCGTGATTATGATAAAGCGCGTTTGAGTTATAAAGATTTTATTACCTATTTTTCGCGAAGTAAGTATATTCCAAACGCTTATTATCAAATTGGAAAGTGTGAGCAATTCCTAAATAATTTTGATGAAGCGATTCAAAATTATAAAGTTGTATTCAGTTCATACACGCAAACAGAAATTGCGCCTGGCGCCGTAATCGAATTGGGAAACATTTACAATCAGCTTAAACGATATGATCAAGCGCTCTCACTTTATGATCAAGCAATTGAAAAATACAGGAGTTCTTCAAGGATCGCCGAACTGCTCTTTATGAAGGGAGATACTTTTCTGAAGAAAAATAATCTCCCTCAGGCGTACGATGTCTTCGAAGAAATATCTTTGTATTACCAAACGAATATTTTTGCCGATAAAGCCAAACTTGAAATGGGACTTATCGAGCTGACAAACAAGCGGTTTGAAAACGCCGATAAATTATTTTTAGATTTGGTGACGAGAAGAACCGACGACCTTGCAGCAAAGGCGCAATATTCTTACGGACTCTCACTCATGGATCAAGAAAAAACTCAAAATGCAATTACTGCGTTTGTGAGAGTTTTGAATGTTTACCAAATGTACGATGAATGGGTTGTAAAATCGTATTTGAAACTTGGAGACGCCTACTTGAAAATGAATGATAAAAATAAAGCAAAGGAAATGTACAGAACGGTTATTTCGAACCATAGAGGTGACGATTACGGAAAAGAAGCTCAAAGAAAGCTGCGAGGTGTGAAATGAAGATGAAAAACAGGTTCATTGTTTTTAATTTTTTATTCGGGCTAACTTTTCTTTCCGGACAAGAAAATCCAAATGTTGAACTTCCGCAATTTGTTATTACCGGAAAAGAAGCCTATGAATTTCCTCAGCTTGAAAAACAAAAACCGGAATTAGTATCAACAATGTCAGAAAAATTTTTCAAACCGATTTATTCTCCCGATAACCTGGAAGTAAAAGAATTTTCAGAACCTACAATGAAAAGCGGAGAGTTTTTAGATTCGATTAATTTTATAAATGGGGAGGCGGAATTTAAAATCGGGAATAATATTCTTCCTTCTTTATCCTTTACCTACAAACTGCCATCGGAGCGATCGATGTTTTCAGCCAATGTTAATGCACTTAACCAGCGTGCTTTTTTGCCCTATGCTGATAGAAATAAATTCGGCGCTAAACTATTTTATAGTTACATAATTTCCGACTCAAGTAATTTTTTGCCGTTTTCAAAAATCGAGACTTCAGCTTTTGCCGAAAATGAGTCATTTAAACTTTTTGCCTCACCGCTGCCTGACTTTAACAGGCAAATATTTAATGGATACATTTCTACATCTTTACAAAATGTTACTTCGGAAAAATTCAATTACGACATTCATTTAGAAGATGATTATTTGAGCATGAAGAATGATTCTGTAAAAGAGAATATTTTAAAAGTAGATGGATTTGCAAAGTATTCCGCTAAAGTTTTGGATATCTCATTAATGGCAAAATATCAGGCTTTACAGACAACTTTTGCTCCTTTATCTCAACAGACATCCGGTTTTATTCAAGCGAAGGCTTTGGTCGGTTTAAAAGTAGGAAGTACCGTTAAAACAATGTTTGGATTTGAGTTCGCCGGGCTTGATTCAAATAAATCATTTTTCGCCTATGCTGGCGCGGCGCTTCAGTTGAGTAACGGATTGTCGTTATTTGCCGAATATCATCCGACTTCATCAATGTTAACGCAGCAAGATTTTATTAAAGCAAATCGATATTATTCGCCGAGTGCAGCGCAAATAAATATTTTTTCTTCAACAACATCACGATATACTTTTAATGTTAAGTACGAGTATGAACGAACATTTGAAGTTGCTTCCGGATTTACAGTAGCGGCGGTATCGAGTTATCCCTATTATAATTTTACTTCTGCAGGTGTAAATAACTTTATGATTGATACGGTTAAAGCAAAACTTACAACCATCATGGCAAGCTTTCATCTCTATCCGGGTAAGTATGGATTTTTTTCGGGCGAATTCTTTTTTCAAAATGTAAAAGACACTGCGGAGAATTCAATTCCGAATATTTCTCCACTTCATGTTAGTGCAGTTTACGGGTTGTTCATTTCACCTGAAATTTCTTTGTCTGCAGAAATGATGTATTATTCTTCTCCTTTCCTTAATTTTGCCAATACAGAAAAAGGAAAAGATTACTTCAATATTTCGTTAAAAGGTGAAATGCTTATTTCGAATAATATGTTCGCTCAACTTGAACTTAGCAATATTCTGAACAAAAAAAATGAATATTGGAAAAATTATCAAGAACTGCCTTTAACGGTTGCCGCCGGAATTAAAATTAATTGGTAGAAATGACACGGTCCGAATTAGTAAAAAAACTTACTTCCTACGCCTCAGTTGATGAGAATTACGCTGCGTCGTTCATGGAATCTTTTCTTCTGTTACTTCACCAGAAATTACTAAAAACCGAGTCATTCGAACTTCCTATAAAAATTAGATTTTCGCAAAAGAAGATTGTTAGAAATAGTAAAGAGTTTTATCTAATCTCATGCACTTCAACCGATCCATTCGTAACCCATTCAGAAGAATTGGTGTTCGCAGTTCCGGGGTTCCACGATGAATCAAAACAGGATAGGTATTCTGTTTTTTCTCTTGGTATCGGAAAACAAATCATCCCAAATAGAGAAATGATCTCATCCGGATTCACATTCGAACCGAGTTTCTCTTTAAAAAATTATTGCCGTGAAAAAGCTGCAATGCTTTTAGACAAAGGAGAGTTTGTTTCCGTCGAATCTCCAATCTCAGAATTTGCATGGGATTTCAGTACCCCTGAAACGATTGATAAATTTGCCGCTGATGAATCTTTGCAACAAGAGATAACAAAAGAGGTGCAAGAATTCTCATGGGATTTCGGCAATAATTGGAAACGTGAATTGCAGGAAGATGAAATCCTTTCAGTTAATCCTTTACTCGAAGATGTTGTAAAACATACTATTGTTGAAGAACCAGTTGAAGAGGAAAAGGTGGAAGAGTTCCCCGAATGGAATTTCAGTGAAGCTGACTTAGAAGAATCAGTAATTGCAAAGGATGAGATTGGAACGAAAACTAAAATTGAAGAAGTCGATTTTTCTAAACTTCACGAAAAACTAAATAATCAACCAACCGGATTTGAATTTGAAGAAGTAAAAGCAAAAGATGTAACTCAAGAATTAAGCATCGATCTTTCTGATTTTGAGCGCTTTGCAGAAACCGAACCGGCAGTTGACGATGTTGAAAGCGATGTTGAAGTAGATGAGTTCTTGAAAAATTACGAGAGTCCGAGCGATGAGGAATATGTTCACGTTCAATCAACAACAGAATTCGTATTAACGCAAGAGCAAGAAAAACTTCTGGAAGAAACAGATCCATTCAGCAATTTTACAGTTGAGCGATCCGTTTCTGAATTTGAAGGTAATTCATCAAGTATTGACGCCTGGGCTGAGGATGCACATAATCTTACGCAGGCAAAAACAGCCGGAGATGAATTTCCGTTTGCCGGTGAGAGACAGTTTGAAGAGGAAGAGGAAGAAGATCATTCTCATCCGCAAAAAGAAAAAGGAAATAAATTTTGGGGATTCGCTTCGGCAGTTTTAACGATAATTATTTTCGCTTTTCTTTACTGGAAAATGTATGGAATCCCTTCCTGGATAAATGCGAATGTAATTGCTCATCAGGTTGTTAAAACAAAACCTGCCGTGATCGAAAGAGAATATGATGTTCCGGTAACTTATCCCTATGAAGTGAAAATAACCGAAGCGCCAAAAGCCGAACCGGCGAAAGAAACAAAAACCGAAAGTGTTGTTAATCCAACTTCAATTCCAACAAATGATAAGTTGCCGCTGGTAAAAAATGATGTTGAGGCAAGTGATATTTTTTCAAAAAATAATCCTCGTAATAGAATTAGCGGTAAAACAATTCAAACTCAACAACAAGTTCAAACGTCTAAATCACAGACTTCAGCGTTGAAGGAAGTGCCAAACAAAAAGGACGTAGTTAAAGAAACACCGCAAGTAACTTCGAAGAAAAAAGAGCCGATTAAAGAAGCGAAGGAACCAACAAAAAAAACAACTTTGGTGCGCGATAATATTTATTTAGAAGGCTCAAATTATGTTGTGCAGCTTTCTTCATGGAAGTCCGAATCAATCGCTGATCAGGAAGTGGCGAGGCTTAAACAGAAAGGAATTAAAGCTTTCAAAACTTCGGCGGTTGTTCCACAAAAAGGAGGAACTTGGTACAGGGTTAAAGTGGGTGGTTTTTCTTCGATTGAAGAAGCATCCCGATTTTATAAATCATTCAAGTAAAAGTAGGAAAAACGTATGGATTTACTGACTATGTTTCTCAAAGGCGGAGTGGTAATGTACCCCATTTTACTCTGCTCTATACTCGGTGTGGCAATTATCATTGATAAATTTATTGTACTCCATAAATCAAAAGTTAATGTTGCCGCATTCATGATAAAATTGAGAACATTTTTAAAGAAACGTGATGTTGCCGGAGCGATCGCTTTTTGTAATGGAGAAAAAACTCCCGCAGCAAACATTATTAAAAAAGGATTGAAGAAAATCCGCTTCGGGCATCAACGAGTTAAGGATGCGCTAGAAGACGCCGGAAGACAAGAGATCACCAAACTTGAAAAAGGATTGTCAACTCTTGCTACGGTTTCCGGGATTGCCCCGATGCTTGGTTTTTTAGGAACGGTTACAGGAATGGTGACGGCATTCCAAACTATTCAAGATTTAATGGGCGCTGCAAATCCCTCCGATTTAGCCGGAGGTATCTGGGAAGCTTTAATTACAACCGTTTTCGGATTGATCGTCGGAATTCCCGCGTTAGCATTTTACAATTACTTTACAGAAAAAATTAAAAAACTTATTGCAGACATCGAGGTTATTTCAAGTGATTTGATCGACATAGTTGAAGAAGCTGCAAGCGGTAAAAAAGAATCCGACGACGATGACGACATTACTTTATAGTGAATGATATGAAATTAGAAATGGCCAACAAACCTCTTGTAAATTTTAGTGTTTCATCACTAACCGATATTGTAATGCTGTTGCTGATCTTTTTTCTTTTAACTTCTCAGTTCGTGTTACAAACGGGAGTAAAAATAAAATTGCCGGGAGCGAAAAATAATGAACAGCTTGCGCCTTCCAAGTTGGTTGTAACGTTGTCTGATAAGGGGGAAATATTCGTGGGTGATGAAAAAATTCAGATTGAAATGCTTCCCGGAAAGTTGAATCAACTTAAAGCCTCAAGCCCGGAGAATAATCTTATTCTGCGGGCAGATAAAAGTGTCCCGGTTGGTCTTGTTATCAAAGTGATCGATGCAGCGCGCGGAATAGGCATAAATAAATTTACCATTGAAACAGAAAAAGCTAATTTATAATTGTTCCGAATGACAGACCGCAAGACCAGAAATACTTCTTATATCTTTTCGATTATTTTTCATGCATCACTTTTAGTTTTGTTATATTATATGAAATTAGAAGTTGAATACCCTGTGAAAGAATATATCGAAGTTGGCTTTGGAGGAATAAGTAATGGCTCCTCAGGAGCTACCGGCGATAATATAGTTTCGGCGATTGATGAGACGAAGCAAGATGAGATAAAAGAAAAGTCGAAAGAAGATGTTGAGGTTCCGAAAGTAAAAAATAGTTTTGAGAATGAAGTTCCCGCAACTGACAATAAGAAGAACAAAGAAAAAGTTGTTGAACCAAAAGGGAACAAGGGAACCGGATCGGGGAATACAGGCTTTGACATTGAATGGGGTGGTAACGGGAAAAGAAAAATTTACAGTTATACGCTTCCGGATTATCCTGAAGGTGTGAATAAAGAAATTGATATTCGTCTTCGTTTTTCAATCCTTCCGGATGGAACAGTTGGCACAATTTTTCCTTTAACTAAGGCAGATACAAAACTTGAGAACGCCGCTATGAACTCACTCCGCCAATGGCGTTTTGAGCCGCTGCCATTGCAACAAAAGAAGACCGAACAATTTGCGATTATTGTTTTTCCATACCGGCTGCAATAAACAGATCTTTGTAGTAGAGACGGTAGAAAAAGAATTCTGCCAGAGACAATAGCGTAAGCGCAAAAGTATCGCGATCATAAAAGATTCCTAATCCTTCAGGTTCCATCACAATCTTAGCTGCCATCGTCGTCATCGTCCAGCCGACAGCAAACAACACTCCGATCAAGCCGATATTAAGCATAGCACCGGAAAGATTTTCATCCTGCCATTTTTTTGTAAAAATGATGAGCGTAAAAACGTAATGAGCAAAAAAGATAAAGGCTGTTATCATAGTTTTGTGAAATATTTTTTGTTAAAGACTGACATGCCGATAAGTCCACCGATAATACCGAAAGCCGAATCGACAAGAATATTATTGAACAAAAGAAAAAATGTATAGGTTAATGAAAAACCGTTTTTAATAATATCCTCACTCATTTTGTTTAGAATGTTAACTGTTTCTTTTCCTAAATCGCCAAGGTTGTAACTGTTCAAAAGTATTTCAACCTCGGTTAAGCTTACAACCAGATCGTTGCTGTGGAAGATATAAGTTGAGAAAACTTCAAAAATAACCGAGAAAAAAGCTGAAGATAATCCGGCTGTGAACCCGATGAACATTGCAGTCTTGACACTGATTCTTTCAGAAAATGAAGTTATCCGTAAATAAAAATAGAGACTAAGTATTGTTGCCGCGGGCATCAATAAACAACATCCAACCGTTTTTACACCTGGAATTGTTCCCAAAACAGCAGCGCCAAATCCACAGACGACAGCCGTAGAAAGTTTGTTTTTCATAAATTATTTATCTCTTTTAGGAGCGTGGAAGAAATTATTTCTTTTTGTTTCAAAAATAACAAAGTTGACGGCAAAAAAAGAAAAAAGATATCCGGTGAATAGCGCCGATGTTTTATTATACGGCTCCAAAAGAAAGTTATTGATTAGTACATCTGTAAACATATAGATTGAAAAAACCACAAAATATTTATAGGTAGAACTAAAATATTTTGTAAACGAAAAAAGAGAAAAGAAGAGACTGGAAAAGGTTCCAATATAAATCCCGGTGCAGCGTGCACAAACGAAAAAATAAGAACCATTAATCCGGAAGCATTTATCGGGTTGCTGATGGCAGACTCTTGCATAACTTATTTTCAACAAAGGATAAAATACTTGGAAAGAACTCTCCTTAGGTAGGAAAGGGAGAAGTGAAAACCCCGCTATCCAAACTGCTGAGAGAAAAAGAAGCAAACCTACAATCAAGTTATTTTTCACTTAATACAAAATAATAAATGGTGTTCTTCGACAGAGCAAAAATATTACCTTCCGTTGCGAGAGAAGAAGTAAATACTACACCGTTGGGAAGCGAGGGAAGTTTTTGTTTAACGAAGGTTAATCTGTTTGAATCAAAAGATGAAACATAAATGGTTGAATCGCTAGTTAAAGTTATTGTTGAATAATACTTATCGATCGAGGTGAATTTTTCCGGTAAAGTAATCTTGCCTACACCATTACCGAAAAGATCAAAAATGATAAGGTTTGCTCCGTCAAGGACAAGAATATTATTGTTCTCAGTTACAATTAATTTTACCGGATATTTAATTGCAAATTCTCCCGCATCGTAACCGCCAAATTGTAAGATATACTTACCAAAAAGATCGAACTTAAGGATGCGTTTATTTTCAGAATCGAGTACAAACAAATCTCCCATAGTAGAAACATCCGCGCTAAGCGGAAATCCGAATGCGGCGTCATTATCATCTCCATCGCGGGTATAAAGCCGGGAGATGATGTTCAAATCTTTGTCGAACCGTTGAACGGAGTGATTGTTCTTATCGGTAATAAAAATATTTAAGGCGTTGAGCGAAACATCAATAGGATAATCAAACTGTCCGCTATCCCAACCATAACCGCCAAATGACTTTACCACATTGCCGAGAGAATCTATTTTATAAATTTCATCGCTTCCGTTATCTGCAACATAAAAATATCCTTGCGGAGAAAGTGCGAAAGAAGTTGCGTCCGAAAATTCACCGAATTGATTTACCAATTGATAATCTTGAGATAGTGCCGCCGTGGTAAGAAGTAAAAATATTGTAAGTAACCTTTTCAAAAAAGCTCCATTTAGTTGTAAGAAAGTTAAAAAACAATGAGGTAAGTTAAAAGTTAAATTAAAGGTAAGCATGTTGGAAAGGGGTATTAAAACGATAACGGCTCCGTTAAGTTGGAGCCGCCTCGTGCAAGTAGTTTAAACAAATAAATTAATTAACGTAACGAAGTTAAAACTTTCCTAATTATTTTCAAACCTTCATCCAACTCATCATTTGTTACTACCAAAGGAGTACGGAAACGAACTGACTTAGCTCCGCAGCCCAATTGCAGTAATTTATTCTTGTAACATTCCTTTACGTATTGATTACGCAATTCGGCGGACTTGAAATCGAACGCGCACATTAAGCCCAATCCGCGGGCATGTTCAATCAACGTCGGATATTCAAGTTGAAGGATATTTAATTGATGCAGCAGATAATCTCCGGTCTCGTTTACGTGAGCCAAAAGATTATCTTCCTTCATTACTTCAAGGATTCTCGTTGAACGAACCATATCAGGTAAATTAGAACCCCATGTTGAGTTGATACGGCTCGATTTTCTGAAACAATGTTCTTCAATATCATCGATTCTGCCGCTAACCATAATACCGCAAGTTTGTGCTTTCTTTCCGAAAGAAATAATATCGGGGAGAACATAATATTCTGAAGCCCACATTTTGCCTGTCATTCCCATTCCTGTCTGCACTTCATCGAACATGAGGAGAATGTCGTTCTCATCTGCTATTTGTCTTAACTTTAAGAAAAACTCTTTACGGAAAAAGTTATCTCCACCTTCTCCTTGTATCGGTTCCAAAATGATAACGGCGATGTCATCGGGATTATCTTTAATCGCTTGATGGATCTCTGCGATTGCTGTTTCTTCCGACTTAATTACCTCTGCTAAATTTTCTTTAAGAGGGAAGATGATCTTAGGATTTATAATTCTCGGCCAATCAAATTTTGGAAAGTAGTTGATCTTGTTCGGGTCTGTATTAGTTAAAGACAAAGTATAACCACTTCTTCCATGGAAAGCTTGTTTGAAATGAAGTACTTTTGTTCCGATTTCTTTTGTATAACCTTTTTTAAAATTCTTTTGGACTTTCCAATCGAAAGCTACTTTCAAACCGTTCTCAACAGCAAGCGTTCCGCCATCAATAAAGAAGAGATATTTAAAGTGATCGGGTTTTGCGATAGTTGCAAAGGTCTCAACAAATTCAGCCATTAAGGTTGAATAAATGTCTGAGTTGGAAGGTTTGTGCATCGAAGCTTCAAGAAGTTTCTCCTTAAATTCATCACCTTGCAATTTGGGGTGATTCATTCCTAACGGAGAAGAAGCGAAGAAGGAGAAGAAGTCTAAGTACGTATCATTTGTTTTCGCATCAACAAAATGGAGTCCCTGGCTTTTCTGCAAGTCGAGGACAATGTCAAATCCATCCACAAGCATATACTTTCGTAATGTCTCGTGTACGTAGTCAGGATTAATTGATTTATGTTGTAAAGAGAATAATTCTCTAACACCGGCGCTGCTCATAACGAACCTCTAATTAAAATTAAAAATATTTGTTGATTAAGAGTTTACAGAAGAGCGGAAATCTAGAAGACGTTTTCGAACCTGGAGACTAAATAGTTCCTTAAACTTTTGGTTTTCTTTTGGGTGATATGTGCGGTTATAAAAATCATAGATTCCTGGCAACAAATTAAGAGATAGAGAGATAAGTTTCAAGTGTTTGCTTTTATTTTTCTTTATAACTGAATAAGGTCATACTATATTTTAGTAGTTCGTGTTACGCAAATGTATATGTAGATTCAGAAAGTTTTCTGAGTCTGCCAAAGCTAACCAATAAAAGAACAAATTGAATAACACAGAAGGCTAAACAGAGTTTCGCCCTACATAACTCTTCGGTTTTTTAATCTCCAAAAATCGTCATAAGTTTGATATTATTATTATAAAAAATAAGGGAGAATCTGATGGATTTTTTAGCAAAACTTGGAATTCAAAAAGAAAATTATGGTTCATCTACAGGCCAGACCTGGAACGAATCAACTTCAGAAACTAAACTGAATATTCACTCGCCTGTAAATGGAGAATTTATCGGTTCAGTCTATCAAGCTTCGGAAGCTGATTATGAAACAATCCTCGCTACAGCAGAAAAGGCTTTCCTTAATTGGCGTCATGTTCCTGCACCGAAAAGGGGAGAGATTGTTAGACAGATCGGTCTAAAAATAAGGGAATTTAAAGAACCGCTGGGTCAACTTGTTTCTTACGAGATGGGGAAATCATTGCAGGAAGGTAAGGGAGAAGTGCAGGAGATGATTGATATCTGTGACTTTGCCGTTGGTATCTCCCGTCAGCTTTACGGATTTACGATGCATTCCGAGAGAGAGAATCATAGAATGTACGACCAATACCATCCTTTGGGAATAGTTGCGACAGTCTCAGCATTTAACTTTCCGGTTGCTGTTTGGGCATGGAATGCAATGCTTGCAACGGTTTGCGGAGATGTGAACATTTGGAAGCCATCTTCTAAAGTTCCGCTTACAGCAATTGCCACACAAAAGATAATAGCGCAAGTATTAAAAGAGAACAACCTTCCCGAAGGAATATTCTCCTTGATCGTTGGGAAAGGTTCTACAATAGGAGAAAAACTATTAAATGATAAACGTATTCCGCTTATTTCAATTACCGGATCAACGGCAGTAGGAAAACATGCAGCACAGGCTATTGCCGGAAGATTCGGTAAATCCATCTTAGAGCTTGGCGGGAACAATGCCATCATTCTTACTCCTGATGCAGATCTGAAGATGGCTATCCCGGCGGTAGTGTTCGGAGCAGTTGGTACGGCGGGACAAAGATGCACGAGCACAAGACGATTGATTATTCACGAATCCATTTATGGTAAGGTAAAAGAATCTTTGCTAAAAGCTTATTCAAGTTTAAAAATCGGTGATCCTTTAAATGAGAGGAATCATGTTGGTCCGCTGATCGATAAGTCGGCTGTAAAACTCTTCCAGATGGCTTTAACTCAGGCTAAAGAAGAAGGGGGAGCAGTTGTGTTTGGCGGTGATGTAATAGAGGGAGCAGACTATGCTTCCGGTTGTTATGTACGTCCTGCAATAGTTGAAGCGGAGAACCATTATAAAATTGTGCAGGAAGAGACCTTTGCACCAATCTTATATTTGATCAAATATAAAGGAGAAGTAAACAACGCTATCTCCTTAAATAATAGTGTAGTACAAGGATTATCTTCTTCAATCTTTAGCAATAATGTGCGGGAAACAGAAGAATTTCTCTCGGCTTGGGGAAGCGACTGCGGTATTGCGAATGTAAACATCGGAACTTCCGGCGCAGAGATAGGCGGAGCATTTGGCGGTGAGAAGGAGACCGGCGGCGGACGTGAATCGGGATCAGACGCGTGGAAGACTTATATGAGAAGACAGACAAACACAATTAACTTTGGCAGCACGATGCCTCTTGCTCAAGGGATCAAGTTTGATATAGAATAGGTTAAAGCCTTTAGCTAAGGGGAATTGAAATTAAGAGACCTCCAAGGTTTCTAAAACCTTGGAGGTCTTTTTCTTTATGAGATAGAATTAATTTCGCCACCTAACAAAGAAAAGCTCGCTTTTTTAATAGACAGTTTCCTTACCTCCGAAGA
>JAVHOS010000153.1:1506-3294 GCA_036170205.1 Ignavibacteriaceae bacterium | reverse complement strand
TTGCAAAGATTTTTTTATGCGATCGGCATACCAATGTTTCAAGGATATGGTTTGACGGAAGCGGCGCCGGTTATTTCAGCAAATGTTCCGGTGTGCCACAAACTTGGATCATCGGGAAAAATTGTAAAAAATCTCCAGGTAAAAATTTGTGATGATAAAGGAAATGAACTCCCCGTTGGACAAAGCGGAGAGCTTGTTGTTAAAGGCGAAAACGTGATGGCGGGATATTGGAAAAATGAAAAAGCTACGGCAGAAACCTTGAAAGATGGATGGCTTTACACCGGTGATTTGGGTTATCTTGATGCGGATGGATTTCTTTACATTCTCGGCAGATTCAAAAGTCTGCTTATTTCGAACGACGGCGAAAAATATAGTCCGGAAGGAATTGAAGAAGCAGTTACGGAAAGTTCTCCATTTATCGAACAGGTGATGTTGTACAACAATCAATCACCATACACAGTTGCGTTAGTGGTTCCGATCAAAGAGGCATTAACAAGATATTTAAAAGAACAAAATCTCAACTTCAATACAAAAGAAGGACAAGTTGCGGCACTGAAAAAAATCGAATCTGAGATTGCACAATTTAAAGACGGAGGAAAATTTGCCGGAACATTTCCGCAGCGTTGGCTTCCTTCGGCGGTTGCAATTTTAGGTGAAGGATTCACGGAACAAAATCATTTTATGAACAGCACTTTGAAAATGGTGCGCGGAAAAATCACCGACTACTATAAAGATCGCATCGATTTTCTTTTTACTGCTGAAGCGAAAGATATTTGCAATCATCAAAATATTACGATCGTTAGCCGGTTCGATTAACACCTGGTTAAATTTTTTATTAGACGGTGAACAATAATTGTAGTAATTTACAACCCCTTATTTTGTACTTTGTTTTTTCATCAACCAATTATGAGGCTCTTATGTCTGTCGATTTGGAAAAAATTCTGAGACCAGTGGATACTCCACTTCCAAAATTTCCGGCGAAGTATATGACACTCGCTAACGGTCAAGAAATGGTAGTTCGCCAAGCTGAACGAGATGAAATTCCCGATATCCTTCCGCACGTTGAACCGCTGATTCATGTAGAAAGAGATTTCTACAATATCGTTGCCGCACGTTTGTACTCCGAACTTCTTGCTTATTATACTTACCGCGTACAAGACGAATACGTTTTGGTGGCGCAAATAGACGGTGAACTCGCTGCTATCGTAAACGGAAGAAGCGTTAGTCCCGATGTCGGAATGTCGTATCATACTTTTTCTTTACGACGCGGACTAAGAGTCGGCGCTCACGCCTTCGCAACAAAGATGGAATATCATATCGATATATTGAAACAAAAAGAAGTTTTAATTGTTGCAGAATCCGGAATTGGTTTTAGAAGATGGATGATCGAATATAATCTTGAAAAACGTTTTCACATTCCGCATGAATTAGGCGGTTGCCCTTCCTGGTCATTAACAAAAGAATTATTTGATAAAGCAAGAACCACACTTGTTGTTGGAAGAAGACCGGTTCCCGAACATCTTCTTGCAAAAGCAAAAGCAGGAATTTTACCTCCTTCAGATCCGCCGAAAGGTCCCGAAGATTTATTAGCGGCAACACGCTCGATGCTTGATTCAACAGCAACTTCACTTATTGAAATGAGAAGAAAACAGGGAGGGAAAATAAAATGAGAGAAGTTTATGTTGCCGGAATCGGCATTACAAGTTTTTCACGACTCGAATATCCGCTTGTTGAAATTGCCGCGTATCCCGGCTTAATGGCTTTGCGCGATAGCGGATTAAAAAAAGT
>JAVHOS010000153.1:0-1406 GCA_036170205.1 Ignavibacteriaceae bacterium | reverse complement strand
ACTGATTTTGTTGCGACCTTAACTCATCCGCAAGCAGAATATATTTACGGCGTTACGCTTCCCGCTCTTGCAGGAATGTTTACAAGACTTTACATGGAAAAGTATGGCGTAACAGCGCGGCATCTTGCAATGGTTGCGGTGAAGAATCATAAAAATGCGATGGATAATTTTTATGCGCATTTGCATGAAGAGATTACACTTGAAGGAATTCTCGATTCCCCGGAAGCTTCAACAAACAATCCTTATGTTGCTGATCCTTTAAGATTTTATGATGTATGCCCGGTCTCCGATGGCGGCGCTTGTATAATCCTTGCAACTGCCGAGGTGATGAAAAAAATTAACAAACCGATGATCCGCCTTGCAGGTATTGGTCAAGCTACCGATACGCATTGTGTTCACGAAAGAAAAGACCCGACAGAACTTCTCGCAGTAAGAGAAGCTGCGCGCCAATCCTTTAAAATGGCAGGAGTAAAACCTTCCGATGTAAGTGTTGCGGAATTACACGATGCGTTTACAATTCTTGAAATTGCTGAAAGTGAAGAAGTTGGTTTCTTCAAAAAAGGAGAAGGACATCTTGCACTCGAAAGAGGCGAAACACAAATCGGCGGAAAAATTCCTATTAATCCTTCAGGCGGATTAAAAGCAAAAGGACATCCGGTCGGCGCTACCGGCGTAGGTCAAGCGCACGAGATCGTTTTACAATTACGCGGCGAAGCTGGAAAACGGCAAGTAAAAAATGCCAAAGTCGGTTTCACATGCAATTTTGGCGGCTTCGGTAACAATGTTGTATGTCTAACTTTTATAAAGGAATAAGAAAATGGAATTAAATATCTATGCGTATAAATGCAAACGATGCGGTGAACTCCATTATCCCTACAAAACCATTTGTAAAAAATGCGGAGAAAATGATCACAACGAATTTGATATTGTGCCGCTCCCGAAAAAAGGAAAGTTGTTAACATTTACAACGTTGTACACGCTTCCCTCAGACTATGAAGTGGTTACATTAGCTCTCGGGATTGTTGAACTTGAAGACGGAAACAGAATTACCGGACAGCTCGACATTAAAAATCCTAAAATCGGGATGAAGGTGAATGGAAAAGTTGAAGTCGTTCGCAAAGATTTATATAAGAAGCATTTGGGAATGATCTTCTATAAAGCATGATAAAGCTGATAAGCTTTGGTGATCATTTAGAAAAAGGAATTTATAGCGTTCATTCTCGTTTCGATAAAGTTATAAATTTTTATTCCGGAAATACTTTTGTTTTTATCGTTAACAAGTCTATTGGTGGTGGTCCATTCAATATTGTTGTTGACGATGTTGATTTCAGTGAACTTGAGAGCCTTATTATTGCTGAAGAGTATTTTCTGTTAAATGATGAAAAAGTATTTTTTGAAATTTCAAA
>JAVHOS010000152.1:0-3305 GCA_036170205.1 Ignavibacteriaceae bacterium | reverse complement strand
TCTGAAGATAAGTTGAAGAGAAATAATGCCTCTCCAACTTTGTACCTCTCCGCTGTTATGGTTCAGAGGATTTCTTTAAGTTAGTGAAGAAAGGTTTCCGGAATGAGTCTTCGCTCTATTTTAGCCTTGGTATTGGATGAATTGAAACAATTAACAATCAAATGAACTTTGTAAAGAATGGAGCGGAACTTTAACTACTGGCGCTCGAAAATAATTGGTTAGGTTTTGTAAATTATTGGGGCGATACAATATGAGAACCAGTAAGTGTTTTTTTTCTTTAATAAATTATCCCTAAGTTTTCAATACAAGTTTAAACTTTTACTCAGAAATAATTTGGAGCTACATTGTTCATCAACTTTTCCGGGCGTGTAGGGAGCAAATTCTAATATAAGATGAAGTCAAAACTTATCATTATTCTCTCCATTAGCATCCTGGCAATTACTACCGTTCTACTAACAGGTCTTCATAATTCTACAAAAAAAGAAGTTGTAGAGCGGTTCCAATACAGGCAGCTATTTAATTCACGTCAATTAACAAAAGAATTAATGGCGTGCCTGGAAGACCAATCACGCACCGTTGAAGCGCTTTCAACTTTACCAATTTTGCAAGGAGAAAAAATCGATGCTTTGACCGAGACTATCAATAAATACTTTAAATACCAAGAAAGAGATCATTTAAAATCGATAAGTCTTTATGATGAAAAAGGGATGATTGTTTACTCAACATTGAGAGGAGTAATTTCACTTAATTACGGAAGCGGTGAATTTTTTACATGGTTCACACAAAAAGCAAACAAAGGGAAACAATTTGTAACGTCGGAGATTCCGTCCGTCTTTACCGAGAGACAAAAGAATTCCACTTTTCAAGTAATGATAGCATCCCCTGTTTACCGGAAACCTTCAAATCAGTTTGCGGGAATTGTTGCAGTTGTAGTTTCATTAGACGATATACTCAACACATCCAATTTTCAAGATACCCTCCACAGCAGTAAAGCAGATTCATGGGTTTTGGATAACGACGGAACAGTCTTATATCAAGCAGAACACCCGGAAATGATCAGGTTCAATGTTCATCAACATGATGAATCGTGTTTAGCCTGCCACGAGTCGTTTAACTACGTTTCCTCCATTCTCACTAAACCTTCAGGTTCAATAGAATATCAACTAAAGAACAGAGCTAAGAAACTTTCGAGTTTTACAACACTACACTTTAAAAATATTTCATGGAAAGTGGTTGTTGACACGCCGCTTGACGAAGTCACAAATTTTATTGATAAAAATAGTTATCAAACGTTAGCCATTATACTGGTCTTTTCACTTATTCTCTTTGCCGGATCGTACTCTGTGTTACGAAGTAATAAACTGAAAGCGAATGCCGAAACTGAAGCTGAAAAACTCCGCGGACAGAAGGCATTCAATCTGATTTTGAAAAGCGCAGGAGAAGGCATCTTTGGTCTTGATCTAAATGGCAATCATACGTTTGTGAATCCGAGAGCGGCGGAATTGCTTGGTTTTACTCAAGAGGAATTGATCGGAAAGCACAGCCATACTTTGTGGCACCATACTCGTCCGAACGGTGAACCGTATGACGGCAAAGACTGCCACATTTATGAAACTCTGAAGGAAGGAACCAACCACGCAGGGGAAGAATATTTTTGGCATAAAGACGGCACAGGATTTCCGGTTCATTTCAGCACCACACCGATGTTGGAAGAAGGAAAAATTATTGGGGCAGTGGTAACATTCCGTGATATAACTGAAGCTAAAAGAGCGGAATTAGAACACGAAATAATTTACGAAATTAATCGCGGCGTTACCACAACTGCAAATCTTGATGAATTGTTGAAGTTGATTCATACATCTCTTAAGCAGGTACTTTACGCAGAGAATATTTTTATTGCGCTGCATGACCCAAATACCGGGCTCTTTAGTTTCCCTTATTTTGTAGATAAATTTGATCCAACACCGGAACCGGTAGCCATGAGTAAAAGTTGTACCGCACTTGTTTTCAATACAGGGCAATCTTTACTTTTAACTCAAGATTTGTTTGATCAGCTTGTAAGCCGAAATGAAGTTGAGCTGGTGGGAACAAATTCGCCATCATGGGTTGGCGTGCCTTTAAAAGCGCCTTCACGAACAATCGGCGTAATGGTGCTTCAACATTATGAAGAAGAAAACATTTATACGGAACGTGATGTTAAATTTCTTGAATCTGTGGGAAGTAAAATTGCGATAGTTATAGAACGTAAGCAAGCTGAGATAACTCTTTCTAATGAACGCATGCTTCTGCGAACCATCATTGATCTTATTCCCGATGCAATTTATGTTAAAGACATCAACGGAAGAAAAACGCTTGCAAATCCGCAGGAAGTTCAGCTTTCCGGGATGAATTCCGAGAAGGACGTTTTAGGTAAAACCGATCTCGAGTTGTTCCCGGAGAGGAAAGAACATGGTAGTGAAGATGAAGATCAATCGGTTCTGCATGAAGGTAAATCGATCATTGATATTGAAGGAGAGCTGGTTGATAAAAACGGCGAAGTTCGCTGGCTGCTGGGATTAAAAGTTCCTTTGCGAAATGCAGATGGACAAATTATCGGAATCGTAGGACTCAATCACGACATTACCGAGCGCAAACAGGCTGAAGAAGAAATCATTAAGAGCAATAAACAACTTTCTAAAACCGTTGCGGAGAAGGATAAATTTTTCTCGATTATTGCACACGATCTGCGGAGTCCCTTTAGCGGATTTATAAATTTAACCCAGATGATGGCAGAAGAGAGCGAATCTTTTTCTAAAGATGAATTAACGGATTTCAGTAAATCGATGTATGATTCCGCATCAACCGTTTACAAGCTGCTTGAAAATTTATTGGAATGGGCGCAGATGCAAAAAGGAAATATCAGTTTTGAACCTTCTGAAATTTCCTTGTACAATATTGTTGCATTTGGCATTACTACAATAAGTCAGAGAGCCCTGCAAAAAGGAATCACCATTTTTAATGAAGCCGCCGAGAACCATAAAATTTATGCCGATGAAAAAATGATCAATACGGTACTGAGAAACTTTTTATCCAATGCAGTCAAATTCACAAAACGTGATGGAAAAATTATTATCAGAAGTAAAAAAATTGAAAATGCAATGGTGGAGGTGTCCGTACAGGATACCGGCGTTGGTATGTTTGAAAAGGACGTGAAGCGGTTGTTTAAAGTGGAAGAAAAAGTCAGTTCAAAAGGAACTGAAGACGAACCAAGCACAGGATTGGGTTTACTGCTTTGTAAAGAATTTGTTGAAAAAAATGGAGGAAAA
>JAVHOS010000151.1:0-3324 GCA_036170205.1 Ignavibacteriaceae bacterium | reverse complement strand
ATCATTTTAAGTTTGTAGCGGTCGGCTGCATCTCCAATCGTTTTATCCAAAGCAGTAAGTTTTTCTTTCAGCCCGTCTATTGCTTTCTCCAACTCTTTTTGAGTTTGGGCAAAGTCAGCCTCGGTATCATATTCAGATAAATTGTTTATTACTTTTTCAGCTATCTTATCAACGTTTAAGAAAAAATCCACAAGACTGAGTTGATATTTTTCAAAAACCGTCTGAACTCCTTTTTCAATTATTGTTGCTGCAGAACGGGGATAAATTATCGGAGCTGGTATTTGGAATTCTTCGTACAATGGAAGTACTTGAGAAAAATAACTTACTTCGCTTGGTCCGCCAACGTAAAATGCGGTTTGGAATAAATAGTCCTGACAAATTGGACGCAGTATAACATTTGGCGAAAATAATTCAGGCGTATCAGTAATTAGTTGCAGCAATTCTTCTTGCGTAAACTTTACCCGCTTGTTTTTTAGTCTGAAATTTTCTTCCACCGGTTCAACCGCGTAACGACCTTTTTCATAATTCATAAATAAATTGATTGGACGGATTTTTACTTGCGCATGGTAGGTTTCTTCTAATTCGGCGCTGCGAAGAATTAATTTTTCAGAGTGTTGTCTATAATTAAGCAACTCTTCTTGAAATATCGGTTTAAGAAGTTTCTTTATCTCTTTTTGCTGCGGATCGAAAATTATTAATCCGTATTGATCAAAATAAGTAAAGATCAACTTGCGGAAAGATTCTTTAAATGATTTTCCTTCTTTATAAATATCTCTTAATTCAGAAATAATTTGGTCTGTAAATTCAGTTTTACGCAGACCGTTCTGAATTCCATCTAAAAAAGAATTAATCCCTTCAGTAAAAGTAAGCTCACCAACGCTTCCGCGGAATTCTCCTTCGGGAAGTGAATCTTCGTACGCGATAGTTGCTAAGTTATTTTCTTCATTTATTATGGTTACCGAATTAACTTCATTAAAATCGTGATCGTCTCCTTCAAGCCAAAAAACCGGAACGAAGTTAAATTCATCGTAGCGCTCGTTAAGATGTTGAGCTAATTTTATTGCCGTTATGGTTTTATAAATAGTATAAAGTGGTCCGCCCAAAACGCCAAGCTGCTGCCCGGTAAAGACCGCGAGCGTTTTGGGTTCCTTCAACAAAGCGATGTTTTTTAGTGTCTTTGAAGAAGGTTGAAAAGCATTATATTGATCCGCAATTATTTCGGGTAATTTAAAGAGAAGGGGATTCTGCTCTTTGGTTATGTTATGAAAATGATCATGATAAGCATCTTTATTCCGGAAATCTGAAATGTAAAAATCTTTTACGTTATTAAACTCATACACATAATCCAAAAAAAGATTCTGATGCCCCGGAATGTCTGAAAAGTTGATAAACATTTTTTACCTAATTATTAATATTAGCTGATACAAGATAAAGAATAACTTCAAAATTTTAAATGTAAAACGAATACCTTAAATTGGAGCGTTAAATATTGAAGAGATGGAAGAACAATTGAAACATTTTTTTAAGTATGAAAACCTTTATTAAAACGAAAGTTAATTAACTGAATGAATTTATCCTTTTCCAGAAAAGAAAAGTTATTATTACTAATAAAGATTATGGTTGCCGCAGCAATTATGATTTACCTCGTACAAAAGTTTCAGTCGATTAATTTTACAAAAATCTTTACACGGGATACTATTCCGGTAATGGGATATGTTTTTCTTTTAACGGGAATAAACTTTTTGCTTCAATTCCAAAAATGGAAATCTGTTTTTAAGGAAATGCTTGGAGCATTGACAAATAAAAAAATAGCATCATCTTTTTTTGTTGGAGTTGCCACCGGCTCTTTCACTCCCGGAAGATTTGGAGAATATTTTGGCAGAAGTTTGATGATCAAAGAATATCCGGCTGGCGATGTAGTCTCAGCAAGCATTGTAGATAAACTTGCCAATATGTTCATCCTTGTTTTCTCGGGTTTATTTTCTACGATTTGGTTTTTATCTTTTACAAAAACTTTCTCATCCGGAACTATTTATTTGTTGGCAGCTTTTCTAATTTTTCTTCTCTGCATTTTACTTTATTCAATATTTAAGACTAAAGCGCCTGCACATTTTTATAAATGGATTGAAAAATTACGACTGTTAAAAAGAATGTTTTTCCACCTTCAAGTTTTGAAAAGAACGAACAGCCGAACCGTCTTTGTACAACTATTATATTCGTTTCTGCTTTATGGAATAATTGCTTTACAATATGGTTTGCTCACCTCCGCATTTGCAGGTAAACCGCTTGAATCGACTTTCTTTTTCTGCGGAATATTAACGCTGTTTGTAAAATCTTTTATACCGTCAATCTCTTTTGGCGATTTGGGAATAAGAGAAAGCGCTTCAATATTTTTTATTTCAGCAATCGGTTTACCTGCTGAAGTGGGATTTCTGTCGGCGTTCTCGATATTCCTTTTTAATATTTTGCTGCCCTCGGTTATCGGATTGATTCTTTTATTAACTACAAAACGTTGATGTACATTTTAACTTTAATATTTATTGTACTCGCAATTTTCTACTTCGGATTTTTAAGCCAAATCCTTTTTGGTTTGAATAGGATAAAAAAAATTAATTGTAATGGAGATGAAAAACCTTTCGTTTCCATAATTGTCCCTTTCAGAAATGAATCTGAAGTGATAGTGCGATGTTTGAAAAGTTTAGAAGCGCAAACCTATCCCAAAGAAAAGTATGAGATACTTTTTATAGATGATTTTTCGGATGATGATTCAGTCCGAAAATTGAATTCAACCAAATTACTCGAGAATACACGAATCCTTTCTGTTCCAATTGATTATCAAAAATTGTCGCCCAAAAAAAGAAGCATAAATTTCGGAATTGAAAAAGCGAAAGGAGAAATCATTTTTACTACGGATGCAGATTGTACGCATTTAAAAGAATGGATTGGGAAAATGGTTACCGCCTTTGATGAAAACACAGGTTTTATTTCTGGTCCGGTTAAGTTTTTAGAAAGCGAAAAGTTGTTTGGGAAAATTCAACAATTGGAGTTTGGCGGATTGGTTCTAACCGGCGCCGGTTTGATAGGAGCCGGAAAACCTACGATTTGCAATGCTGCAAACATCGCTTTCAAAAAATCTGCTTTTAATTTTGTTGGCGGATATGAAGACAACCAGCATCTCGCTTCAGGAGATGATGAGTTTTTAATGCAAAAGATTGCGAAATCGAATAAATTCCGTGTAAAGTTTCTCTTCGACGAAAACGTAGTTGTTGAAACCAATCCGAATAAAACATTAAACGGATTCATTCAACAGCGAAAACGATGGGC
>JAVHOS010000150.1:8043-15942 GCA_036170205.1 Ignavibacteriaceae bacterium | reverse complement strand
ATTAGTTCAAAAAGTGTAATATATTTGTAGTTACAATTATTATTTCTTTAACCAAAGAGTAGGAAGTTATGAAGAAGATCATTTTAAGCATCGTTGCTTTTTTATTTTTAGTCTCCAATAGTTTTGCCGGAGACGGAAACAAATATGGGAAAGAGTTAAGTCTGAAGGAGAAAACAAAAATCTCTGCTATTCTTGCTACACCGAAAGATTATGTTGGTAAAAAAGTTCAAGTAGAAGGAAACGTTGTTGGAGTTTGCGAGAAAAGAGGCTGCTGGATAGAATTGGCAAGCGACAAACCATTTCAAAAAATTAAAGTGAAAGTTAAAGATGGTGAAATCGTTTTCCCGATGGAAGATAAAGGGAAAAAAGCCGTAGTTGAAGGGGAAGTCTATGAAATCAAAATGACAAAAGAACAAGCTCTTGCCGCCGCAGAGAATGAAGCAAAAGAGCATGGTAAAAAATTCGACCCGGCTTCGGTAACCGGTCCGGTTACGCTTTATCAAATTAAAGGTCTTGGGGCTATAATTAAGTAACAAATTTTTCTTTTCTAAAAAGGTTGTCTGATTTTAATTAGTTGTTATTCTGAATTCTGTCTTCTTTATTCTGTCTTCCTTTAGAATAGCATCATCCGGCAACCTTTTTTTATTTTTCTGAGGTTTTAATGTTCAAGTGGCGAAAATGGGTGAGAATTCTCCATAGAGATTTTGGTTATGTTGCTGCTGGTCTTACGGTTGTTTACGCAATCTCCGGCATCGCAGTAAATCATACTCAGGATTGGAATCCCAATTACTCTATTGAAAAATCTTCGATAAAGATTGATCCGATTCCGGATAGTATGCTCACTTCTGAAACATTAATTACCGATATTCTTGCAAAGGTAGGTGAAAAGGGAAAATTAAAAAGTTTTTTTCTCCCTGATTCCAACACAATTACTATTTTTGTTGACGGAAACACCATTTCCGTAAATCTTAAAAAAGGAGAGATTTCTCAAGAGAAAATTAACAGCCGTGCGGTAATTCGAGAAACTAATTTTCTTCATCTGAACTCTCCAAAAAAAATCTGGACGTTAGTTGCAGATATTTTTGCCATTGCGCTTGCATTCCTGGCTATTTCCGGGCTCTTTATGATTAAAGGAAAAAACGGAATAAAAGGGAGAGGCGCGTGGTTAACGGCTATTGGCGTGATCATCCCGGTCATCTTTCTGCTCATTTACTATTATAAACTGCTTTGAGCCAGCCATAGGCAGTATCTCGTCGAATATTAGTTGGAATTCATTATATTTGAACCGCGAAAAAAAGTTTTTTTGCGTTCAATTTTCTAACCGGAAAAATCACAACTTCAGCTAAAAATTTTTAGTCACCCAAGTTGCAACTCTATCGGGGTTCTTCAGGTCTAAAAGAACAAACAAAATAAAATCGCACGTAACGAATTTTCGTTTCAATTAAAATTTTACAAATAGCGTAATGGAATAATTAGTTAATGATAAGTACAAGTAATCTTTCTTTAAGTTTTGGTAAACGGATATTATTTGAAGAGGTAAATCTGAAATTTACTCCGGGAAATTGTTATGGAATAATAGGCGCAAACGGTTCGGGAAAATCAACGTTTATTAAAATTCTCTCAGGCGAAATAGAACAAAGTTCCGGCGATGTTATCATTACGCCGGGAAACAGACTTACCAAATTAAAACAAAATCAATTTGAATTTGATGAATATGAAGTTCTTAAAGCCGTAATGGTTGGGCACAAAAAACTTTTTACCGTTATGGAAGAAAGAGACGCCTTGTACACTAAAGGCGAGTTTACTGATGAAGATGGAATGAGAATAGCCGAACTTGAAGGTGAATTTGCTGAACTCTCAGGGTGGGAAGCGGAATCTGAAGCCGCTGAATTGTTGAGTGGTCTTGGTATCGCCGGCGAGCTGCACACTAAATTGATGAAGGATTTATCGGGAAACGAAAAGGTAAAAGTTCTGTTAGCTCAAGCTTTATTCGGAAATCCCGACATTCTTTTACTTGATGAACCTACAAACCATCTTGATATTATTTCAATCGGTTGGTTAGAAGAGTTCCTTGAGAATTTTAAGAACACAGTAATTGTAATTTCGCACGATAGACATTTTCTTAATCAAGTTTGCACACACATCGCAGATATCGACTTCGGTAAAATTCAAATGTACACCGGTAATTATGATTTCTGGTTAGAGAGCAGTCAGTTAGCTGCAAAGCAGGCGAAAGAAGCCAACAAAAAGATAGAAGCCAAAATGGTTGAGCTGCAAGAATTTATTTCACGATTCAGCGCCAATGCGTCAAAGTCTAAGCAAGCTACTTCACGAAAAAAACAATTGGAAAATCTAACGCTTGAAGATATAAAACCCTCGTCCAGGAAGATGCCTTATATCGCTTTTAAACCTGAACGCGAAGCCGGAAACAATGTGCTTGAAATTATAAATCTCACAAAAAGTTCGGTTGAACAAACGCTTTTAAACGACCTTACTTTTAAAGTTGAAAAAGGTGATAAGATAGCTTTTGTTGGTCCAAATGATTTAGTTAAAACAACGCTGTTTAATATTTTAGCCGGAAAAGAAAAGGTAACCGGCGGAACATTTGAATGGGGACCTACAATTAAGCATACATACTTTCCAAAAGACAATGCGGAATTTTTTAATGTTGATCTTAATCTGATTGAATGGCTTCGACAATATTCCAAAGAAACAGATGAGACATACATTCGGGGATTTCTTGGTAGAATGCTGTTCAGTGGTGAGGAATCATTAAAAAAAGCTAAAGTACTTTCCGGAGGAGAGCGTGTGCGATGTCTTCTAGCTAAAATGATGTTATCAAGCGCTAACTTTCTTATCTTTGATGAACCGACGAACCATCTTGATCTTGAAGCCATCTCGGCTTTGAACAATAGTCTAATTGATTTTAAAGGAACGGTACTCTTCAGTTCGCACGATCACCAATTTATTCACACGATCGCGAACAGAATTATTGAAATAATTCCTTCGGGATTAGTTGATAAACGGATGACGTTTGATGAATACTTGAGTGATGCAGGAGTGAAGAAAATTCATTATGAAGTTTATCACGCTTCGGCAATCAATCTCTAAAAATTGGAAGACTACTCAAGCATATTGAGTAGTCTTTATTATGGAATCTTATTTTAGTTTAAGGGCGATTTCGTAAACTTGCTCAGCATGTTTGTCAACATCAACATCGCGAATAATTTTGTTAATATCTCCGTTTTTATCGATGATAAAAGTTACTCTACTGTCAAATCCTAAAGCATTTAAAACTCCATAAGATTTTGAAACTTCTTTACTCTCGTCAGAAAGAAGAGGGAAATTCAATCCATATGAGTCAACGAAATCTTTAATCTTTTCTTTCGAATCAACGCTAATTCCGAAAATCGCAATTCCATTTTCTTTAAATTTTGTAATATTATCTCGCACACCACAAGCTTCTTTTGTACATCCGGGAGTTGATGCTTTGGGATAAAAATAG
Organism: Ignavibacteriaceae bacterium; assembly: GCA_036170205.1. GTDB lineage: Bacteria > Bacteroidota > Ignavibacteria > Ignavibacteriales > Ignavibacteriaceae > UBA1563. The sequence goes on along the minus strand of JAVHOS010000150.1, from coordinate 12,437 downwards.
ATAATGACGGGTGATTTATCCTTGTAATATGCAAGGGAGAATGAATTTCCGAAAGCATCGGTTAATGTAAAATCCGGCGCTGACATTCCTTCTTTTATATTTTCCGCTGTTCCACCACAAGATGCGATGAGAAAGGCAGAAATAATTGAAAATAATTTCATAGTTTTCATACAATCCTTTTCCTATGAAAACCAATTAGTTAGAATTAACGTTCCCATTGGCAAAATGGATTATCATCCTTACTTTAAAATGGCGATTATCTCTTTTTGTTTTACTCCGCTGGTTTGTTCCACGTTTCCATCCGGATGAATAAAAACATCAATCTCACTTCGAATTCCAAAATCTCCGGTTAAGTAAATTCCAGGTTCAATTGAAAAGGAAGTTGAGGGAAGAAGGCGACGTTCATCCTTTGTTTCATAATTGTCCATGTGCGGTCCGCTGCCGTGCAGCGTTGTGGTAATTGAGTGCCCGGTTCGATGGATAAAATATTTCCCATATCCGGCATCAATAATAACTTTGCGAGAAGCATCATCCACTTCAAAACCGTAAACAGGTAAATTTGTTTTAAATCTTTCTTCAACGAGAGTAAACGCCGCATCTCTGGAATTCTTAACAATGTCCCAGATTTTCATATACTTCTCGGGGACAGTTTTTCCAACAAATCCCACCCAAGTAATGTCAGACCAAACGGAGGCATCGTCAGGTCTTTTTGCCCAAAGATCGATAAGCACAAAGTCGTTTTTATGGATTTCCTTAAATGTTGTTTCATCGGGAGCATAATGAGGATTAGCGCTATTTTCATTTACGCCAACGATCGGTGGAAAATCTGTTATTAAATTCTTCTTTTGAAACTCGTTCATAATAAATTGTTGGACAGTATATTCGGTTAAAGTGTTTCCAGCTAACATACTATTTTTAATGAATTTAAAAGCATCAATTGCCGTTTCAACTAACTCTTTTGCAACCGGAATATTTTCTTCATACTGTTCATTTGACCAAAGCGCGGTAAACTGTGTTATAAGATCAGCAGAACTAACAATCTCAACTCCGAAGGTACGGATAAGTTCTATGGTACCTGCATCTACTTTAGAAAGATAAGGAATTGCATTCATGGGAGAATATTCCATCGCAATCGTCTTGCTCCCGGTAAGCGCTGATTGTAAGTGCTCGCGTAAAGAATTGTGACTTGAATACGAAAGCTTGTCTCCGGGTAAATGCGCCAAGTTGTGTTCTTCAATTGCATTTACAATTTTGCTCGGAGTTCCCATCTTTGGAATAAAGTAATAAAATCGTCTGGTTAAGTGCGATTCTTTTTTAATCCCAAGAATTTCAAGAGCAAGATCATTTGAACCGCGGAAATCAAACAGAAGCCATCCATCAATATTTCTATCGTTTAAAATTTTTTGAATTGTTGTTATGTTAAGTGCCATAAGAAACTTCCAGTATTATTTGGGAAATTGTTTATTTTTGTACAACAATATTCAAAAACAATAATGAAAAACAAAAACAGAAATTGACCAGAAAATATTTTATTAAACTATGATGCTTGAAACTTTAGATATTAAACAAAACGATGTTTTCATTTATTCGGAAAATAAATTCGATTTTGAAAAGAATTTTTGCCTAATAAATAAGGATGAAAAAATTAAAAGGATTATTCCGATCCATTTTAATGAGGTTTGCCGGTATATCAATTCAAGCGATCCTAAATCGGTTATTGTTTACCGACTCTTAACAAATTTACCTTCTTTCAAAACTGATATTATTAAATACGGTGTACTGATAACCATTAATAGTGAACAAGAGGTCATTCATTTTGATCCGATCTTTGCAATTAAAGAATTGGAAGAATATGTTAAGAGCAATGCTATAACTGATGTTCGTTTTAGAATTCAGCAAGTTGGGTTGCTCTCTCAGATCAGCCGTTTTGGCAAACCAAATTATAACGAAATTTATGCTTTTGATCTTGAAGTAGCAGAAGCAAAATGGCAGAACGACAAAGTTTTTGCCGAACTTATCTTTGCTTTTGAGGATGTAAATTTTGACGCAAAGCAAGTTGTTGATACAGTAAAAAAAATAAAAGTTGTACAGCGGGCACAAGTAACCAGATTTAAGAAAGTTACTGTGGAAGAGGTTAAAAATGATCTTATTGAGGAGGATAATTTTTTTGATGCCGGGAAAATCAAGAAGTTGACTTACTTACCAATGCCTGGAGCGAGACCAATAAAAACGGAATTTAGAACAGAACCGAAGATCGGGAAAAATAATGCATCTAAAAGCTCAACAATTAAAGATCATGCGTACCAGAGAGTTAATAAGAAAGAAAGCTTTGCATCATTTTTAAAAAATGCAAAAACTGATCCGAATATTAGAGCAAGCGCTTCTGAAGGCTCAAACAGTAGAGGAAACGTTATCGATCTTTTCAAATCTTCGCAGCATGTTCACCAATATGTGGTTGCAAGAGAACAGAAGCAAATTGTTTTGAAGTTAAAAGGGGAATAATTTTTTTTAAGTAATTTATAATTGAAGAGCTTCGTAAACCATTTCAACCGAGATCAAATCCATGCAAGTTGGAGAAAAATCACACCTCATTTTATAACAAACAAGGCAATCCATAGCAGGCGAAAGTTTGGTTATCCTACCGTAATTTTCAATTTCATTTGATGAAGTTGGACCGAAGAGGCAGATAATCTTTTTATTTAGCGCCGTTGCGACGTGAAGTCCCAAAGTATCTCCTGTTATAAAAATATCAGAAAGATTTACGAGAGAAAAGAATTGACGAAGTGAGTTCTTTGAGCCTGTGTCAATAACTGAAGGAAATTGATTTGCTAAATAACTATTTCTTTCTTTTTCTTCTTCTCCACCGTAAAGCAAAATTCCGGCACCCATTAAATCTTCTTCAATCTTTTGAATGAGCTGAACAAACTGTTGAAGTCCCCATTGTTTATACTGCCAGCGTGAACCGGCACCGGTATTCAACCCGATAATAGTTTTATATTTCTTTAGATTATGCTGAAGTGAAAAGTCTTTAGCGAATTTCTTTTCTTCTTCATTCAATACCAGAACAATTTCATCTTTTTTGAACTCAAGTTCACAAATTTCGTGAAGGATTTGCTGATACGATTTTTGATTTAACTTTTTCTTTTGATCAAAAGCGCCGAGTTCCAGCCATTCAATTGCAGCGTTGTTAAATGGTTGGATTTTACCCTTTGTATCTAAATAAAAACCAGCTTTTTTTTCTGCTTTAATCCACGATGCAAAGGCGCCACTTTGAGGTGATGCATCAGGGTGAATGAGCAGATCAAATTCCAGCGCGAGAAGTTTTGGAAGAGTTTCGCTCTTTTCTAAAATTAAAACTTCATTTACTAAAGTGTTGTTTTCAAAAATTTGTTTCGCATTTTGTTTTGTAAACCAGGTGATATGAGAATCGGGATATTTCTTCTTTAATGCGTGAAGTAAAGAAGTTGTTCGAAGGACATCACCGGCTGCATCAAATTTAATTATAAGAATTTTAAATCCGGTAGGGTTGTAATGGAGACAATCATTGCACATTAAACCGGTTGTTTTATTAAAAACACACGGTCTATCACCGGGGAAATGTTGGCAGTCGGTTTTTAAGATCATGTTATAGTATCCGAAATAATTTTGTCAAAGAGTTGTGCAATAAATGAAAATTGATTCTGTGAAATTCTCTCACTTATATTTTTGCTGAAGTTTACTCTTTGTTGTAAAGAAAAATATTCCAGAACTCCATCACAAATTGCCTGAGGTGATTCCGGTTTGACTATGATGCCGGTTTTTTTGTCGTCAACGAACTCAGCTAAACCGCCAACATCAGTAACCAATACAGGGGTAAGGAATCCATAAGCAACATTTAGGATACCGCTCTGTGTAGCACTGCGGTATGGAAGAATAACCAAATCCGAAGACGAGTAATATTTACCGACCTCTTCATTTGCGACAAATCTATTTTCCATTTTTACATGCTTTGAAAGCTGAAGTTCGTTCACAATATTTTCGTAAAAAGAAAAATCCTCGTATGATTCGCCAACAACTAAAAGTTTTACATTTGGAATTTCTTGTATCAGTTTTGGCATAGCGTGTAAAAGAATATCCAGTCCCTTGTATTTACGAATATAACCGAAGAAAAGGAGAACAAAATCATCTTCGGCAAAACCAAAATCTTTTTTAAGGGAATTGGTTCCACCTTTCTGCAATTTATTTTCTTCACCGGAAAGATCATAACAATCATACACCGGAAGCTCGGAACGGTAAATTTTCCTTTTTTTAGAAACAGTTGCTAAATCTTTTTCAACTTTTTCAGAAAGAGAAAGGAAAGAGGAGGCGTTCGCAAGTCCAAATTTGGTTAGCATACGATCTATGAAATGCCCTTC
>JAVHOS010000150.1:0-7943 GCA_036170205.1 Ignavibacteriaceae bacterium | reverse complement strand
AGAAGTGAGTAATTTAAAATTGTAACATCAAATTGCGCCGAAAGTTTATCATTTAAATGGCCGATGAAAAGCGAGTTTCCTCCGCGGTAGGGATAAGCCGGACCAACAATCACGATTTTCTTTTTTTGCATCTCTTTTGGTTTCTGAATTTCTTATCTCAAAGTTAAAGAAAAATTAAAGGTGAGCCAAGGTGAATAAAAAATAAACAATTTTAATTTTTCGGCCATGAGACGTTAGAGAATTTATTTTCGCTCTTTTTCAATCTGTAAGATTTGCGCTTGAATGACTGCGTCATTTGGTTTCAGTCTTTGGGCTTTTTTTAAGTTGCGAAGGGCTAATCCTTTATTTCCCTCCCTGTTATAAGCTTCACTCAAGCCAATAAATCCGGGCGTAAACGTACTGTCGATCTCAGTTAATCTGATAAAAACAAGGATGGCATCTTTTGTTTTGTTTAATGTAAGCAAATCATTTCCGAAATCTTGAATTTCGGCGCTTGATATGACAAAACTGGTATCTTTTTTCAGATCAACAGATTGCCAGTAAATAAAGGCGGAATCAATCGAAAATCTTATTGCTGTTTTTGTTAAAGTGTCGCTTAAAGAATATTTGGGATAGGGAATTTTTTCACCAAAATATATCGCTGCAATTTCTTCAGCAACGTTGATTATATTTCTGTCTCGACAATTAATCAAATCAACGGTCGCCACATTTTGTTCGGGATAACACATTAGTCTGGAAACAAAACCGGTTCCACCCCCACCATGACCGAAAAACTTTCTTCCATATTTATCAACGCCGGAATCTAAACCTAATCCGTATTTAATTTTTTTTCCATTGCTTAAAACCGTTTCCACCAGCATTGAATCTAAAGTTTGTTTTTTAATCAATTTATATTGGAGCAGCCCGTTTCCGAATTTTAATAAATCCTCGGCAGTAGAAAGTATTCCGCCGCCGGGAAATTTTATAGTTAAATCAGCCAAAGGTGAATTTTCAAACTCGCGTTGAGCGTTTTTTTGGTAACCTTTAACGCGGAAAGGAATTATTCTGTTATAAAAATCCAATTTGGTTAAATGCATTCCGGCAACATCGAAAATGTTTTTTTGTAAATATTCTTCGTAGGAAAGTCCGGATACACGTTCGATTATTCCAGCTAATAAATTATAGGCTAACGTGGAGTAAACATATTTTGTTCCTGGTTGATAGTCAAGCGAATCTTTCGCAACATATAAAATGGCGTCATGAACTGATTTGAAATTCATTTTGCTGTTAAACTCTTCATCGTTTTTATAAGTACGAATTCCCGAAGTATGATTCAAAAGTTGCCGAACCGTGAATGACCACTTTTTTGGTGGAAGAAATGGCAAATACTTCCTTGCGCTACTGTCCAGATTTATTTTGCCATGTTCAACAAGCTGCATCACTGCAACAGCCGTGATGGATTTTGAAATTGAAGCGATTCTGTATAAAGAATTTTTTGTAACCGAAACAGTATTCTCTAAATCGGCGTATCCGGTATAATCAGTCCAAACAATTTTATTATCCTTAATTAATCCGGCGGAAAGGGAAGGGAGAAAGTTTTTTTTTACATACTGTTCGCAATACGAATCAAGTTGATGAAAAGCATTTTGTGAGAAAGTGATTGTAAAAAAAAGGACTGAAAAGAAAAATGCTTTTATCATGGTGAAATTATTTGTGGAGAATTAAAAAGCCTGACCGCAAGATTCAGCCAGCGAACAGGCTTAAAAAACTATGGTCTTTTTTCTAAAATATTATCGATGATATTATAAGTCTTAGCTTCTTCTGCAGAAAGGAAATAATCTCTGTCGCAGTCTTTAGTAATTTGTTCCATTGATTTACCGGTATGCGAAGCTAAAATATTATATAAAACATCGCGGGTTTTGAGCATTTCTTTTGCATGAATTTCGATGTCGGTCGTTTGTCCCTGCAATCCGCCAACCCAGGGTTGATGAATTAAAATTCTTGAATTCGGAAGGGAAGTTCTTTTGCCTGCTTGACCGCCGGCTAACAAAATTGCGCCCATACTTGCCGCCATTCCAACACAAATTGTTGAAACTTCAGGTTTGATGTATTTCATCGTATCGTAAATTGCCAATCCGGCTGAAACACTTCCGCCTGGAGAATTGATATATAGAAAAATATCTTTTTGTGAATCTTCCGCTTCGAGAAAAATGAGTTGAGCAATTGTTAAACTTGCCACGTGGTCGTCAATAGCAGTTCCGAGAAAGATAATTCTTTCGCGCAAAAGCCTGGAATAAATATCCATTCCGCGTTCACCGCGTCCCGTTTGCTCAATAACGTAAGGAACTAACTGATTATAAATTTCAATGTTATTCTGCATGTACTTCTTCCTTTTGTGAAAATACTTCCGGATCAATTCGTTTAATTGTATTTGTTTTTTTGAGGAATGAATAGAATTCGTTAAGCAACAATCTTTTTTTCATTTCATCCGATTGATAATGTTTTAGGAGAATATCTGCTCCAACACCCATTTTCTCTGCGTTCTCTTCGGAGAGTTCTTCCAAGCGTTCCTCAGATAAGGTAATATTTTCTTTTTCAATAATTTTATCTTTCAACAGAAGCCACCTAACGGAATTTTCCGCCTTTGGAGCCAATTTCTCACGAATAACTTCGGGCTTTACTTTTTTATTTTTCTTTTTATAGGAATCAATTTCATCTTTTACAAGATGGTCTAAATAATTTTGAATGAACACTGTTGGCGGGGTGAAATTATTGTTCTTGAGCACCGCTTGTTCAATCTTTAATTCAGCCATATCGTTGATGCTTGACTCGTAATAAGATTCGAGATCTTTCTTTATGCTCTCTCTCAGTTCTTCCGCTGTTGAAATTTTATCGCGGGTAATTTTTTTCAAAAACTCTTCGGTTAATTCGGGATAAACAATTTTCTGGATGCTTTTAATTTCAACTACATAAGATATTTTTTTATGTTCGTGGGGAACGTCATCGTGATGTTCATGCGGTTCATCGAACGAAAAGGTGAAAGTATCACCGATATTTTTGTTTAATGCATTCTCTAAAATTTCTCTGTTTATATTTTTGTTTGTGAGATTAATTTTGTAATCGGACTCAATTTTCGTTCCTGTTGATGTTCCATCATCTTTAGCGCTGAAGATATCGGCGGTGATAAGATGCTTTTCGTCCGCTACGTTTTGAGCCTCTTCGTATGTTGCATTCATATCCAAAAGACGGAATACTTCATTTTCAATTTCAAATTCAGTCACTTTATAATCCGGAACTTCAATTTCTAACCCTGAATAACCTTCCGGTTCAATCTTCGGGAAAATCTCGTAATTAACTTTGAATGTAAGTTTTTCGTTTGGTTTAAAGTCGATGTCGGTTAGTGACGGTTCGTTTAGCGGGCTTAACTTTTGCTCTTTTTCAATCTGCCAGAACAATTTATTCGCAACTTTTTCAGCGGCGGTGTATTCAAGCGAATCGCCATAAATCCTTTTAAGAACTGCATGCGGAACTTTTCCTTTTCTAAATCCATCAATCTGAATTGATTTTACTTGTTTCTGAACTTCGGCATTAAGCAAATCTTTTATATCGTCGTACGTTGCGTTTACTTCCAGCTCGTTTACAGAATCGCTTATAACATTTATTTTTGTTTCCAAAATAACCTCGATATTAATAAAAATGTGCGAAAGGGGGGACTCGAACCCCCACATCTTTCGATACTAGATCCTAAGTCTAGCGCGGCTGCCAATTACGCCACTTTCGCAAAAATGTTGTGATAATTCTTAATTTTGTTAAAACAAATATAATTCGGAACGAAAACTTTAGCAAATATCTTGCCAGGGCATTATCTTTAAAATATTAAATAGCCTGATTATTTGGCTGAACTCTGAATAATTTTTTATTACATTTGTAAAGTATTTTCTCATTTAAATTCTTTAAAAAATACATGATTGTTAATTACATTTTCGCTTCACATCTCGGTAAAAGAAGGTCGGTTAACGAAGATTCCGCCAATGTTTTTAATCTTGAAGATGGTCTTCTTTCCATAGTTTGCGATGGTTTAGGCGGAAATCGCGCCGGCGATCTCGCTTCTAAAACTGCAATGGATACGATCTACAAATATTTTGCTGAAAACACTCAATTAGATCATCTTACCAGAATGAATAATGCTTTTATCGAAGCTCATAATACAATCCTTGAGTTGGGAAGTAAATCCGAGCATTACAAAGGAATGGCAACAACCGCTGTCGCAGTATTTATTGCCGGAAATACAGTTTATTGGGGACACATTGGTGATTCGCGCATTTATCTTTTAAAAGAAGGGAAATTGAGTCAAGTAACAAAAGATCATTCTCTCGTTCAAAAAATGGTTGATAATGGACTTATAACCTCGAAACAGGCAGAAAAACACCCTCACCGGAATATAATTGTTAAAGCTTTAGGCGAAGACAAAGAATGTGAACCGGACTGCGATTATTTTTATCTGAATGATGAACAGCAATTTAAATTACTCCTTTGTACCGATGGACTTTGCGGTGTTTTGAATTCCAAAGAGATTAAACAGATTTTAGCCGGTGGTGCAAATCTCGAAGTGATTTCTCAAAACTTTTTTGATCTGGTGGAAGATTTTGGTTCTCCCGATAATTTTTCTTATGTAATTATTAATAACATTTAAAGATTGATACCTCAATGATTGGATCAATAGTTGAAAATTATAAAGTGGTTTCCGTTCTTGGTGAAGGGGGAATGGGAATCGTTTACAAAGCATTCGACATTAAGTTAGAACGATTTGTTGCGCTTAAAGTGCTAAACCAAACAGGGGCGCTAAATACCAATTTTGTTGAACGATTTAAGCGGGAAGCGAAGAATCAAGCAAAGTTGAATCATCCCAACATTGTTTCCGTATATGGATTCACCGAACAGAACGGCATCCTCGGCATCGTGATGGAATATGTTGAAGGCGAAACGCTCGAAAAAATGATTACAAGGAAAAGTAAATTAGAGACAAAAGAAGCATTGCTAATTTTGCAGCAAGTGCTGGAAGGCGTCGGGCATGCACACAGCAAAAATTTTATTCATAGAGATATTAAACCTTCCAACATAATTTTGAATAAAGAGGGAATTGTAAAAATAATGGACTTTGGTATTTCCAAAGCCTTATTTGATAAAGGAATAACCAAAACCGGCACAAAAATCGGAACGCTGCTTTACATGAGTCCCGAACAAATCCGCGCCGAAGACCCGACGAAACAAAGCGATATCTATTCCATCGGCATAACTTTGTTTGAAATGCTTTCCGGCAAAACTCCGTTCGATAAAGGAACGGAATATGAAATAATGGAAGCTCATCTTAAAAAAACTCCTCCGCGCGTTTCAATAGGTTCAAATTCAATTCCGCCTGAACTTGACAAAATTGTTATGAAGGCGCTCGATAAAACAATTTATAAAAGATATAAAAATTGTGAAGAGTTTTTAACCGACACTAACCAGGTTTTGATGAAGGTAGAAAATTCAAATTTCGATAAACCGGAAAAAGTTAAAACAAAGCAAAAACCGGTTGATAAAAATAAAGTAGATAGAATCCGAAGATTCAAAACTGCAATTTTCGCTTTCCCGGTATTGGCGGTATTGATTCTTCTTGCATATTTTATTTTTAACGCCATTGCAACTTACTGGCCAGGATTAACTTCAAAACCGGTTCGCCATTCTGATACTACCGCCGTTTATAATTCAAGAGCAGTTGCTGTCTCTTCGTTAAATTGGATTCGAGCCAGCTCAAACACTAAAAATAATTTGAATGGAATCACTTTTCCTTCCGATGATCTTGGTTTTGCCTGCGGTGAAGGAGGAACAATTCTCAAGTCTTCAAATTACGGCGCTGATTGGGAAGAGCTGCTTCCAAAAGTCGATTCGTTTATAACTTTTACCGATATAAAATTTCTCTCTTCAAATTTGGGTTTAGTTGTAAGCGATGGCGGAAGGATTTTCCGGACTGAAGACGGCGGAGCTAACTGGCAAAACGTTCTTCAACTCCAGGGAGAAAACTTTTTCCGAATTTATCTCTCAGGCGGCGCAACCTTTGTTTGCGGTGCAAAAGGGCTTATCCTTAAATCCAATAATGGCGGTTATTCTTTTAGACGTGTAAACTCCAACACATCCAATTTAATTTTCAATATCTTTTTTGTCAATCAATCAACCGGTTATGCGGTTGGCTGGAACGGCACAATTTTAAAAACCTCCGATGCTGGTGAAAATTGGGTGAACCAAAGTAAATTTGCAGACACCTATTTACGTGACATTTATTTTACTGATATGGATAACGGTATAACTATCGCAGGCGGCGGAGAAGTATTTAAAACGTCCGACGGCGGTAATAGTTGGGAAAAAGTTTCTTCAGGATTAGTTTCCGGATTACTCTCAATTGCCTTCACCAACAAAACAAACGGTTACATCTCTTGTAATAAAGGAGAAGTGTTGGTAACAAAAGATGGCGGAACAAATTGGGAAGTTTCTTCTTCAGGTGGATTTACTGCCTTAAATCGTTTGCTTGTAACTCCTTCAAAGAAAATATTTTCGGTTGGAGTATTCGGTTCAATTTTTTCAAGTAAATAAAAGGTTGTTGTGTGGATAAATTTGTCATTCACGGCGGAAAAGAATTAAACGGAACCGTTCAGATAAGCGGCGCAAAGAATGCTACACTGGCTTTGATGCCAGCCGCACTGCTCGCTTCAGGTGAATCGGTTTTGCACAACACTCCGCAACTGAATGACGTTTTTACAATGAGCAAATTACTAAAACAGCTCGGCGCGGAAATTCAATTTGAAAATCAAATCTTAAAAATAAATTCCTCAACAGTAAACAATCAGATAGCGCCTTACGAACACGTAAAAAAGATGCGCGCTTCGGTTTACGTGTTGGGACCATTGCTAACCCGCTACGGATTTGCAAAAGTTTCTCTCCCCGGCGGGTGTGCTTGGGGTCCGCGTCCGATCAATCTACATCTTGAAGGACTAAAAAAACTCGGCGCTGAAATTGAGTTGGATCGTGGTTATATCATCGTAAAAGCCGATCGGTTGCACGGTGCAAAAATAAATTTTGATAAATCTTCCGTCGGCGCTACGGGAAATATTTTAATGGCAGCTGTACTTGCAAAAGGTACTACGATAATCAACAACGCGGCAATGGAACCGGAGATAACAAATCTTGTAAATTTCTTAATCAAAATGGGAGCTAAAATTTCCGGTATCAATACTTCGATTTTAGAAATTGAAGGAGTTGATGAACTTCATCCTGCAGTAATAGAAACTATTCCGGATAGAATTGAAGCGGGTACTTTTCTCGTTGCCGCAGCGATGACGAAAGGGAACATCGTTGTTCGCGGTGGAATCGACGCTCATCTTTACGCTGTGCTCGCAAAGTTGGAAGATGCCGGAGCCAGCATTGAAGTGAACGGAAATGACATTCGTATTAATGCACAAAATATTGAACTAAAAAGTATAGATGTTTCAACCGGAATTTTCCCGGGATTCCCAACCGACATGCAAGCGCAATGGTTGGCGTTAATGAGTATTGCGGAAAGTGTTTCTACCGTAACCGATACGATTTATACCGACCGTTTTAGTCACGTTGCTGAATTAACCCGGCTTGGCGCCGATATTTCCGTGCAAGAAAATAATGCGGTAATAAAAGGCGTTAAAAAATTAAAGGGGGCGAAAGTAATGTCAACAGATTTACGTGCGAGCGCTTCGTTAGTGCTTGCCGGATTAGCCGCGGAAGGCGTTACTGAAGTTTTGCGCGTCTATCATTTAGACCGCGGTTATCAACGGTTAGAAGAAAAACTTCGTCAACTCGGCGCCGATATTGAACGAGTTGCCGGACAAGAATTTTAAATTATCGTGATAGCATTATTTAAAAAGAATCTCTTTCTACAAATTCTTCTCTTTTTT
>JAVHOS010000149.1:0-3396 GCA_036170205.1 Ignavibacteriaceae bacterium | reverse complement strand
GGCGGTGACGGATTTTTTCAAGCGGTTGATCCAACCGATGCGAATATTATTTACTCAGAATCACAGTACGGAAATATTATTCGTTATGATAAAAAGAGTGGTGAACTGATTGACGTTCGCCCTGAACCGATAAAAGGAGAAAAAACTTTTAAATGGTATTGGGATACTCCGTTTATTATCAGTCCTCACTCGCATTCGCGTTTGTATATTGCGGCGGAAAGAGTTTTTAGAAGTGACGATAGAGGCGATAGCTGGATAGAGATAAGCGGCGATTTAACAACTCAAACCGATCGCAACACTTTTCCGGTTATGGGAAAATATTGGAGCGCAGATGCGCTTTCAAAAGATTTAAGCACGTCGCAGTTCGGCTTGATTGTTTCACTTGCTGAATCGCCTTTAAAAGAAAATCTTTTGTATGCCGGAACCGATGACGGATTAATTCAAGTAACGGAAGATGCGAAGACATGGAGAAAAATTGATAACGTTCCCGACGTTCCGAAGTTTACGTTGGTGAGCGATATTCTTCCTTCGCGTTTTAGCGAGAATGTTGTTTATGCTTCTTTTAATAATCATAAGCGGGATGATTTCAAACCGTACATTTTCAAAAGCAGTGATAAAGGAAAAACATGGAAATCAATAGCAGCGAATTTACCCGCTAACGGCGCGGTCAATACGATTGTTGAAGATCCGGTTGAACCAAATCTTATTTTTATCGGAACCGAATGGGGCGTTTTCTTTTCTGTTGATGGCGGCGAAAAATGGATTCAATTAAAAAACGGAATTCCTAATGTTAAAGTAACCGATCTCGCAATTCAAGAAAGAGAAAATGATCTTGTTGTTGCTACTTTTGGACGCGGGTTCTATATTCTTGATGATTATTCCGCTTTGCGTTCGGTTGCAAAAAATCAGTTAAAAAAGGAAGGGGAAATATTTCCGGTAAGCGATGCTTATTTGTATATTCAAAGTCAAGGGCGATATGGTCAAGGCTCAACATATTTCAAAGCTGCAAATCCGGAATTTGGCGCTGCGATCACTTATAACATTAATGAAGTTCCTAAAACTTTAAAAGCAGAAAGAAAAGAAAAAGAGAAACCACTTTTTAAAGATGGAAAACCAATTCCGCAACCTTCTTATGAAGAATTAAAAGCGGAAGAATCTGAAAAAGCTCCATACTTAATTTTTACTTTTACGGATGAATCGGGAAACGAGATTAGAAAACTTACAAAAGCTGCGAGTGCCGGGATAAATCGTATTACATGGGATTTGCGTTATGAATCAACTGAACCGGTTTTAGCAAAAGAAAACAAATTTAATCCGACTGCAAAACAAAATAGTGCGTTGTTAGTTTTGCCGGGAAAATATAAAGTTAGTTTGTCTATGGTCACTCGCGGTGAAGAGAAGCAACTCGCCGATCCGGTTGAATTTAACGCTGTACCGTTGAGTAATACGACAATTCCAGTGACTGACCGCAAAGAGCTTGTGGTATTCCAACAGAAATCATACGAACTTGCAAGGACTGTTTGGGGCGCACAGAGATTGGCTCAAGAGCTTCAAAACAAATTGGAAACAATTAAACAAACATTAAACAATACTCCGGCAGCAACATTTTTAATAATTAAAAAAGCTGATGCTGTTTCAGTAAAACTTGATGAAATTCTTTTTGCCTTCAACGGTAAACCGGGCAAAGCAAGTGCGGAAGAAATTCCTCCGCAAGAAGTTCCGTTAAATTGGCGCTTAGAAAAAATGATTTACGCACAAACAAATTCAACTTCCAATGTTACAAAAAATCAAAAAGTAGCTTACGAAGTTTTGCATGAAGCTTTATTGCCGATACTTCAACAACTAAAACAAATTGACGAAGTAGAAGTAAAAGCAATTGAAAATGAAATGGAAAAACTTGGCGCACCCTGGACGCCGGGAAGAGTTCCGGAAGTGAAATAAAAAAAGAGGTCAAGAGGGAACGCCTTCTTGACCTCTTTTAATAAATGTTTAGCGGATTTAGAGAATGCCAAATTTGTTAAATATCTTTGCTAGATCAGGCTGATATTTAGCGTATTCTTTCAAAGCATTGATGAGGTTATCGGTGTTGTTTTGTTCCGCGATTTTTTCGTTCAGTTCTTTTCTTTTCAAAACGATATAAATTATATAAGAGATGATTGCAAAAATGCCTAAAACCCAACCTAAAATTTCTTTGGCGTTCATGTCTATCTCCTTTTACTTAATAATAGATCAGTTACAAAGTTGATCGCTAATCCGTAAACAAGCATTCTTAAAACGTCAAAACTCTTAATGTCTTTATCGGAAAAGTCGATGATTAGAAATCCAATAGCAAGAAGAATAGTCAATTTTCTGAAAATTTCTGCGGTAGAAAATTTTTTCTTTTTATTTTTCACAAAAATCTTTCTGCTAATTATAAACAAACGGTTTCTAATTCACTTGCAACTTAAATTTTAATCAATCAAATTTCAAGGGAAAACTAATTTTAATTATGACAACTAAAAACAGAATAACATCGCTTTTTAACATTCAATATCCAATCATTCAAGCGGGAATGGTTTGGGTGAGCGGCTGGAAACTTGCTTCAGAAGTTTCAAACGCAGGCGGTTTGGGACTTATCGGCGCGGGATCGATGAAACCTGAAATGCTTCACGAACACATTCAAAAGTGTAAGGCAGCAACACAAAAACCGTTTGGAGTAAACATTCCGCTTCTCCGTAAAGATGTTGAAGAGTTGATCGCGGTTACTAAACAAGAAAAAGTAGAAATTGTTTTTACTTCCGCCGGACATCCAGGAAGACACATTGAAAAATTGAAATCGAACAACATCAAAGTTGTACACGTTGTTGCGAATGTAAAGCAGGCTTTAAAAGCTGAAGAAGTTGGCTGTGATGCAATTGTTGGTGAAGGAGTTGAAGCGGGCGGACATAACGGCGGCGATGAAATAACAACGCTCTGTTTAATTCCCCAGTTGGTTGATGCTGTTAAAATTCCCGTTATTGCTGCCGGCGGGATTGCAGACGGAAGACAAATTGCCGCAGTGATTTGTCTTGGCGCAGAAGCCGTACAAATAGGAACGTTGTTTGCCGCAACGGTTGAATCTTCCGCGCATGAAAATTATAAACGAAAAATTGTTGAAGCGAAAGACGGCGATACGGTTTTATCCTTTAGAAAAGTTGCGTTGATGAGGATGTTAAAAAATGATTTTGCGCTGAAAGCGGTTCAAGCGGAAACAAAAGGTTTATCAAAAGAAGAAATGATCTCTTTCCTCAATCATAAACGGGAGATGAAAGGAATTTTTGAAGGTGATGAAATTGAAGGCGCAATGGAAGCCGGACAAAGCTCCGGTTTGGTGAAAGAAATTTTAACGGTTACGCAAGTATTTGATAAATTGATTAA
>JAVHOS010000148.1:0-16022 GCA_036170205.1 Ignavibacteriaceae bacterium | reverse complement strand
GTTCCTCCATTCGTATCGCAAAGTACCAATACCGATGCGCCACCTTTTTCAGCAGCCAATAACATCTTTAACGCAAACTCCGCATCATCTTTATATCCATCAAAGAAATGTTCCGCATCGTACACAATTTTTCTTCCTGCATTCTTCAAAAATTCAACCGAACGAAAGATCAATTCTTCATTCTCTTCATCGCTTAAACCTAATCCAACTTTAGAATGCAGCCTCCATGATTTTCCGAAGATAGATACCGCTTCTGTTTCCGTTTTGAGCAGCGCATTTAAGTTTGTATCGCCCTCAAGATTATTTAACGAACGCGCCGTTGAGCCAAATGCACAGATAATAGCATTCTTTAAATGAAGTGAATGTACTTTCTCAAAGAATTCTTCATCTCGCGGATTACTTCCGGGCCAGCCGCCTTCAATATAATCAATGCCAAACTCATCCAAACGCTGCGCAATTACAAGTTTATCCTGTATGGAAAGATTAACACCTTCGCCCTGTGTGCCGTCGCGTAATGTGGTGTCGAATAATTCAATTAAATGTTTCATTTACATTCCTCAATTTTAAGCGATCATATCAGTCTGCCGCGCATATTCAAATAAATTTCCGGCTTCAAGTATCGGAAGAATATCTCCAAGCGGTTTCAATTTGTATTCTTCATTTGTTGTTAGATTTTTCAACACATTATTTTCAAGATCGATCTTAACTTCATCGCCGGTTTTGATTTTATCATTCAGTTTTTCTACCGATTCGTAAGGGACAACAAACCCGCCGTCAACAGCATTTCTAAAAAATATTCGCGCGTATGATTCCGCAATAATTACTTTCGTTCCCGCCACCTGTAATGCGAACGGTGCATGTTCGCGTGAAGAACCGCATCCGAAATTTGCGCCGCCGATAATGATTGGATATTCTGTATCAAACTTTCCCGTTGCTATATATTTAATTCCGCCGTTCGGTAAACCCGATTTCTCCATCGGTACAGAAGAAAGCGCGTACTTGCCGTACATTTTTTTCTCTTCCGGATCGGATAAACTATACACCAAATGTTCCGCCGGTATTATTTGATCCGTATCGATATTATTACCCAATACGAACGCTTTACCATTTATTATTTTTTCCATTTTGTTCTCATTTCAATTTCTGTTTTCAATTATAAAAAGTCTCTCGGATCAGTGATGACCCCGGTTATCGCGGATGCGGCAACCGTTAACGGAGAAGCTAAATAAACTTCCGATTGTCTGCTTCCCATTCTTCCGGGAAAATTTCTGTTCGTTGTTGATATTACAACCTCATTATCCTTCGCTCTTCCAACGGTATCAACCGGACCGCCAAGACAAGCGGCGCAGCTTGATTCAGCAATAATACATCCTGCTTTTTCAAAAATATCTTTTAAAGATATTCCGCTTATGGTTTCTTCATCCAACGCTCTTGCAACCTCTGTGGAAGCAGGCACAATGAAAGTAGAAGTCTTAACTTGATTCCCTAAAAGTATTTTCGCCGCAGCTTGAAAATCAGAAAGCTTTCCGCCGGTGCATGAACCGATATAACATTTTGTAAGTTTTGTTCCGGCAACGCTGCGTACTGTTCCCATGTTATCGGGACTGTGCGGTTTTGCAACAACCGGTTCCAACTCCGCAGTTTTATATTTTCTTATCGAATGATATTTTGCATCCGCGTCGCTTGTAAAGATTTCATATTCTTTATTCGTTCGTTCTTTAACGTATGCTTCTGTTACTGCGTCAGCAGCGATGATACCGTTCATTCCACCCGCTTCAATTGCCATGTTCGTCAATGTCATACGCTCTGTCATTGATAAAGAGAAAACTCCCTCGCCGTCAAATTCCATCGCGCGGTAGGTTGCGCCGTCAGTTGTAATGTCTCCGAGAATTCTAAGGATTAAATCCTTTGCCATTAAATATGGAGGAAGTTCTCCTTCAAAAATAAATTTCATTGACTCAGGAACTTTTTCCCAAATCTTTCCTGTACCGAGAATAAATGCACCGTCTGTGTTCCCAACTCCCGTTGCGAACATTCCAAATGCGCCTGATGTACACGTGTGAGAATCAGTACCGAATAAAACTGTTCCCGGCACGTTATATCCTTCTTCCGCTAACGCGAGATGACAAACGCCTTTGTATCGTTCTGTTCCTATATCATAATAATTATCAACGCCATATTGATTTGCGAACTCGCGAAGCAGCGAAACATTTCTGTTCGCTTGCGGATTCTTTGTAAAGATATAATGATCTGGAAAGATCACTAACTTATTCTTATCCCAAATCTTTGCAGCTTCGCCGAATTCTCTTTTCCATATTTCAATTGTCGGCGGACCGCAAACATCGTGTGTCATAAGTACGTCAACATTAAGCCAAATGTTTTGTCCCGGTTCAACAAATGTTTTTCCGGCGGACTTAGCTAATATTTTTTCTGTTATTGTCATCTTCATTTAATTTTTTTCCCTTACACAGCTTGTGATATTTCAGATAAATAAGAATTAGGAAGCTCTTCCTTCGCTTTAAAATATTGTTCCTGATGATTTAACGCTTGAAGAAATCCTTTCGCGCTCGCTTCAATAATGTCGGTCGATATTCCTCTTCCTGTAAAAGTCATGTCATCTTTTTTGATCTTAACAATAACTTCTCCAAGCGCCTGGCGACCGGAAGTTACCGAGCGAACGAAATATGATTCCAAGGATACTTTTGTATTCAACGCCCGTTCGATAGCGTTAAATGTTGCATCAACTACTCCATCGCCGGTTGCGGATTCCTGCAATATCTCTTTTTCTAATTTAATACGCACCGTTGCAGTAGGGATAGCATTTGTCCCTGAATGAATTTGTAAATAATCGAGTTCATAAAATGATGAAGCAAATTTGATCGAACTTTCTTCCAGCAAGATGCGCAGATCATCATCGTAAATTTCTTTTTTCTTATCGGCTAACAGCAAGAACTTCTCATATATTTCTGAAAGTTCTTTTATTTGTAAATGGTATCCGAGTTCTGTTAAACGAGATTTTAATCCATGCTTACCGGAATGCCTGCCGAGTACGATTTTTGTTTTCGGAACTCCAACGGTTTCAGGCTGCATTATTTCGTAAGTCTGTCTGTTCTTCAACATTCCATCTTGATGAATGCCCGACTCATGCGCAAAAGCGTTATCGCCAACAATAGCTTTGTTTGGCTGAACAACAATTCCGCTGTAAGAAGAAACCATTCTGCTTGAGTTATAAATTTCTTCAGTTTTAATTTTAGTAAAGTATTTAACTAAATCTTTTCTAACCTTTAACGCCATTACAACTTCTTCAAGCGAAGCGTTGCCTGCGCGCTCGCCAATTCCGTTTATCGTACATTCAATTTGACGCGCGCCGTTTTCAATTCCGGCTAAAGAATTAGCGACCGCTAAACCAAGATCGTTGTGGCAATGCACGCTTATAATTGCTTTGTCGATATTCTTTACGCGCCTTTTTAATTCCGCTATCTTTGCGCCGAATTCAGAAGGGAACGTATAACCGGTTGTATCGGGAATGTTCACCGTTGTTGCACCGGCTTCAATAGCGGTTTCAACTATATCAATTAAATAACCGATATCCGTTCGCCCTGCATCTTCAGCAGAATACTCGACATCTTTTGTAAATGATTTTGCATAAGCCACTGCATCGTGAGTCATCTTCAAAACAGTCTTTCTTTTTTCTGCTAACGATGTTCCATACCGCTCATCTCCAAATTTTCCAAGGATATGAATATCCGATGTGCTTGTGAAAGTATGTATTCTTGGCTTCTTTCCATGCTTTAATGCATCGTACGCAGATTTAATATCTTTTTCAATAGCGCGCGAAAGTCCGGCTACAACAACATTCACTTCATTTGCAATAAGCTGCACCGCTTCAAACTGCGCTGGAGAAGAAACCGGGAATCCTGCTTCGATAATATCAACATTTAGTTTTTCAAGTTGTCGCGCAATCTCAACTTTCTCTGAAATACTCAGTGAAGCGCCGGGAGATTGTTCTCCGTCTCTTAATGTTGTGTCAAATATAAAAATTCTGTTTTTATCCATTGTCTTCCCTTTGAAATAATTTATTTCCTATTAATGAATCTCCTTCGTGTTACTTCGTGAAAGGATTTTGTTACACGAAGTCTCACAAAGAAAACACGAAGTCACACGAAGAAAACCTGCTAATGCGCCATTGGTTTCTTAATCATTATTTACTAAACAGCTACTGTGGATTTATTTTTTTCAAATACTTCTTCTAACGATTTCAATACTTCATCTCGCATAACCGTTGTAGAAACAAGCGTCGTTCCATCTGAATAAATATCTGCTGTTCTAAAATTCTTTTCAAGCGTCTTTGCAATTGATTGTTCAATTGCATTTCCAATTTCCGGAAGATTAAAAGAATAGCTGAACATCAAAGCGATTGAAGCGATTGATGCAAGCGGATTGGCTTTGTTCTGTCCGGCAATGTCCGGCGCGCTGCCGTGTACCGGTTCGTACAAGGCATATTTTTCACCAAGACTGGCGGAAGGAAGCATTCCTAAACTACCAGTTATCATCGCAGCAACATCGCTTAAAATATCTCCAAACAAATTTTGAGTAAGAATTACATCAAACTGTTTTGGATTGCGCACTAACTGCATTGCAGCGTTGTCAACGTACATATCATTTAGTTTAACATCGGAGAATTCTTCGCTATGAATTTGATGAACAACCTTGCGCCAGAATTGTGAACTTTCCAACACGTTCGCTTTATCAACCGATGTTACTCTTCCGCTTCTTTGACGCGCAACAGCAAAAGCTTTTTTTGCTATACGTTTAACTTCTTCCTTAGAATAGATTAATGTGTTCCAGCCGTTATTTTCATCGTAACCGCGCGGTTCGCCAAAGTAAATGCCGCCGGTTAATTCTCTGAAGATTACGAGATCAGTTCCCGAAAGAACTTCAGGACGCAATGATGAAGCGTCAATCAATGCGTTATATATTTTTGCAGGACGAATGTTTGAGAATAATCCGAGTGATTTTCTAAGTTTTAGTAAAGCCGCTTCCGGTTTTAAATGATGCGGTAATGATTCCCATTTAACTCCGCCTACAGCGCCAAGAAATACCGCGTCCGAATCATAGCATGCAGTAAGAGTTGCATCAGTTAAAGGATTTTCATACGCATCATACGAACATCCGCCAATTAAATGATAGCTGTACGAAAGTTCAATACCCGTTTTCTCGGCTACAAATTGCAGTACTTTAACTGCCGCATCGGTAACTTCGGGACCAATTCCATCTCCCGGCAAAAGAGCAATTTTATATTTCATTTTACTTCCTAATTCCTAATTCCTAATTCGTAATTCCTAATTCTTTAAGCGTCAACTTCTTCTTTTTTATTTTGATTGAACAACCAGCTCATCATTCCGCGGAGTTTTGCGCCGACAGTTTCAATCGCATGTTCGGTGTTGCTTTTTCTCAACTTTGCGAAATTTGGTCCACCGCTTCTATATTCAGCCAACCACTCGTTAGCAAATTGCCCGGACTGAATTTCAGTAAGAATTTTTTTCATTTCCTTTTTAGATTCTTTTGTAATTATTCTTGGTCCGCGTGTCATTCCGCCATACTCGGCAGTATCGCTAACCGAGTAATTCATGCGCGACAAACCTCCTTCATAATAGAGGTCGACGATAAGTTTCATCTCGTGCATACATTCAAAGTAAGCGAGTTCAGGCGGATAACCGGCTTCGGTTAACGTTTCAAATCCGGCTTTAATCAATTCAGCCGAACCGCCGCAAAGCACCGCTTGTTCGCCGAACAAATCTGTTTCGGTTTCATTCTTAAAATTTGTTTCGATAACACCGGCTCTTGCGCCGCCGATACCTTTTGCCCATGCGAGCGCTAATTCTTTTGTGTTGCCTGAAGGGTCTTGATAAACAGCGATCAAACAAGGAACGCCTGAGCCTTCAGTAAATGTTCTGCGTACTAAATGTCCCGGACCTTTCGGAGCGATCATCATTACGTTCACATCTGACGGGGGAACGATTTGTTTGTAATGAATATTAAATCCGTGTCCGAATGCCAACGTTTTACCGGAGGTTACATGCTGAACAATGTCGTTATCATAAATATCTTTCTGATTTTGATCGGGGAGAAGAAGCATGATAACATCAGCCCATGCAGACGCATCCGAAACAGTTTTTACTTGCAATCCGAGCGCTTCAGCTTTTCCCCAGCGCGCGCTGCTTTGGCGTAATCCGACACAAATATTCATACCGCTCTCTTTTAAATTGAGCGCGTGAGCGTGTCCCTGGCTACCAAAACCAAGCACTGCAATTTTTTTATCTTTTAGAAAATCAAGCGATGCATCGCCATCATAATAAACTTTCATTGTACTTTTTCCTTTTCTTTTGTTGTAGAAATTTTTGGTTGAATTTTTGACTGCTCGCCACGTTTTAAGGCGACAGTTCCTGAACGTGCGATCTCTTTAATTCCGTATTGCGAAACCACGTTTATCACCGCATCAATTTTATCCGGCGGTCCGGTGATCTCGAGTGTTAATGTTCTATTATTTATATCGACAATCTTTCCGCGAAAAATATCGCAGATGTTTGTCAATTCGGGACGAGTTCCCTTTTGATAAAAAACAGTTATAAGAGCAAGTTCACGTTCCACACGCGGCTGCCCGGTGAGATCAACAACTTTGATAGTGTCGATTAACCGGTTTAACTGTTTAACCACTTGCTCAATTATTTGATCATCGCCTGAAGTAACTAACGTCATCCTTGAAATTTCAGGCTCTTCAGTTGCTCCTATTGAGATGCTGTGAATATTGAAACCTCTCCCGCTAAACATTGTTGCTACGCGGTTAAAAGCTCCAAATCGATTTTCGACTAAAACAGAAATTGTATGTTTCATTGTTATACCATTGTTTTGGGATTTAATCTTTTTGTCATCATTTCACCGATTGACGCGCCCGCAGGAACCATCGGAAAAACCATATCTTCTTTAACAACTTTAAATTCGATAAATACAGGGCGATCGTTTATCGCAAACGCTTCATCTAAAACTGAATCAACTTCTTTCGGATGTTCAACTGAAAAAGCAGCGAGTCCGAACGCTTCTGCAACTTTTTTGAAATCAGGATTACTTTTTGAAAGATCGGTAAAACTGTATTTCTCTGCATGAAAGAGCTCCTGCCACTGACGAACCATTCCCAAAAAACTATTATTGATAACAATAAATTTTATCGGGAGTTTGTTTGCTACGGCAGTGATGAGTTCCTGAATATTCATTTGAAAACCGCCATCTCCGCTGATCGAAATAATCGGACGATCTTTTACGCCAAACGCTGCGCCAATGGAAGCAGGAACTGAAAAGCCCATTGTTCCCAGCCCGCCGCTGGTTAAATGAGAACGCGGATGAACAAATTTGTAATGCTGCGCAATCCACATCTGGTGTTGTCCAACGTCGGAAACTACGACAGCATGTCCTTTTGTTTTTTCTGAAATTTTTTCGATGACGAACTGTGTTCTAAGTTTACCGTCATTCGCATCAATATCGAAAGGACATTCTTTTTTCCATCTATCGATTTGTTTCCACCACTCAGATATTTCGGGACGCTCATCCATCTCGGCTGCAAGTTCTGCAAGAACGTGTTTGACATCGCCTACAATCGGTAAATCAACAACAATGTTTTTATCAATTGCAGTCGGATCAACATCAACATGTATTTTATAAGACTTGGTAGAAAACGATTCAACTTTTCCTGTTACGCGATCATCGAATCGGGCGCCTAAAGCGATAAGGAGATCGCAACTGTTTACCGCTTGATTTGCCCAATATGTTCCGTGCATTCCGAGCATTCCCAGCGAGAGTTCGTCTGTTCCGGGGAATGCGCCTAATCCTTGAAGAGTCATGGTCACAGGCAAATTATTTTCTTTTGCAAGAAGCGCCAATTCACGCGTTCCGCCGGACATGATAACTCCGCCGCCAACATAGAGCAAAGGTCTCTTCGCTTTTTTCAGCATCTCCGCCGCTTTTTTAATTTGGTTTTGATGTCCCATAAATGTCGGTTTATATCCGCGGATATCTACTTTTTCAGGATATTCAAATTCACAAACAGAATTGATCACATCTTTCGGAAGATCGACAAGTACCGGTCCCGGTCTTCCGGTTGAAGCGATGAAGAACGCTTTGCGAATTGTTTGGGCTAATTCTTTTACATCACGCACAAGGAAATTATGTTTGGTGATAGGACGGGTTATTCCCATTATATCAGCTTCTTGAAATGCATCGTTACCAATTAATTTGGTTGGAACTTGTCCTGTGAAAACAACTACAGGGATAGAATCCATGTAAGCATCTGCAATTCCCGTAACAGTATTAGTTGCGCCTGGACCTGAAGTAACAAGCACAACTCCAACTTTTCCGGTTGCTTTTGCGTAACCTTCCGCTGCATGAATAGCGCCTTGTTCATGGCGTGTTAAAATATGTTGAAGGAAATCAACGTCGTATAGTTGTTCATACAATTTTAAGACAGCTCCGCCGGGATATCCAAATATATATTCAACCTTTTCTTTGCGCAAACATTCAAACAAAATTTCGGCGCCGCTCATTTTCTGTTTATGTTCTTTCATAAAGTATCCTTTCTCGCTTCTTTCCTTTTTTATTTTAAAATCGCACCGGTATTTGCAGAGGTTACCATTCTTGCATATCTGCTTAGATAACCTTTTTTAATTTTTGGTTCGAACACCGGAAGTTCAGCTAACCGATTTTTAATTTCTTCATCCGATAAATCAACGCTTAAAATTCTGTTAGGAATATCAACGGTAATTAAATCTCCTTCAACTAAAGCAGCAATTGGACCGCGTTCTGCTGCTTCGGGAGAAACATGCCCGATGCAGGCTCCGCGTGTTCCGCCTGAAAATCTTCCATCGGTTATTAACGCTACTTTATCGCCTAATCCCATTCCCATTATTGCGGAAGTTGGCGAAAGCATTTCCGGCATTCCCGGTCCTCCTTTGGGACCTTCGTAACGAATGACAACTACATCACCAGCTTGAACTTTTCCCGCTAAAATATTTTCCATCGCTTCATCCTGCGAATTATAAATTCTTGCGGGACCTGTATGATTCATCATCTTTGGATCAACGGCGCCGGTTTTTACAATTGATCCAAACGGCGCAAGATTTCCAAATAGGATTGCAAGTCCACCGGTTTTTGAATAGGGATTTTCAACTGAACGAATAACGAATGAATTTTTAATTTCCGCTTGAGCAATGTTTTCCCCAAGAGTTTTTCCGGTTACCGTGAGTCTGTCTAAATTAAGAATTCCCTCAACTTTAGAAACTTCATTTAAGATCGCGGAAATTCCGCCGGCAGCATCAACATCTTCCATGTGGACTTCTTTTGTTGCCGGACTAACTTTACAGATATAAGGCACTTTTTGCGAAAGTGTATTTAGTTCCGCGAGATCAAAATCTATTTCAGCTTCGCTTGCTATAGCCAAAGTATGAAGAACAGTGTTGGTACTTCCGCCCATCGCCATATCGAGGACAAAAGCATTCATCAACGACTCTTTTGTAATAATATCTTTTGGTTTAATATCTTTTTCAACTAAAACAAGAATTTGTTTTGCCGCTCGTTTTGCTAATTCATGTCGCTTGGGATTGAGTGCAAGGATTGATCCGTTGCCGGGGAGAGCCATTCCGAGCGCTTCCATCAAGCAGTTCATCGAGTTGGCTGTAAACATACCTGAACAAGATCCGCACGATGGACAACCGTAATTTTCTAATTCATTTAATTGTTCGTCATTTATTTTTCCGGATTGATATTCGCCAACTCCTTCAAATACCGAGATGAGATCAACTTTTTTACCGGAGGGAGTTTTACCTGCTTTCATTGGTCCGCCGGAAATAAATATTGTTGGAATGTTTACACGAACCGCAGCCATCAACATTCCCGGGACGATCTTGTCGCAATTGGGAATGCAAACCATTCCATCTAAACGATGAGCTTCGACAACGGTTTCAACACAGTCTGCGATTAGTTCTCTGCTTGCCAATGAATAGCGCATACCGATATGCCCCATAGCGATACCGTCATCAACGCCGATTGTGTTAAACTCAAATGGAACTCCGCCTGCTTCACGAATAGCTTCTTTTACAATTCTTCCAAATTCTTGAAGATGCACGTGTCCGGGAATTAAATCGATGTAGGAATTACAAACACCGATAAAAGGTTTTTTAAAATCTTCATCGCTCTTAATCACGCCGGTAGCTTTAAGCAAACTGCGATGCGGAGCTTTATCAAAACCTTTTTTAATTAAATCAGATCTCACGATGACCTCATGTTTATAAAATTGACAAACAAGAAAAACCTCTCGGCTCTCGTCAATCCCGAAATCTTAAGTATGTGTGTGTGGTAGTCTTATATTTTGATTTGGGATTGACTTATTATTAGCCTAGAATAATAATGCTAAGGAGGCTAAGAATAACAGAAATCCCAATAACGAAAGAAAAAATCGATAGGGTTATTATTGGAGAAATCACAACACTTGGATTACCGGGGATGCTGGCAAATCCATAAAAATTGTCTTGTACGATATATTGTGATTGATTTTTCATTTTTTTATTGATGCAAAGATAGCTGAAGGAAGTTAAAGTGTCAAGTTTTTAACTTCTTTTTTTTATCTTTTCTGGAAAATAATTAACGTGAGTGTATATCTTTCCATTAATAATTTAGTGCAATCTCCCCGAAGAGTTAAAATAATAGGTTTTGGGTGAGCATTAAAAGAATATTAGGGTAAAGCTGAAATCGTGGAATTTGGTTAATCCTTGTCGAAATTCTAATTTGCATCAAATTTATTTTGGAGTATTAAGTGAAACCGACAATTTCTTTTCAGTTAAGTGCACTCATCATTCTATTATCTTTTTCTTCTCTTGTTGCACAAGTTTATAAATCAGATTCCCCTTTCGCACATACGTATTCTATCGTTGCATATGACGAGAAGACCGGAGATATGGGAGTAGCTGTTCAGTCTCACTGGTTCTCAGTTGGAACAATGGTTACGTGGGGAGAAGCCGGTGTTGGTGTAGTTGCAACTCAATCATTTGTAAATCCTGCGTTTGGACCGGAAGGTCTGGAATTATTGAAAGAAGGTAATTCTGCCGGAGAAGCTGTTGCTGCTTTATTATTAAAAGATAAAGGAAGGGATTTCCGCCAACTTGCAATTTTAGATGCAAAAGGGAATGTGGCATCTTTCACCGGTGATGATTGCATTCAACCCGCGGGAAACATTGCCGGAAAGAATTTCTCTGTGCAGGCAAACCTTATGTCGAACGATAAAGTTTGGCCGGCGATGGCGGAAGCATTTCAAAAATCAACCGGACAACTTGCAGAAAGAATGTTAGCCGCACTCGAAGCAGCTGAAAAAGCAGGCGGCGATATTCGGGGAAAACAATCTGCCGCTTTACTTGTTGTTCGTGGAAAATCAACCGGGAAAGTCTGGGAAGATCGTTTAGTTGATATTCGGGTTGATGATAATCCCGCGCCATTAGTTGAATTGAAGAGACTTCTAAAAATTCACCGCGCTTATGACCATATGAACAACGGCGATCTTGCCGTTGAAAAAAATGATATGGATTCTGCGATGAAAGAGTATTCTTCTGCAATGAAACTATTCCCGGAGAATTTAGAAATGAAATTTTGGACAGCAGTTGCACTGGCAAATAAAGGAATGATGAAAGAAGCGCTTCCAATGTTTAAACAAATTTTTAAGAAAGATAAAAATTGGAAAACTCTAACTCCGCGATTAATCCCAAACGGCTTATTAAAAGTTACAGTTGAGCAGTTGAAAAAGATATTGGAGAAGTAGTGCTCATGATTGCTAAAAGAAAACTTTTTTATAAATAAAAAACATTTTTCAACTCGTGAAAAATCAGCAATAAACACTAAAATTATTCCCCTATCTGTTCGCCGAAATAAAATCTATGAGAGCATTGAAAGATGCTTTTTCGCTTGGAGTTAATTCCGGTTCTACCGAATTGATTGCAATTAGTAACCATCGCGTATTGAGTTTCTTCCGCGCGATCACTAATTCCTCTTTGAATAAATCTCGATTTCTGAATACAATATCATGAAATGCAATTGCCGCTTTCACACAAATAATGTTATGGAGTTTGTTGTTGTTGCAAATCGGGATCAAGTCTGCCACATAGTCGGTGTGCTTTAAACATATTTGCACGGCTAAACTGCCTGCTTGTTTGATAAAATCAATTTTTTGGAGAACCTTTAGATTGTCATCCGAAGCAATTAGAATCAAGCGATCAAGATTTTTATGGATATCGATTTTCTTAGAATATGCTTCTGAATATGCTTTACTGATTGCCGACTGAACTGCTCTATCAATACTTAATTTTGCCCTATTCGATTCCTCTTTTGGAAGAGTAATATCTCGCGATATTCTAATAACTTCAGCAAAATCTCCTTCAGCGGAAAGCTCATCGATCGATTTTTTTTCTATGATCTTAGTTTTATTCTTATTCCCCCAATGCATCATGTTCCCTGTCCCCGATTCTCTTATCCGTGATTTGGCTTTATCAACGTACTGTTTTGCTCTCTCGTCCTGGCTAATAACCTGAATACCATTAATCGTAAGTTTTTCAATTATGAATTGAAAATGCTCTTCGTTTACTTTAAAAGAAGCTAAGAATTCATTACCAATTTTTCCATACTTAATTGGAGTTACGATTAGGTGAGGAATCTTCTGAGCTAATGTCTCGATAATATTTTCCATCGTCTTTAGCTGTTTCTCACTAATAAGAGTATTTATTGATTCAAATTCCACGAAGATTTTCTTTGTTGACAGATATTGATTCTTAATTTATTGAAATTCTACGGGGAATATAGGAAAAAAGATTATTTCCCTGAACATAAAAAATATTACTGCATTCAAAAAAAAGCCCCGCAAGTACGGGGCTTTTTATCTCAACTTTACTTATTCCATTTCTTGATCTCAATTTTTGAGTTTGAGGTTGTTAACTTTATCGTCTTTCCGCCGCCATTTAAGTTGATAGTCCCTCGAATTTCTCTTTCATCTTCATCAACATTGTAACTATCAAATTTAAACTCCGATGCAATTTTATATTTTTCTTTCAAATCTTTTTTAGAATGAACTTTAATCACTGCTTCGATAGTTGCCTTTGCATTTCCCGGGATCAATAGCGTTATGTTGCCTCCCGATGAAGATAATTTACTTTCGTCACTTCCATCGGGAGTTAATTCAGCATAAATTCTTCCACCCGAAGTATTTGCTTTTACTGATCCATAAATATTTTCAAGTTTAATATCTCCCCCGGATGTATTAACCGAAGCGCTTCCTCTGGCTCCTGCTAATTTAATATCACCGCCGGAAGTATTTAATTTTGCAATTCCCGATACTAAACCAACTTCAATATCTCCGCCGGAAGTTGATGCTTTTATTTCTCCTCCAACATTTCCCACTTTAATATCACCACCGGCTGTACTTACGTTTAACGATTTGCTTGAACTCGTTACAACAATATCACCCCCGGCGGTAGTCATTTTCCCGTCACCGTTCACTATTCCAACCTGAATATCACCACCGGCAGTAGTTACTTTTAAATCGCCATTAATATTTCCGGTGTTAATATCACCTCCGGCTGTAACCAACTCAACATTCCCATTGATAGACTTTACTTTTATATCTCCGCCGGCAGTTGTTCCTTTAAAATTTCCATATAATTCACCAAAACACGATAAGTCACCTCCGCTTGTTTCAATATCAAAGTTAAATTGTCCCGGTGTTTTAATTGAAAAAGAAGCATTATGATCATTTCTTAAAACCACAGAAACGGTATTTCCGTCTTGAGTTATTTTCAGATCATCACGATCCACTGCATCAAGTCCCGTAACTTCAACCCAAACTTCATCTTTACTCCACGACTCAATTCTAACATCTCCGGAAACTTTAACGGAAAGGTTATCTCCCTTTTTTACCTGAAAGTTTTTGGTGATTTTACCCTGCGACATTCCAAATTGGGTTATTCCAACTACTAACATTGCCGTTAGAAATAAATTAATTAAGTTTTTCTTTTTCATGATGATTCTCCTTATGATTCTAATTTTGTTAATATGGTTTTTGCACGAAGTTTTATATAACTGTTGTCGTCTTCCTGCATTCTATTCCTTAAAACATTTTTTATGTTCGGATCGGAAAGACGTTTAACGTCATTCTTTTCATTCAGGCAGTTGATCGCTTGAATTCTTAAACCGGAATTTTTGTCATTCTGCAAAACATAGATTATCGCGTCGCTTATTTTATTATCGAACGGAAGATTACAGAGAGCGTTCATCGCCTCTTTACGAACACCGGGATTGTCGTCATACATCATCGCTTTAATTAATGCGTCTTTTACTACACCGGAAGCGTTTGATCTTTTCTCAGAGTAGATCGCGTTAACGGCTTTCAATCGTATGCCGGGATTTTCATTATCAATTAACGACTTTGCCAAAACTTTCTGAATTTCAGTATCGTTCACATTCCCTTTTAGTTTTACCGGAACGATCTGATCGTAGGTAATTTCAACTTCACCTTTTTCAAAATCCGAATTTACAAATTGAAGATTCGTCAATTTGGAATCAGCGGTAACAATATTATTTCCAGATGTATGTTGATTCCCAGCTTTATCGAAATAGAAGAAATAACTTGCCGTAACCATTAGAACTACCGCCGTAAAAGAATATGCGATCTTCAAATTAGTTGGCGATGGCAGCGTGAAGAGTACCCATATTTTTTGCAGAGTGGATTTCTTCCGTTTAAGCTTTCTAATTTCCGCAAGAAGTTCCTGGCGCGATTCGAACAGCGCATCTTCGTCTATTTCTTCAACCAGATTAACTTTAACAAGTTGATGGATTCGCTTTAATTCTTCCAACTCGTTTTTGCACGATACGCATCCAAGCAAATGGCGTTCAAATTCGTTCCGTTCTTCCTTCTTCAGCTCGTTATAGCTGTAAAGGATCAACCATTTTTTATAATTTTCATGTTCCATACTATTCTCAACATTTTATATTGTTTTTAATTTCATTCTAAGTTTTTCGGTCGCAATGAAGAGATATTTTTTTATCGTTCCTTCACTGCAATCCATCATTTTGGCGATCTCTTTTATTTTATAGTCATGCATATGTTTAAGCATAAAAGCCATTTTCTGTTTCGGGGCAAGACTATCAACCGCGTTTTGAATGTCACCTTTTGTTTCCGCATTCATATATTGTTTATCCGGTTCATGTTCTTCCGGCGAACGGATATCTACTTTCAGATTCATCCCTTCTTCATCCGGTGAAATACTTACTTTTTGGTATTTTCTATAACTCGCCTGGTGAGTAAGACAAACGTTAGTGGTTATTCTGTAAAGCCAGGTTTTAAATTCACTCCGGAACTCAAAACGCTTTAGCCCTTTATAGACTCTTAGAAATACTTCCTGGTAAACGTCTTTTGCATCATCCGATGACTTGCAATAATGCGCAATCATAGAAAGAACATTTCTATCATGCCGATAGACTAAAGTTGTAAACGCCGAATCGTTTCCGTTCCGGGCTTCGATTATCAGATCATTGTCACTTAGTGAAGATAAGTCTTCCAAAACTTTAACTCCGTTTTTATTACTTAGACTAAAATAAGATTTAAAAGGTTGTAAGGGATGGGGAAAATATTTTTAGGACACTTTAAGACTGTGAGACTGTTAGGCTGTTAGGCTGTTAGACTGTTAGATTGCTAGGCTGTGAGACTGTTAGGCTTTGAGACTTTGAGACTTTAGGGATTGATGACGATGAGATTTCTCTGCGCTTCTTAGTGTACTTGGCGGTTTATTGCCTTTTGCCATAGATGACCGGTAGGCTGTAATTTTTTTTCATTTGTTTCTATGTATAAGATTATAGTTGAAATAAATTCCTAACAAAACCTATTACTTAATGCTAAGTTTAATTGCGATAATCGATTTTGCATACTCAACATCTTTTTTGTA
>JAVHOS010000147.1:0-3410 GCA_036170205.1 Ignavibacteriaceae bacterium | reverse complement strand
ACATCATCTTCAACAACAACCGGATCAGCGCTTGGCGGTTCAATCACTCCCGCTAACACAGCACCGGCGCCGATGTGGCAATTTTTCCCGACGATCGCTCGTCCGCCAACTACAACGTTCATATCGATCATTGTTCTTTCACCGATCGCCGCGCCTATGTTTAACACGGCTCCCATCATAATTACGCAGTTATCGCCAACTGCAACGTGTTCTCTGATGATAGCGCCCGGTTCGATGCGCGCGTTATATTTTGTCAAATCAGCTAAGGGAATGGCGGAGTTTCTTCTATCAATTTCAACGCGGTATTTTGTAATTGAATCTTTATTGGTTTTGTAAAATTTATCAAACTCTTCTAATTCGCAAAAGAGAATTCCGGACTTATTTCCACCGAAAAATTCAAGTGATTTGAAATTTACTTTGTTAAGTTTTCCCTGCAAATAAATTTTTGCCGGAGTTTTCTTTTTTGATGAAGCGATATAATTTATTATTTCGTATGAATCCATGGTAGTCCTCTTTAATAGTTTATTGTCTTTGGTCAGCGGTCATTAGTCATTTTAAAATAATGACGGATGACTATTGACTAATGACCACTTTCATTAATCACATCGGTGAAAGAATAAAATCCATTTTTCTTTTTCAGAAGAAATAAAGCTGATCGCAAAATTCCTTCGGCAAAAGTTCTGCGCGAAGAGGCGGAATGAGAAATTGAAAGAACTTCGCCGAGTCCGCCAAAACTAATAGTGTGTTCGCCAAAGACATTTCCCAACCGAAGCGAAGAAACATTTACTTCTTCTTTTTCAACCGCATTGCGAATCATTATTGCCGTGCCGGATGGTTTATCTTTTTTAAATCTGTGGTGCGTTTCCGAAATTTCGATATCCCAATCATTAACATATTTTTGAACTTCTTTCGTAAGCTTTAACAAAATCTGGATGCCGAGCGAGTAGTTATAACTTTGCACAACCGGAACGGTTTCAGCCAATGTTTTCAAGGTTTCCATTTGTGTGGAAGTTAATCCGGTTGTTGCAATAATTAACGGACAATTAAATTTTTTTACCAACGTAATTGTGTTTTCAAAATTTTCAGGTAGAGAGCAATCGATTAAAATTTGCGGAATCTCTTTCTGCGTTTCGCCTTCTAAAGAAAGCTCATACACAAGCTGGAATTGCTGTTCAGCAAAAACATTTTGTACTTCTTTGCCAAGTTTTCCGGTTGAGCCGAGAAGTCCGTAATTAATATTTTTCATAGTTCTCTAATTCTTTAATCAAAAGATTTTCTGTCCGTTCTGAAACCGGAGCCAACGGCATGCGTAAAATATTTTTGCAAATACCGAGCTTGCTCAACACAAATTTTAATGGCGAAGGACTCGTTTCTTCAAAAAGCAGATTCATCATTTTTAAATATTTTTGGTTTAATGCCTGCGCTTTTTGTAAATCATTTTTCTGCATTGCGGTGGTAATTTCTTTCAGCTCTTTTGGAAAAGCGTTTGAGTAAACAGAGATTACTCCTACGCCGCCTAAAGCAATAATGGGAATTGTCTGGTCATCGTTGCCGGAAATAACTTCAAATGACTGTTGTTTCATCGCAAGCAGTTGAGCAATCTGAGAAATATTTCCGCTTGCCTCTTTTATTGCAACAACATTTTTACATGTTTCATTAATAGTGATAGCAGTTTCCGGCAGCAAATTCATTCCCGTGCGGGACGGAACGTTGTACAAAATAATCGGAAGTGAAGTTCGTTCAGAAATATATTTGTAATGTTGCACAAGACTGCTTTGCGTTCCTTTATTGTAATAGGGATTAACGATTAATACTGCATCGGATTTATATTTTTCCGCAATGGCATTTAGCTTAACTACTTTATTCGTGTCGTTCGAGCCCGTTCCGATTACAATTTTGAGTTTCCTTTCGGCGGCATCCATTGCTGTTTCAATTAACTTTTCTCTTTCATAGTCATCAATAACCGGTGATTCGCCGGTTGTTCCAAGTACAATAACATAATCAACTCCGCCATCAATTTGGCGGCGGATTAGTTTTTTGTATGACTCAAAATCGATTGATAAATCTTCATTAAACGGGGTCGCAAGTGCGGTCCCAACTCCTTCAAACATAATATTTTACTCATTTATAATAATTGAAAAAAAAGACACGGGAAACTACAAAATCTTTAACTGAAAAGATATTTTTTCCGTTCCATGAGAAGTGAAGAAAATGCAATAATTGCAAGAAGATTGACCAAATTGAAATAGATTTCATTTTTCAAAATACTTGACTATAAAGCCTGTGGAAACTAAGTTACAACTGTACTTTTACAAGGTTTAAAAAATGAAGCACACTATGACTTTTAAACATCAACAGCAAAAGGAGATAATTTCATTTGCCGCAGTTGTTTTTCTTCTCTTACTTCTTGTCGCAAGCTGTCAATCTCCCAATTCCCCGGTGATTGACGGAACTACCGGAGGAGGTCAACAGAACCAAAATTCAGTTGTAACTATAAATGGAACAGTTATAGATTCTGTAACCCAAATTGCAGTTGATAGCGCAATTGTGCGGATTAATTATGGTACGGAAATAGTCACGTTAACCGATGCATATGGTAAGTTTGCAGCAAGTTTTACTTTGGATGCGGCAGATACGGTTACAATTTCAGTTATAAAATTTGGATATACGCTCACGGTCTCGTCAGCGATTTATTCACCAGGCGATAATAAAACTCCAACAATAAAATTAAAATCGAACTCAAATTCATCAGGTAAAAGTGGACCGCCGGTAGCAATCTATTTGGTATCTCAATCTTCATTAAGCCTTGGCGTAAAAGAAAGCGGTGCGCTTGAATCCGGCAAAATAACTTTTCAAGTGATCGATTCATTAGGCAAGACAATTGATTTTGCCAATTCGGTTGCCGTAAAATTTACAATCGGTTACGGACCTAACGGCGGCGAGTTTTTAAGTCCTGATTCTTCTTACACAGATGCAAACGGACAAGCTTCGGTTTTTCTTACAAGCGGAACAAAAGCGGGAACTGTCCAGATCATCGCAAATATTTTGGTCGGCTCTAAACAAGTTAGCTCGATCCCCGTTACGTACGCTATTCACGGCGGTTTACCGGATCAAACACATTTTTCAACCGGACCTCAGTATGTGAACATTCCCGGTTTGGTAGTTTACGGTGTAACCGATAAAATTACTGCGTATGTTGGAGATAAATATGCAAATCCCGCCCGTCCGAATACGCCGGTTTATTTTACAACAACAGGCGGAATAATTGTTGGTTCATCCAATACTGATGACCACGGACGCGCGACTGTTGATCTAATCTCTGCCGCACCGGAACCGATTGATGCAATTTTAGGTCCCGGTTTTGCCCGCATCACGGCAACTTCGTCTGATGAAAATTTTAATCTTGTAAC
>JAVHOS010000146.1:0-2077 GCA_036170205.1 Ignavibacteriaceae bacterium | reverse complement strand
GCGGGAAATAACAGACGCATAATTGATAAGTCTAAGAGTAATTCATTTATATCTGATACTCCACATGCTTTTGCGCAGCTCAATAAAAACCTTCTTGCAAATTGATGAGTTACACCAATGCATTTAGCTCTATCAACAAACAAAATATTCTGAGTTGGTTGATTAAAAAGCGATAACTGACCGGAATATTCACCGATAAATTCTTCGGCTTTTTCTTTCAGCGGGGAAATCTCTGAATTGTCTTTACCGCTTCCGATGTGTTTTATTATCTTAGATCTTTTCCCTTCGTAAACAACCACTTGAATAGCGGTTGAGCCGGATTTTGTTTTTACTTTTCTTATCGATAACATACTCCAAAATAATCGTTAGTGCGGTATTTCCAATCATCGAAAATATTAACTCCTTATAATTCAATCACTTACAATGACCATTTTTTCGCTTTCCGCAACCCGTCAGAAGTCAGGGAATATCGAATACTGAACAAGGAATAATGAATTTCGAAGTGAGTGAAACCTGTATTTTAACTTCACTATTCGAAATTCCCCGTCTGCCCGACTGCGACGGTTGTTCGATATTCATTATTCATTTTTCCCGTTAGTCTTTTTCCAGATGGCAAAGGCAGCCTCTTAATCAACTATGGCGATAGGATTTATCTTTAAAAATTCTTTCCAATCTAACCCAGATAAACCGATCAACAGAATTTTTTGCGGATTGAATTGATTATTAAAAGTTTCCGCGTTTTTAGGACTTGAAGGTGAGTTCTTTTGTAATTCATATTATTTCCTGAGTTCTGACAATTAGTGCGGTAAGATTTTCCAATCTCTGATCAAATCTGCAAGCGGACTTTTCAATATTCCATCTGTTGGAGAAGAAAAGGAAAATACTTTCTTAGTTATTGCGTCTTGAATGTGCGTTTCGGTAATATTCCATATTAGCTCCCTTATTCTTTGCAAGGATAAATGAGTAGTGAGTTCCAAATATTTTTCCATAATCAACGCAATAAAACAAATTAAAACATGAGAACGTATCGCATCTTCTTTATGATGAAAAATTGGTCGAGTCTGTAAATCACTCTTGCTCATACGAAATGACTGTTCAATTCTCCAGAGGTTATGGTAACGAGCTATTACCTCTTGATTCGATAATTCTGATTCCGGTATATCTGTGCAATACCCCTTTATCCCTAAGAGGAGTTTTTGTTTTTCGATTAATACCTTGTTGAGTTCAAGTTCTTCTTTCGATAATCTCTTAACAAACTTTGTGCTTTTCCCGCTTTCTTTTTTTGCAACGCAGTCTTCTGCTTTCTTTATCTGTTTATTCAAATCATTTAATTGCTTCTTGTAACGCTTAGATGAAAAATCGCAGACCAAATCTCCGTGAGTTATTGATGGAATCCGAACAATAGCTCCGTCAATTCCATGTAACCCATCATGGACTTTTTTTATAAGTTCAAGAGTACTGTTGGCTAGTCTCGCTCCAACGATGTACGAGATGTTTTTCTCCTTTAGTTCGCCTAATCGTTCTTCAGAGAGCATTGCTGCATCTGCAACCACTACCGGTTTTGTGTTTTTATGTCCCCTTAGAAATTCTTCTAAAATCGGAAGCATTGTCTTTCCCTCGAAAGTGTTCCCCGGAAAAACTTCATATGCTATGGGAAATCCCGATTTTGTTACGAGCATTCCAATAACCACTTGAGGCTGTTGCGATTTGTTATCTTTTGAAAATCCGGGTTTGCGAAGTTCATCAGACTTAAATGTTTCAAAATAAAGTGTGGTAACATCATACAAGACAAAATAAAATTGTTCACTAAATTTTTTTATTGCAAGCTGATAAGCTCTTTTCTGAATCTTTGGTTTGAATTGAATAAGTTCTGGGATTTTACGATAAATGCGCTGTGAATAGTCAATGCCAAAATATTGTGAGAGCATCCATAGTGTTTTAAGTTTTGATGCGGGAAATAACAGACGCATAATTGATAAGTCTAAGAGTAATTCATTTATATCTGATACTCCACATGCTTTTGCGCAGCTCAATAAAAACCTTCTTGCAAATTGATGAGTTACACCAATGCATTTAG
>JAVHOS010000145.1:11142-16108 GCA_036170205.1 Ignavibacteriaceae bacterium | reverse complement strand
TTCCCAAATCTTCTTCCAAGAAAATGCATCTCCGTTTTTATCAGAAACAGAGATGAAAGATGAGCCATCATATTCACTTGAACATCCATAAATATGTGTTCCATCTAAATCAAAATAAAACCTTGAATTCCCATTCCATGAAGCTGTATCAACTTCCGTGTAAGTGTTTCCAGTATCGAGAGATTTCACCAAGTGATTATCTTTTAATCCCAACATTATTTTGTCATCATTTGGAAAAGCTGAGAGGAGAAAAAAATCTTTTGAAGAAGAAAAACCGGTCGAGAAATCATAAGTCGGCCAGGTAAGTCCTCCATCATAACTTATAATCATCTTGTTCAGCGAGGTTGCATAAACTCTTTCGGCATTTTGTTTTGAAACTTCGATCCTACCGAATGGTAAAGACCAAAAATTGAATACCGATCCCACATCAAACTTATAAATATATCCATACGATTCAAATCCTCCCTTAACACCGCAATAAATATATTGATACGGATCTCCGTTAAAAAAAGAGATGTCGCTTACGCTTTGGTACCCTTCAGTTACCTGGTTATACTGCCAATAATCAGCCGCAATAAGAGTGTCTTGGTCTTTGTTTACATCATATCGGTAAATGCCGTTTTCTTCGGAATGGTTTGCTCCGGAATGATAAAAATAATACTTCCGGTAAAAAAGGTGTGTGTTTCCATCTTTATCTTCCAATCCATCTAATGAATTAAAAGTATAAAACCGAACTTGCGAGAACACCTGAACAGAACATAAAAGAGAAACAAGAATAACTAATAACCGTTTCACAAAAACCTCCGCTTTTTGTTAATCAAACTAAGTAATATATTCCTTCAAAGTCAATTTTAGTTTTTTATTTGCGCTTTCTGCAGCGCTTCAAAATATCTTTTGATAAGTTCCTCGTAGTCTTTCGTGTAGCCTTCGCGATAGAGGTTGTTCAATTCATCCTTCAAATTATCTTTTCCTTTTTGCTTGGCAAGATTAAGCTCGCCGGGAGAAGTGCGTTGTTGTGCCGTGCCGCTTTTTGATTCCCGTTCTTTCTCAAAATCTCTTTCATTCAGTGAGCGCTGCGCGTCGAGCAAACGGGAAAGAATCCGTTCTTGCTTTTGGATGATTTCATCCGACAATTTTTCCGACTTCATATCGGCAATAACTTCCTGCATTTGTTTCAGCGTTTCGTCTAAGTTAGAAGGAATTTTTTTTGATTGCCCGCTTTCTTTCGCTTCGCGGTTTAATTCATCCAAAGATTTTCTGATCATCTCTTGTTGCTGCGCCAACCGTTGCATTTGTCCTTGCTGTTCGGGAGTAAGTTGTCCGTTCATTCCCTTCTGCATCATTTGCGTCATATTGTTTAAACTCATTTGCTGTCCCGACATTTGTTGAAGCTGCTGCATTAACGACATCATTCCGCTGCCGCCCTGTCCGCCCCCCTGCATCATTTGATCCATCATATTTTTCATCATCGACGCTGCCTGATTAAGCGAGGACATCGCTTCGGATTGCGCCGACATTGTTTGCGATTGATTTCTATTTTGCAATCCTTCAAGCGCATTATCCATCTGGCCGTGAGCTTTGCCGAGCGCTTTTCCCATTTCGGGAGTTATGGCAAACGTTTTTTGCGAGAGCTGATTCATCTGCGACAAAACTTTTTCAAGATTTCTTTTTATTTCATCTTGCTTAACGGCTTGTTTGTTCATTTGAGATGATTGAGAATTTTCTTGCCCGTTTCGCTTTGCTTCCTCCTGATCTTTTGAAAGTGAAATAATATTGTTCAGTGATTTCATCAGATCGGCAAAAACTTCCATTTGATTTTCCTGCTCCATCTCGTGCTGGAGTTTTTGCATTTTCTGTTTCATCTTTTGCATATTTTGAGAAAGCTGCATCTGTTTCTGCTTCGCTTTTGGCTTCTGCTTCTGTTGAATACTCTCCGAAGCTTCTTCCGAAAGTTGTTCGTTCTTTTGATCTTCCAATTCTTTTTGAAGCTTTTCAACTTCTTCCTTAGGCATATCTTTCAACTCGCTCATTAGTTTTTCCAACTGCTTCAAATCATCTTTCATTTTTTGCACGTCGCCTGAAAATTGTTCCTGTTGCTTTGCCGCATCGTCGCGCTGATTTTTATTCTCAAGATTTGACTGTTCTGTTTTTTGCTGAAGATCATTTTGCTTTTTTGAAGCTTCGTCTGTTCGTTTTACAAGCTGGTCGATCTTCTGTTCGATCTGCACCCGCTTTAAAAGATTGAGCGTTCGTTCAATTCCTTTTTTAAAAGACTCTTCGTCAAACTGCATATTATCAAGCGCCTGCTGGATTTGCTTTCTATCCATCGATTGCAATTTCTCCTGGAGTTTTTCCATCGCCTTTTTCATTTCATCGCTTGAAAATTCATCCAACATTTTTTGCAGTTCCATAAATTTGTCAAGCGTTTCTTTGCTAAGCAGATTATGTTTCTGCAGCTCATCTTTATTCTCTGATAAATCTTTTTTAATTTCTTCCGCTTTGTTTTGAAGCTCTTCAAACTTATTCAGCGTCTGTTCTATCTTTTCTTTTTCTTCCCAGGTAATTTCTTTTTTATCCTGCTTCAATTCCTTGTTGATCTTATTTAAATCTTTTTTCAGCTCTTCAGCTTCTTTTAACGTCTTCTTCAAATCGTGTTCAACTTGAACTTGCTTTTTATCGGTCTTAGTCAAAATTTCTTCAAGCGAAGGGAAACGCACGGTGAAGCTGGTGGTCTTGCTTGATTTCGGTCCGCTGATATTATCGTTATCATAAACCTCGAAATAGTATGTCAATACATCTTCTGTGGCAAGCGAGAGGGACGAGAGATTCCAAATGTAGCGGACTTCTTGCTCAACATTTTCTTTTACAATCGGAACTTCTATCGACTGATATTTTTCCTGCGGCGGTTCGTATCGCGATGCAGAAAGCCGGTAATGAAGCAGAAGTTTTGTGAACCCGAAATCATCTGCAATTGAAAGCAATAACGGCAGCCGCTGATCTTCTCCTAGATCAATATTTTTATTTGGCGCGAGAATATTAATTGAAGGAGCAGCATCGCTTTGAAGTTTTATTGAATAGCTTACAGGCGATGTGTTTTGATTACCGAGTTCGTCTTCAATCATTATTTGATAATTCTTTTCCTGTCGCGCAGAAAATGAAATAGAAGCATTTAAACCGGAAGTATTCATTTTAAGTTTGGTCGAATCATCAAAAAACAAAAATGCACTCTTTAAAAGTTTGGAAGCCTGCAAGCGAAGCGAAACCGTACTGCCGAAAAGCGTGGAAATATTTCCGTTATCCTGCATCTGCATCACCGGAAGCTTGCTGTATGCGGGTGGAGTGACGGTAAGCGAAAATGATTGCAGCACCGGTTTATCGACAACTTCTATAATATATTTTTCACTTTCAATCCCTTCGGCGGAACAATAATACTCCGTTCTATTTCGAATACCGGGGAAGAGAAAAGAAAATTTTCCGGTTGAATCGGCGCTGAGATTTTCCGATTTAAATTTTGCTTCCGTTTCGTCTTTATAGAAAAAAGTAATTGCAGTTGGCGCAATCCATTTCAAAAGATTGTTTCCTGTAATTGAAACAGAAACCGTTACATCCGCCCCCTTTGTAATTTTTGTGTTCCCCGGTGAAACAACAAAATAAAATTTTTGAGGAGGAAGGAATTCGGTTCCGTAATTGAAAAATCGTTGTGCTGCTTGTTGAAAGTTTTGGAAAGAGATCAACGAAACAACAATTATGAAAACCGAAGCGAAGAAATATTTCATCTGCCGTTTAGGCTGTTCAAAAGTAAGCGCAGATGAGAAGTTTACCGGTTCAACTTTTTTATAAATTGAAGAAAAGGCGGCGACAGCCAACTCCCGTGAAAAGAGGAAACTTTCCCGTTCTCTGAAAAGTTGAAGCGAGTTGAGCAGTTCATCTTTTATTGAAGGGAAAAATCTTCCGACAGTTTCTGAAGCTTTATCATGTTCATTCTTCCGGTAGGAGAAATATTCTTTTAACGCCGGAGAAAGAACAAATACAAATAATGCAGCGATCGAAGCGGTCAAAAAAGATAAGAATAAAATAGTGCGAACCGTAGATGAAAAATGGAAAAGAAGTTCTGCGGTAATCAACAGAAATAGTAAAAGAATTATTCCCGCTGCTACGGTCTGGAGTTTGGTAAGCGCGGTGATGAACAAGTTTTTCTGT
This sequence comes from Ignavibacteriaceae bacterium, assembly GCA_036170205.1. GTDB lineage: Bacteria > Bacteroidota > Ignavibacteria > Ignavibacteriales > Ignavibacteriaceae > UBA1563. The sequence continues at coordinate 11,908 of JAVHOS010000145.1, read as the reverse complement.
GCAAACTGTTCTAACTTTTTTTCTATCGCGTTGTAATGTGTTGAATCGAATTTCATAACTACTGACTTAATGCCCATACAATAATATTTGTACCAAACTTCAAAGCTTCTTCTCTAGTTTTTTCGCTGTCATGATGCACTTCCGGGTCAACCCAGCCGTCGCTTGGATTTGATTCGTACGTGTAATAAACCGCGAGACGTTTCTCAATAAAAATTCCAAAGCCTTGCGGAGGTTTGTTATCATGCTCGTGCGTTTTCGGCGGACCGTTTGGAAAATCAAATGGTGAATGATACAATCCGTAAGAAAACGGAAGTTCAACTAAATCATTTTCTGGAAAAACTTTTTTTATTTCCCGCCTGAATGCAGCATCCAAACCATAATCATCATCAACGTACAGAAAGCCGCCGCTTTCAAGGTACGTGCGCAAACGCTGCACTTCCTGATCTGAGAAAACAATGTTGCCGTGTCCGGTCAAAAACAGAAACGGATAAGAAAATATTTCATCACTGTTTAAATCGGCGAAAAGATATTCCGGTTTTGTTTTAATTGATGTATGTTGAGCGACAAACTTGAGAAGGTTCACTTCGGATGATTGATCATTGTACCAATCGCCGCCGCCGCTATATTTCAATCGAGCAATACGGAACGCGTCAGTTTGCCCGAACGAAAACCCGGCAAAAACTATATAAATAAGAAGAAAATATTTTTTCATAAATTAAATTTCGGTAGGCAAAATAGAGATAGTTTTATAGAAAAACTATAACCG
>JAVHOS010000145.1:0-11042 GCA_036170205.1 Ignavibacteriaceae bacterium | reverse complement strand
ACAAAACTTCCCGAAAGCTTTCGGGACAACTGATAACTGATAATTGTACTTGGGTTAAACGGATTTGGATAGTTCTGAAACAACTGAAATTTATCCGGAATTGTGGATTCACCTTTTTCAATGCCGGTCACACCACCATTGGAAGTAAAAAGAATCGTTCCCGAATCGCCGACGGCAAATCCCCTCGTGTCGTTAAAAAAATAAATTGAGTTCAGTGATTTCGAAGTTGGAACTGAATGTAAAATCCAATTATCTCCTCCATCCGTTGTTTTAAACATGAGACCAGAAGAACCACACGCATAAATTACACTGAATGAAGGCGCTGAAACACCCCGAACTTCCCCATCGGGATCGGGATAAACGCCGGATCGAGACCAGCTTGTGTCTGACATTTTTTTGCGAAGTATTACCGGGGCAGCGCGTAAATCTCCTTGAACTCCTACGATAAATGATGATCCTCCGCCATTACAAGATTCACCGCTTAATGCTTCAGAACCTAATCCTCTAAAAAAATCAAGTTCTTTTTCTACCCATGGAGTGGTAGGATAAAATTCATTCTTTCTAATAATTGAATGTGATGTCAATGCGTAGAGAGGTAAATCAGACATATTTGGTCCGAGATAAGCAAAGATTGAACGAATTGGATACGCGCTTATTTTCTCTACCGACCAGGTTTTACCGCTATCGAGTGAACGATAAACATATCCCGAATCATCTCCAACGAAAATATGTCCCGGATCAATATACAATGCGCTAAGAAATTTTGCATCGTAAGAATAAAATTCAGGCTGCCAGGTTTCGCCGCCATCGGTAGTGGTTATAACGTTGCTTCCGGAAATTACTCCGTTCAACTTATTGCAAAAAGAAACGCTGTTCCAGTTCATCGGAAAACTCCAGGGAAGCGCGATAAAGTTCCACGTTTCACCAGAATTTGTTGTTTTCAAAATGGTTTGGTTCATTCCAACCGCAATTGCTGTTGCTGAATCAAGCATTACCACATCGGTAAGTCTTTCTGAAGTTCCGCTGTTTTGTTTAATCCATTGCGCTTGTAAAAGTTGGGTTACCATTACCAACACAATAACTAAAGAAAATTTATTCGAGAGCGAGATTTTCGTTTCCATATTTTTCTCCTAATTGAAAATTGAATTGCTTCTTATCAGTCACCTTAACCATCAACTATTTTAAAACTGCCATTTTTCTAATTCTTGCCGAGCCATCTACCGTTAAGCGGGAAATATAAATTCCGCTTGCCAATTTGTTCGCGGTATCAAAACCGACAGAATATTTCCCCGGTTTTTGTTCTTCACTCACAAGCGTTGCAATTTCATTTCCCATCACATCATAAACTTTTAGTGTGACAAAACCGCTTACTGCCAACTGATAACTGATTACTGTACTCGGATTAAATGGATTTGGGTAATTGGAAAGAAGAAGAAATGTTTCGGGATTCGTTTCTTCTTTATCGATTGAAGAAGCAGTATGACACGCGCTTTGGTTTGATACAACACTTTTCGGAAGAGATGATGAAATTCCCAGAGTGAATTCCAAAGAATCAATAAATATCGTGGTGTCTCTATCATAGAAATATTTTTTTAATTCTTGGCGATAGACAACAACCGAATATTTCCCGGCGGTTAATCCGGTTAGAGAAGCGTGAAGATCATAAATGCAGAAACAATCGGCAAGTGGTCCCAACGTATCACATTCAGTAACTACAATTAAATTTTTAGTAGTTTCCGTTTTAATAGAAAATCTCGAACCGCAATTTGCGGAGACATCGGTATTCCAAATCTGTACGGTGTCGGTTACAATCTTTACAAATACAGAATCATCTTTTGCAAAAGAACTATTCGACACAAAAACAAAAAACACAAATAACAAAAATTTTTTCACACCAGCCTCCTAAAATCTTAGTTAAAGATCACTCCAAAAGTATCATTCCTTTTGTTTGAAAGAAAAATTCAAAAAAAACTAATTAATGTCAAGAACAATTTGTTTTTATTTCAAAAAGATCATTCCTTTTGTTTGTGATTGATGTCCGGCTTGTAGTCTGTAATAATAAATTCCACTGGATAATTCGTAATTCCTAATTCGTAATTCGTAATTATGCTTCCCGGCTTGCTGTTCTTCGTTTACCAAAGTTGCAATTTCATTTCCAAGTACATCATATATTTTTAACGTTACGTTACCGCCAACCGCTAACTGCCAACTGATTATCGTGCTTGGATTAAACGGATTGGGATAATTTTGATAAAGCTGAAAATCATTTGGTAAATAAGAATTTTCTTCAACACCAACCGGATTTCCCGTATAAATTATTCTGAACGCATCGGCAACTACTTGTCCGTTTGCAACATCACCAACAGAAATTTTGATCGCTCCCGAGTTGAAAAGATTCACGGTCGAAAGATAATTCCACTCGCCGCCGTCCACTTTTTGACTCTTTTCTACGGTCGTTTCTTTTCCGTTTCCTTCAATTATGAATTTTGTATTGTATGCGTTTGCTGCATCTGATTGCCACCATGCGTAAACATCATACTTGCCGGGTTGGATGATATTCGTTTGAAACACTGCCGGGCTGCTTTGACTCGATCCATTTGTTGTAAAATAATTATCACCAAAAAATTCTGTTCCGGCTGTTGATGGAGTCCAAAAACTTGCGATGTTTTTGTTATCAAGAATAATCCACTTTGGATGCGAGAGTTGTAAATATTCCGAAACCGAGTACATAAAATGCTCGCCAAGGTAACTGAGGTTTTCAGTAGTTACTACTTTGCCGGTGGAATAAAAATCGTAAGGTGTTTCGTAGGTTAACGCGACAACTTTGTCGCCCCAATTATTCCAAAGCCAGCCTTCGGGGAAAGTCGAAGATAAATTGGAATAGCTGTAATCTGCTTGGGTAAAATAAGGATTGCCCGAAGTATTCAGATTTGAAAATAAGTTTTCAGAATGATAATAACTGCCGGTTGTTGATGATGCCGTATGAACCCAAAACGTGCAAAACGGTGAAGCCTGCGAGTGAAGATTTTGGAAGATTGAAAGAACTGTTTTACTGTTTATTTCCGCCATTCTTGTTTTAAGAATTTTTACTTCGGCGGTTGTAGCTGCATCACTTTTATTCCAATTTGATTCCACATCTATTCCGTCATAGTTTGTGCGCGATCTTCCGTAAAAAACGCCGTCTGGATTTGTAAACGGAATACAGTGAAAAACAATATGTTCGCGGTAAAATTGTATCAAGTCATTGTCGGCAAGAATGCTTTCAATAAATCCGTCGAGATGCCATGAGCTCGGCGTTTCGCTCGGATGAGTTCGCGCATGAATCCAAACGTGATATTTTAGTGAATCGGGAATAGCCGGATCAGTTATGGTTAATTCATGGATCGGTAAATTGTGCAACGTATAACCGAGAGTATCAACTTTAACATACGGTGAAGCTGCCCATTGTTTTATTCTTTCCCGCAAAAAATTTAATGTATAGGGAATGTAGTATGCAACATAAACCGTATCGCGTTCGTACGTTTTTTGAAAAGTATTTGTTGCCGGACTTTCGGAAGCGGTGAATCTATCAAATGTTTTATTATCGTATGAATAAACCGCACGTTTAACATCGGAATTTGAAACTTTAACTTTAATAAATTTATTTTGCACGCCGGAAATTCTAAAGTAAAACCATCTTCCGCCAATGTCTTCATAGGTTGTTGTGGTGTATGTAATCGAATCGGTTGTTGAAACGGATTTAAGATTTCCACTCTCAAAATTTGCATCAAAGGTAACCTGAGCAAATGATGAGCTGCTTATCAAAATATATATCAAGATGAATTGTTTAAAGCCAAGCGCCGGTAGGAGTGATTCTGTTTTCATGTAAGTTGTTACTTTTCTTTTAAAAATACTAAAAGAAAAATAACAATTAAACTTGAATGATTTTAGATCTTGTGAAAGGAAAGAATAAGACGCAGATAAACTATGATTTTTATGATCAGCGCGGATCATAACCGTTCATAGCAAATCTGCGTCCCCTTGATTTTAATATTTTAATCCAAAACCGTATTTAAACAAAGGATCGTAATTTTTGTCGCCGATGTTAATTGGAATTTGTTCGTTTGTCTTAGGCCAGCTATGACCAAGTTTTCCAGTGAAGTTGTAATCTCCAAACAACACATCGGTTATGCCTGCGCCTTCACTTCCCGGAAGCCATGCGGCTACAAATGCGTTTGCATCTTTTACTTGCTTTTCAATTATTAAAGGTCTGCCGGAAAAAAGAACCGCTACAAATGGTTTACCCGATTTTTTTACAGTCTCAATTACCTTTGCATCTTCTTTTGCAAGACTTAAATTAGAAGTATCGCCAAACATTTCTGCATAAGGAGTTTCGCCAACTACAACAATAACAACATCAGCGTCTTTTGTTTCAGAACCATCTTTAGAATAACTAACAACTGTGTTTTTTGAAACAGCATTTTTTACTGCTTGCAGAACGGTTGTTCCGCCGGTGATAGCGTTGCCGGATTTTCCCTGCCAATTAATTGTCCAACCGCCGCATTGATTTCCAATATCATCCGCGCTTTTACCGGCAAGAACAATGTTCTTTACATTTTTAGAGATCGGCAGCGTTTTGTTTTCATTTTTTAAAAGAACTAAAGATTGACGGACACATTCGCGGGCAACTTGCCTGTGTTCTTTCGATCCGAACGATGCCATTAACGATCTGTCGGTAAGAGGATTTGCGAAAATGTTCATTTCAAATTTTACGCGAAGAATTCTTTTTACCGCATCGTCGATGCGACTCATCGGCACTTTATTTTCGTCCACTAATTCTTTTAACAGGGTGATGAACTCAACATAATTGTTCGCTGTGCCGGGAGCGTTTGGAATCATGACCATATCGAGTCCGGCGTTAAACGATTTCTCGATGCTGCTCTTGTAATCTTTTTCAAGCTGATCGATAGCAGCCCAGTCGGAGACCAAAAATCCTTTGAACTTTAACTCATTTTTCAAAACATCGGTTAACAGATATTTATTTCCGTGCATTTTTACGCCGTTCCATGAATTATAAGATACCATGATGGTTTTAGCGCCCGCTTTTATCGCGGAAATATATCCCGGCATGTGGAGTTTTCTCAAAGTCTGTTCATCAACTTCTGTGTTGCCTTGGTCTTTTCCGTTAGTGGTTCCGCCATCGCCAAGAAAATGTTTTGCGCAGGCAAGAATTGAAGTTTTGTCTGAAAGTTTTTTCCCTTGCAATCCTTTAACACTTGCGGCACCGAGAGATTTTGCTAATTCCGGGTCTTCACCAAAACTTTCGTAGGTTCTTCCCCAATGTTCATTTCTTGCAACTGCAATACAGGGAGCAAAAGCCCAATCCATGCCGGTTGCGGCGACTTCTTCAGCGGTAACGCGCGCAGCTTTTTCAATTAGTTTTGGATTACGAGTAGCGCCCAATCCTACGTTATGCGGGAACACAACCGCGTTGGTAACGTTGTTGTGCCCGTGAACGGCGTCAACTCCATAGATCATCGGAATGTGGAGTCTCGATTTTAGAGCATGGTTTTGAAGCATATCATAATAATCAGCCCAGCCTTTTGCAGAAATGTCATCGATCTCCGAATTTCCACCGCAGAGAATAGAACCTAAAGAATATTTTTCGATATCTTCGTAATGTCCTTTCAACGCATCAATATCAACTTGAGTCATCTGTCCGATTTTTTCATCGAGCGTCATTTGAGATAATAGTTCATTAACTTTTTTATCTATCGATGATTTTGATTCTTTACCAGAATGATTGGAATAAAATGCCGAGAAAATCGCCATCGATAAAAAGAGAATGAAAGAAAGAGTTGTTAAGTTTTTCATATTTGCTCCGTTACATTTGAGTTTTAGAACTAAGATTAAGACCCCGCAATTAAAGGTTTCCCCCAAAAAACATTTTGCTTTTCGCCTTACATTACATCCCAGTGTTCAACCACTGTTTCATTTGCCGGGATTTTTTCAAGTTCATTCCAGATTAACGCAGCGGCACCAAGAACTGCCGTATTTCCATTATGCAAAGCGGAAGGAAGAAGTTTAACTTTATTTTTGAAGATATTAAGCATGTTATTTTCCATTGATTGCTGTGTCGGTTTAAAAAGAATTTCACCGGCTGAGGCGAGTCCGCCGAAAAGGATTATAGCTTCGGGACTTGTAAAAGCCATTGCATTTGCGAGCGCTTTACCTAAAACTTCACCGGTGTAGGCAAATGCTGCAAGCGCAATTTTATCTCCATCAGCCGCTGCTTCATAAATCATTTTCGATGTAACATCGTTAAAAGGAACGTTACGCAATTTGCTTGCATCGTTTGAGTTGCAGAGAAGTTCAAAAACTGTTCTTCTAATACCGGTTGCCGAAGCGTAAGTTTCAAGACAGCCTTTTCTTCCGCAGCCGCACATTCTTCCCTCTTCTTTAACAATAATATGACCAAGTTCACCGCCAAAGCCATCATGCCCGTAAACTAAATTTCCGTTGGCTACAACTCCGCTGCCAAGTCCGGTACCGAGCGTAATTACAATAAAATCCTTCAATCCTTTAGCTGCGCCAAATTTCATTTCACCGAGTGCCGCAGCGTTAGCGTCGTTGGTAATTGCGGAAGGAATATCGTAATATTTTTTAACGATCTGTAAAACATCCACCACTTTCCAATTTAAATTAGGCGGGAGTTCAACTTTGCCGGTGTAATAATTTGCGTTCGGCGCGCCGATGCCAATTCCAACCAAAAAATAATTTTTAGCGATTGTTTGATAAACTGAATCTACTTTGGGGAATAATCGTTCAAATAAATTTTCAGCGGATTCCGATGCGTTCGTTGGTATGGAAGATTCAGCAACACACTTTCCCTCTTTATCAACAAACCCGAAAACCGTATTCGTTCCGCCAATATCAATCCCAAGAGCAACGCTAAGTTTAGCCATAATTAAATTTTCATTTGTTAAATATTTCTTGACTTTAACTGGAGAAGTCAGAATGGTCTAATATTCTGACTTCTCATTTCCCATTCCTAATTCCTAATTCCTAATTCTTTTCAACTACTTTGCGTAAGAAGGAACGTGCCCTTTAAATCCATAATACGCAATGAACGCATAACAAATAACCGGAAGAATGAACGCATGATGAATTCCGATACTGTCTGCAATGGCGCCTTGTATAACGGGAATAATCGCGCCACCAACGATTGCCATACAAAGAATTCCGCTTCCCTGTCCGGTATGTTTTCCTAATCCGTCAATGGCAAGCGTGAAAATAGTTGGGAACATGATTGAATTGAACAAACCGATTATCAAAATCGACCACATCGCAATTGAGCCGGTAGTAAGCATGGTAACCACAACTAAGGCTGCAGCAACAAAAGCATTAACGCCAAGAACGGTTCCCGGTTTTACAATTCTTTGAACATACGAACCAAGGAATCTGCCGATCATAGCGCCGCCCCAATAAAAAGAAACTAATTTTCCGGCGTCGGCTTCTTTTAATCCGGCTACGAAAGGCTGACCCAAATAATTAACAAGAAAACTTCCGATTGAAACTTCGGCGCCTACATAAACAAAAATTCCAATTGCGCCAAGAACCAAATGTTTGTAACCCCAAGCGCTTTTATGTTTTTGATCATAACTTGTTCCGGTTCCGTCTGAAGATGAAACACTTGACGCTTCAATCTTAGGAAGTTTTATAAATGCAAAAATTGCAGCGATAATAAAAAGTATGGCAGCTAATCCGATATAAGGATTTTGCACGGCGGCAGCTTCCGCGGCTTTGTATGCTTCAACATCAGCCGGAAGCATTCCTTTCATTTCATCGGCGGTTTTTACAACAACTGAAAGAATCAGTAATGAACCGAAATAAGGAGCGATGGTCGTTCCGAGTGAATTAAATGCTTGGGTAAGATTTAGTCTCGAAGAAGCAGTTTCGGATTTTCCTAAAATTGCTACATAAGGATTTGCGGCAACTTGAAGGATTGTAATGCCGGCAGCTAAAACAAAAAGCGCCGCTAAAAATAATGGATAAGAGCGAACTCCTGCGGCGGGATAAAACATCAACGTACCGATACCGGCGGTAGTTAATCCAATTACGATTCCGCGTTGATACCCGATCTTCTCAATGAATTTTCCCGCAGGAACAGAAACTACAAAATAAGCGAAGAAAAAACAGAATTGGATTAACATTACTTGCGTATAGTTAAGATCAAAAACTGATTTCAAATGAGGAATAAGAATATCGTTTAAGCAGGTTAAGAATCCCCACATAAAAAAGAGTGAAGTTAACGTTGTTAATGCAAAAGTATAATTCTGTCCGTTGCCTGAACTTTTTACATTTGCGTTTACCGGAGCCGATACCGCCATGATGTTCTCCTCAATTAGTGATAGTGTATTTAATTATGTAATTATATTTCTGTGTTTTTTTTCGAATGCAAAGGGGAATTAGCACAAACAATATGCCTAAAGAATAGTTTCTTTTTAAGTTGATTTAAGCATATTTTAAAGAGATAAAATGGTTCTGGTTATCAAATTAATAAATTTTCGTTATCAAATTAATAAGCAAAATTAGGGACAAGATCATTGTATCAAACGTATTCAGCTATAGCTTTTTTTGATCTACCAACTTCTCTTTTTCCGGAATAAGAAAAAGATTACTACAAGCAGAACAAAACCTGCGAGGAAGAATATCCAGTAAGGAGTCTCCTTCAACTTAAATGGTCTAAAAGAAACCGAGATAGTTTTTCCTTTTCCGATTTCAGCAAGTGTGTATTTCCAAATAAGTTTTTTCTTATCAACTTGAGTTGCGTTGTGGGTAATAATTTCACCCGGGAAAGTATAAATGTAGGTAATCTGATATGTCGAATCGTTCAATCCAAAGCCGGTTGCAATTGGCGGAATGAATTGAGAAAAAACTTTCTGCCCGGCTGCTCCGTCCTGAAGAGAAAAGTGGTATTCGGCAAATGGTTTAACTTTGTTTAACGAATCGATGTGCGTAAAACTAAATTCAATTACTGCGTGAGCCGTGCTGTCGGTCGTATCATCCGAGACGGTTATATTTTCAATTTTTATGTTAGGGGAATTAAAATCAGAGCGGAGCGAATCAGCATTAAAAATTCCCAGTGGATCATAAAAAGCTTTTCCGCCGGAGGTATCGGCTTTAATCCAATAATGGATTTTCATATCGCCGGAACCATCGGGATTAAAACTCACCTCTTGTTCATAATTTAGGCATCCTGTTAACGAAAACGTAAAAAGAATAAAGAGGAGAATTTTTTTTGAAGTAAATCTCATGCTTGTAAATTGTGCCATTAAAGAATCCTAAAAGATTTTTGTACATCAAAATTAGAAAATTTTTTGGTTTTTCGTTAGATTTAAATACAGTTTTTTCAAAAAAGGTTTAAGAAGATGCCGACGTACGATTATAAATGCTTAGAATGCAATCATAACTTTGAGGCTTTTCAGTCGATGAAAGATGAACATTTAACCGAATGCCCGGAATGCGGCGGGAAAATTAAACGTTTAATAGGCGCGGGTTCCGTACCGATTTTCAAAGGAACCGGGTTCTATCAGACCGATTACAAGAACCCCTCTCAAGCCAAGAAAGCTACATCTGCAAAGGTGGAAAAATCTACTCCTGCCAAATCAGAATAGAAATGGACAATTAATTTCTAATTTCTGATCACTAATTCTTCAAAAGTGATTGGTTTGGCAAGTATTTTTTTTTGGCTGTCTAGTAGAAACATTGTTGGAGTTGCGTAGATAAAATATTCATTCGCGGCTGTTCCATCCCAGCTTTTTAAATCCGAGATATTGATAAAATCCAGTTTGTTTTTTTCAACGAAGTTTTTCCATTCTTCTTTGTTAGTATCAAGAGAAACGGCAATCACCTCAAAATCTTTTTTCGTTTTTTTAAGTTCATTTAACTGCGGCAAAATGGTTTTGCAGTGCGGACACCAACTTGCGTAAAAGACAAGCAGCACCTTATCAGCTTTCACTTTGTTTAACTCAAAAGATTTGCCGGAAATTTCCTGCATAGCAAAATCAGGAGCTATTACGCCAATCGGAAGTTTTTTGTTTTGATCGATCCTGCGCTGCATTGTATTTCCCAACTTTTCATCCAAACAGAGATCATCTTTGATCACATAATTATCAACGATGTAATCCAACACTTTATCAAAACCGAATTTCTTAAAACCATCAAGCAAGTATTCAACAACATGCTGATAAACGATGGTGTTTACTTTCGCATGACTTACAACCGAATCAATGGCTTTCATAAATTCTTTTTCGAGTAGTTCCTTGGGTAATTGGGGATTGCGATAATAAGTTAAGTACTCAATCGTTTTATTTGTGAAGGCATCAGAAAATATTAACTCCGCGTCATCAAAGTCAACATTATCAAGTGCATGAGCTTTAAGAAACTCCAACTGCTGCTCTGGCGAGGAATTAAAATTAACTGCCGGCAAACTTGCTGAGCGGATATATCTTGCAATAAATGAATTCGGTTCTTTCTGCGATTCATTCTTTGTAAATGCCGAATATTCTTTTTGCAGTTGATAAACCTTTTCCTGAACCGATTGATAAAATCTATCTTCTTTTGGATAACGAGAAAGGAGCAACTGCAAAAGATCGGTCTTGGTTTTGTATGTTTTGTTTAGTTTAACAAAAGAATAATAGAGCCTGTTACTTTCCGAAGAGAGAACTTCCATGCTATCCAAAATTGCAGATGCATGAGTTTTCAGTTTCACATTATTTCCATCATAAAGAAAATCTATCGCACGGTTATTGGGAAATGTAAGGCGGTAAAAGCCGTGGTGATATTTTTTCTCTTTAAAGGAAAATTGGAAAACATTTTTTGTTTCAACTGAGACTGAATCTACAACTGTAACTTTCTCTCCTTGCAGAGATTGCAGTACGGCTGAAGAGAAACCTATGTTGGTTACAATAACTTCAAATGATTGCGCATTAATGAATGCGGTTGCGAAGAGAAAAATTATTGAGAAAAATAGTTTATTCATTTGTCATTTAATTAATTTA
>JAVHOS010000144.1:0-3460 GCA_036170205.1 Ignavibacteriaceae bacterium | reverse complement strand
AAAATTTCTGTGATGGGTGGTCAACAGGCAAGCAGTGTGCTTCTCGATATAAAACTGAAACAACTTGCGTCAAGTACAGAGTTGGAAAATAAAACTTTTTCTGATGTTGATAAGAAAAAATTGTTGAGCGATATTCAAAAATCTTATGATGAAAAAAGTTTTCCGCTTTATGCTGCAGCACGTCTTTGGATTGATGAAATAATCAATCCGGCAGAAACACGAAAAGTTATTTCCACTTCTCTTTCTGCGGTAAATAATAATCCTGAGATGGCGGAGTTTAAAGTTGGGGTAATACAAGTGTGATGATGAATAGCGAATTTGAAATGTAGGATGAAAAATATTTTTTTTGTTCTCGGTATTGTATTCACTACCAACTTCTCCTTTCCCCAGCGCGGTCAACTTTCGAGCGAAGTACAAACAATTTCGAAATTTATTGCTTCGGATTCATTTCTTTCTTTAAAAGAACAAAGAGGCGAACTTCAATCAATTGATTCTCTTTACTTAAAAGCTTTAAGTCTCACCGGGAATAATGTTCAAGAGGCTTTGCTTGCTTTAACGTTCGCTGTTGTTCCGTACAAAAATGTTCCGGTTCGATTTCTTTTCAGATTTAATTATCCCTTGCTTTCAGCAGATGATTCGACTTTTAAAAAGAAAAACAAAAATCTGCCGAAATATTTTTTAGCTGATTCGCCGAAGAATGATTTTGGCGACAAAGACAAACTTGCCCACTTTTTCGGAAATGCATTTGTTGCCTACACTTCACAAATCTTTGATTTAACTACAGCGATTGGTTATTTTGTAGAAGTTTTTGAAGAGAATTTTACACCGGAAAATCATATTGATTTCCGCGACTTAAAAACGAATAGACTCGGCGAAGCTTTCGGAAAAAGTTTGAAGAAAGATCAAACTCTGCTTCCCTCAATTTTTATAAAGAAATATCAGCAGTAAATATGAACACCGTATTGATCATCGATGATGAAAAACAAATTTGTGAAAGTATAAAACTCATTCTTGAATTTGAAGACTACCATGTTGACTACGCAACCTCCGGAACTGAAGGTTTGCAGAAAATATCTTCGGAACAATTTGATGTTGTTTTACTTGATATTCAAATGCCCGATCTCAACGGTTTTGAAGTGCTTACAAAAGCAAAGCAAGATTTTCCTTTTTTAAATGTGATTATCATTTCTGCTTTTGGAAATATCCAAAATGCCATTCAAGCAACAAAACTCGGCGCGTTTGATTTTCTTGAAAAACCAATTGACCGTGACAAACTTTTAATAACCGTGCGTAATGCGGTTGAACAAGCTCATCTGAAAAAAGAAAATGATGAGATGAAAAAAACTTTTCTCGAACCGGGAGAAATTATCGGCAACTCTCGTACATTAAAAAATGTTTTATCACTCATTGAAAAAGTTTCGCAAACGGACGTCCGCGTTTTAATAACCGGTGAAAACGGAACGGGAAAAGAATTAGTCGCTCGCGCTATTCATAAAAAAAGTTTACGCAAAGAAAAACCTTTTATCGAAGTGAATTGCGCAGCTATACCAAACGAGCTTATTGAATCCGAATTATTCGGACATGAGAAAGGCTCTTTCACCGGCGCAATGCAACAGCGGATCGGTAAGTTTGAACTTGCAAATAAAGGAACAATTTTCTTAGATGAGATCGGCGATATGAGTTTGCAAGCGCAGGCAAAAGTGCTGCGTGCAATTGAAGATGGAAAGATTCAACGCGTTGGCGGCGCTAAATCAATTGAAGTTGATGTGCGAATTATTTCTGCTACAAACAAAAATTTGGCGGAAGAAATTGAAAAAGGAAATTTCCGCGAAGACCTGCTCCATCGTTTGAATGTTATTCCTATTATCGTCCCGCCGCTCCGCGAAAGACTGGAAGATATTCCGTTGCTTGTAAAACATTTCGCGCAGGATATTTCCGGGAAATATAAAAAAGTAATGCCGACTTTTTCCGAAGAAGCGCTTACCGTTCTACAAAATTTTCGGTGGACGGGGAACATCAGAGAACTGCGAAATATCGTTGAGCGAATCATTATTATCATCGATAAAAAAGAAATCTCGAAAAAAGATATTGAGTTTCTTGTTCCGTACGAAAAACAAGACATTGGAGAAATGGTTGATCTTTCAAATTCATTTCAAGATTTTAAAGGAAAAGCCGAGCGGGCTTTTATTATGAAGCAGCTTGACGCTAATCATTGGAATATAAGCAAGACTGCCGATTCGTTAAACATTCAGCGCAGTCACCTTTACAATAAAATGAAGAAATATAATATTGAGAAAGGAAAAGAATAATGGGAGAAACAATTTTTTCAAAAATTATTAGAAAAGAAATTCCGGCAGCTATCGTTTATGAAAATGAAACCGTGCTCGCATTTCGCGATATTAATCCGGCAGCGCCAACGCATGTTCTTATCGTCCCAAAGATTGAAATTCCAAAAGTAACAGACCTAAACGGCAAAGAGCACGGCAAACTTTTAGGAGAAATGATCGATGCAGCTAACGCAATTGCAAAACAAGAAGGAATAGCTGATAAAGGTTTCCGTTTAGTTTTTAATTCCGGGAAAGACGGCGGACAGGAAGTCTATCATTTACACATGCATTTACTTGGCGGCAGAAAAATGAACTGGCCGCCAGGGTGAGGGATCGTGCATAGATATTTTTGATTCTTTTTATATCCAATTAATTTTAATTTCTTTCTCAACAGATTTAAACTCTTTATCGCCGGTTACTAAGATTGCTTTTTTCGTTTTTGCCAAAGCTGCGGCAAAAGCATCCGCGTATGACATTTTACGAAAAGCTTTGAAACGCGCAGCCGCAAGAGTTAACTCCTTATTAGCTTCAACAATTTGTATCGGGTATCTCTGAATAATACTTTTATACAATTCTGCCCTCTCTTCTCCTCCTTCGCGTAAAGAAATATAATACATCTCACCCCAATTAATAACGCAAAGAAACAATTCAGCTTCGTGGTGTAAAGCTAATTCAATAATATCCGCAACTTTAGAAGCTCCTTCTTCATCTTCAAAATAGGCGATAAGTGAAAATGTATCCAATACAAAATTCTTTATAATTCGCGCTCCTTTTTTTTTTCTTCCATTAAGGCTTTAAGGAGTTTTCCCTTTGTGCCTAAAATTCCAACATTATTTCGTATTGTCTCAGAAGTTATTGGTTCCATTTCTATTCTATCATCTTTTTCCCAAAAATAAACCATGGTTCCGGTTTTGATTTTATATTTTCTTCTAAGTTTGGCAGGAATAACTATCTGTCCTTTTGAGGTTACAAATCCATGTTCCATTTTTAAATTTCCTAATCTTTGATACTTGTAGTACAAAGTTAGACTATTCTAATATGTAAGTCAAGATATATTTGTAAGACATAACTTTTTAATGTTACTTTCAGATAATTGCCTACTTAAAACACTCACACAGAAAAACAAATCTTCT
>JAVHOS010000143.1:0-3470 GCA_036170205.1 Ignavibacteriaceae bacterium | reverse complement strand
TCGATGCAAGTTGCAGCGGCAAGTGAAGAACAATCAAGCGCGGCGGAACAGATAAGCAAAAACATCGAGGCGATAAGCAACGTAACTCACGAAAGCGCTGAAGGCGTGCAGCAAATTGCCGGTGCTGCCGAAGACCTTAACAAATTGACGGTTAATCTTCAACAGCTTACTTCACAATTTAAAATAGATGGAGCTGGTGGAAACCACAAAAGTGGTTTAGCTGTACGTGCCAATGGCGCAATAGTACGCAACTAATTTCTTACGCAAAAAAACGAAAATTGTAGGGCGAAACTCCGTTTCGCCCACCGTTTTTCTAAAATACCGATATAAATCAAAAATATTTTCAAGCAGGTTGCTGTTTGAGATGAGCAAAGGTTTTCCCAAATCTTCTCCACCCCGATTTCACCTAAAAATTAAAGTATCGCCAAAGTTTTCCGATAATAAATACTGATAGCAATTTATCCTGACCCAATAATACACGAAAAACAATATGGAGTTCTTAAATGACAAGTTTTGATGATCAGAAAAAAGAAGCTGAAGAGTTGTTACAACTTGTAAGTTTTTTTATCGGAAGTGAAGAGTTTGGGGTAGATATACTTTATGTACAAGAAATAAATAGAATGTCTCAGGTTACAAAAGTTCCAAACGCACCTGACTTTGTAGATGGAGTAATTAACCTAAGAGGAAGAGTAATTCCTGTTATAGACCTTCGCTTGCGCCTTGGAATGCCCAAAAAGGAAGCCGATAAAAACACACGTATCATTGTTATGGAAGTAACAGGTAAAACGGTTGGATTTATTGTCGATTCTGTGAACGAAGTTTTGCGCATTCCTAAAAACGTTACCGAAGCTCCGCCGGAATTAGCTGTTGGCATTAATGCAGAGTATATCAAAGCCGTCGGCAAGCTTGAAGACAGATTATTAATTCTAATCGACCTTGAGAAAATTTTATCAAAAGAAGAACACGTTGAACTGCATACGGTTGAAGCAGTATAAATCAGTTAAATAGAAGGTAACAAAAACATGAAGATCAAATTCATTGACAATTTGTCGGTTAAAGGGAAGATACTTGCTCTGGTGGGTTTTATATTCGGACTCTTCGGACTATTTATGCTTTTCCAATTTAATGAATTATCCTCATTGCGAGAGACCGATGACATCCGCAACATTAACATTGCTATGCTTGAAGCGGGACAGAGTGAAAAAGACTTTCTAACCATGAAAGATATGGCGTTAGCCGAAAAGGTTAATGCCGCCGTTACTAAATTAGAATCTTTTACTGAACCGTATAAAGAAACAGAAAACGGAAAAGTAATTGCTAATATCGCTGCTGATTATGGAACAACTTTCCACAATATTGTTAGCTTAATGCAAAAACGCGGACTTAACGAAAAATCCGGCGCCGAAGGAAAACTCCGCGAAAGCGTTCATGCGCTTGAGTCGATGATTAAAAGCAACAACGACAAATCGTTGTTGGTTGATATGCTGATGTGCAGAAGACACGAAAAAGATTTCTTTTTGAGGGGTGAAGAAAAATATGTTACCATGCAGGCTGAAGCGGTGGCGTCACTCCATAATAGTTTAGCTAATTCTTCTCTCCCGGCGGAGTTTAAATCTAATGCGAATCCATTGATAGATAATTACCTGGAGAACTTTAAAGCTGCTTCCGGCGCAGCGCTGAACATCAATAAAGAAGTAGAAACTTTAAGATTGGAAGTAGATAAAATTGAACCGGCGATTGAAGCCATGTTGAGCGATAGTGAATCTTCGGCAGCTACAGCTTCAAAATTAAAAATGATCATTCTTCTTATCGCTTTGGCTAACAGTTTATACATATCCTATTACATTTCTACAAAGATCTCAAAATCGGTAACCCAACTTGCCATAGCAGCTTCCAAAATGGAGGAAGGCGATTATTCGATTCAATTAGAGAGCGATTCTACAGACGAACTTGGCAAACTTGCAACAACATTTAACGCGCTGGCTGAAAAAATTGAGATGCAAATTAAATATTTGGACAACCTGCCAACCCCTGTGTTGATAATCGATAAAGAATTTAATGTTAAATATATGAACCGGACAGGGGCGGAAGTTGTAAAGAAATCTCAGAGCGAATGTGCAACCGAAAAATGTTATAACTTGTTTAAAACCGAGCATTGTAATACTCCCGAATGCCGCCTGCGTCAGGCAATGGAACAAAGAGCAACAAGAAGCGGTGAGACTATCGCTAGACCTCACGGAAAAGATATTCACATTTTATATACCGGAACACCTGCAATAAACCGCGCCGGAGAACTTGTTGGCGCTTTGGAATTTATTGCCGATATCTCCCCGGCAAAAGAAACTCAAAATTATTTAGAAAGAACTACCAATGTTCTGCTTCAGCAAATGAACAAATTTGCCGAGGGTGATCTTACGGTTAACGTAGTTCCCGAAAAAGAAAACGACGCCATCGGAAGATTATTCAAGGGATTTAATCAGTCGGTTCAAAACATTAGAACAATTGTTGAAAGCGTGAGCGAAGCTGTTGAAGCGACTGCAAGCGCTGGTACCGAAATATCTTCAAGCGCTGAAGAAATGGCCGCTGGAGCTCAAGAACAAAGCAGTCAAACCACAGAAATCGCCGGAGCGGTAGAAGAAATGACGAAGACAATATTGGAAACGTCGCAGAATTCATCCCGCTCTGCCGAAGCGGCAAAAAGCGCTGGAAATATTGCCAACGAAGGGGGCAAAGTGGTTGACCAAACCATCGAAGGAATGAACCGGATAGCCGAAGTGGTAAAAAAATCAGCAGAAACCGTTCACGCCTTAGGCAAAGGAAGCGATCAGATAGGCGAGATCGTTCAAGTGATAAATGATATAGCAGACCAGACAAATCTGTTAGCGTTGAACGCAGCTATAGAAGCCGCGCGAGCCGGAGAACAAGGAAGAGGCTTTGCAGTGGTAGCCGATGAAGTAAGAAAGTTGGCTGAACGAACAACAAAAGCAACAAAAGAAATCGCCATGATGATAAAACAAATACAACATGACACGGGAGGAGCGGTAGAATCGATGAACAGGGGAACTGAAGAAGTAGAAAAAGGGAAAGAGTTAGCGGATAAAGCGGGTAAATCGTTAAGAGAAATAATAGTAGGAGTAGAACAAGTAGTAGATCTCTCGATGCAAGTTGCAGCGGCAAGTGAAGAACAATCAAGCGCGGCGGAACAGATAAGCAAAAACATCGAGGCGATAAGCAACGTAACTCACGAAAGCGCGGCGGGCATTCAACAAATTGCCGGTTCGGCAGAAGACTTAAGCCGCTTAACCGTTAATCTGCAAGAACTAACAGCGCGTTTTAAATTGCACGGCGGAAACGAAAAGCAAAAACACCAAAATGATAAAAGCAGATTCGCTGTTCGCTCAAATGGCGTTGTAGTTTCTCGCTAACTGTTAATGTTCCCGAAGATGGAATGGCTGGTTCAAATTAAATTT
>JAVHOS010000142.1:0-3598 GCA_036170205.1 Ignavibacteriaceae bacterium | reverse complement strand
AACGGATACGATGATAATTTAAACGGGTTAATTGACGAGCGTTTATCAATTCACTTAAACCATATAAACCAATATACCGGAGTTGTAAAACCGGTGCGATTCATAAATTATTTATTCTTTGCAATTGGAGATACGCTTAAACGAGGCTTTATTGTTCCCGGTAACGATGCCGCATGGAATTATCAAAATGTCGCACCGATGATCGATGAATCGCGTGATGATGAATTTGATAACGATGCAGATTGGAATCCGATTCTTGATGATGTTGGTTTGGACGGTGTAGCGCACACGGGTGATTTCGGCGAAGCGGATGGAAAGGCAACAACAGGAGTAAATACAGAATTTCCAGGTGAACCTAACATTGATAAAACTGATGTGGGAGAATCCGATCAACTTGGAGTTACAAGCGCGGTGCAAATTCCCGTTGGCGCTTTGAATTTTTCAACCGCCGCAGATCAAGGTTTGTGGGATTTGCTGATGGTTCCCGGAAATATTAATCTGATTAGAGGCATCGGCGATTATGATGTTTATGTTTCTTCTGGATTTTTCCCATTGCTTCCCGGACAACGTCAGCGGATGGCAGTTTCAATCGCTATCGCCGGAGGCGGTAAAACAAAAGATGATGATGTTACAAGCGTTACAGCTAAAATGCATCAAGCCGATCTTGCGTATCAAGCGGATTATCAATTCGCTTCAGCGCCGCAGCAAGTAACGGTAACTTCAGTTGCGGGAGATAAAAAAGTTACACTCTACTGGGATGATTTTGCAGAGAAATCTTTTGATCGTTACATAAATAAAGTCGGCGGTAACGGAAGAAATTTTGAAGGTTACCGCGTTTACCGAGCCACAGATGCGGCTTTCCTCGATGCGAAAGTTATTACTGATGGATTTGGAGTGAAAACACTTTTAAATCCGACAGATCAATCGGATTTAATCGATGGCGTGAAAGGTTTTAGTCAAGTTGATATTAACGGAGTAAAGTTCTGGCTTGGTGATGAAACCGGATTGAGGCACAGTTTTATTGATACAAACGTGGTGAACGGTCAAAGATATTTCTACGCGGTGACCGCATATAATTTCGGTTATCCCGCAGGAAATATTGCGCCGGCTGAAACGCCGATTCAAGTTAGCGTTTCGCCTGATGGATCAATTACTCACGGAATAAATGTAGCCGTCGTTCGACCGACGGCAGAAGCTGCCGGTTATTTACCTCCGGAAGTAAAATCGTTTCAACATACAACCGGCGGTGCGAGTGGTTCAATCAGTATTGAAGTTGTTGACCCAGTTGCAATTAATAACGAAAACGAATATCAAATTTCTTTTGCGGATACAACCTACAAAGTGAACAATAAAGATTTTACTACAACGCGTTCGTTCACTTTAAAAAATCTCACCAAAAACAAAACGCTGCTTGATAAAGACACTCTACTTATAAACAGAGCGGAATTACCGGTTATGGATGGCTTCCGTTTAAGTTTGAATAATGTACAGGCAATTTCACTTAACAACAGTTTAACCGGATGGAATAATAGTGATGCCTACTCGTTTGATTTCGATCCGGTGACATTGCTTTCGGTGAATGGAGTAAAAAGTCCGAACGATTATGAAATAGTTTTTGGTGATGTCGGTACGGGAACATCAAAAGATACTGCTATCGGGTTCATAAAATTTCCATCGAAAGCGGTAAACTTTAAAGTTATTAGTCTAACACAGAATAAAGAAATTCCATTCGCTTTTAGTGAAGCCGATGGAAATGATGGAAGATTTACCATTAATCCAACAAACTCAAATCTGGTTGATGCAATTTATTTTCTTGAACCGAGTCAGAACGGCAAGCTTCAATTTACCTGGCAGGTGGTTTTGAATAAACGGCAAGGGAATAGAAATCCGCAGTCGGGAGATTCTCTTAAAATTGTTCTCTTCAAACCATTTCTCTCTTACGACACTTACACATTTAAGATGCAAGGTTCAACTATCTCAACGGAAAAAGCAAAAAGCGATCTCTCAAATATTAGAGTTGTTCCCAATCCATACTTAGCCGCAGAAAGCTGGGAACCGCGCAACACCTATTCAAGCGGAAGGGGACCGCGTGAAATTCATTTTATCAATTTGCCTGCACAATGCACAATCAGAATTTTTAATGTGAGCGGCGTGCTGGTAAAAAAGATCGACCACAATGCGCTTGCGGAAAACGGAACTGAAATTTGGGATGTACTGAGTGATGAAAAGTTTGAAATAGCTTATGGCGTTTATGTTTATCATGTTGAAGCTCCCGGTGTTGGACAAAAAACCGGAACGTTCGCAATCATAAAATAAAATTGAACAGAGATGAAAATGAAAAAGAATAAATACTACGCCGCTCTTATGCTTCTCTGCATTGCAAGTTTTGGTTTTACTGCTCTTGCGCAGTCGGTGAATAAAGTTGGAACTTCCGGGGCAACATTTTTACGGATACCGGTAGGAGCGCAAGCAGTTGGAATGGGAAGCGCGTATGTTTCTATGGAGAATGATCCCTCATCTTTATACTGGAATCCCGCGGCAACCGCATCAATAAAAGAAAACACCTTGCTGGTTGATCATTCGCTTTGGCTTCCGGGAATATATTTCGATTTTGTTGGAATTACAATTCCCCTTGCAGAATATGGGACAACTGGATTGAGCCTTGGCATTATGCACACAAACGATATGGAAGTTACAACTCCCGCCCAGCCGATGGGAACCGGCGAAATGTTTAACGCTTCAAGTTTTGTTTTGGGAGTCTCTTACAGCCGCAATTTAACCGACCGTTTTTCAATCGGCGGAACTTTTAAATATATCAGAGAAACCATTTACAATGATTACGCAAGTGCGATTGGATTCGATATTGGTACGCTTTATCAAACTCCGTTTGCCGGAATTCGACTTGGTGCAAGTATTTCAAATTTCGGAACGAAAATTCAGATGACGGGAGAAGACCTTTATATCCCCGCGGTTATTTCAAATCAGCAGGGAACAAACCAGAGCATCACTGCACGCTTAAACACTGATGCTTTTGATCTCCCATTAATCATGCGTGTTGGTATCTCCGATGAAATAATTAATAACGATGAATTACGAGTAACCGTTGCGATGGACGGTGTTAGTCCAAACGATAATGCACAAAGCGTTAACCTTGGCTGCGAACTTGGATTTTTAAAAGATAAATTTCAAGTACGCGGCGGATACAAAGATTTATTCCTTCCGAATAACGAAGCGACGTTTACCTTTGGAACCAGTATCCACGAAATTGATCTGATCGGTGGTGTCTTGATCAATTTTGATTACGCGTATCAAAACTTTGTTCATCTTGGAAGTTCAAACCGGTTCACGCTTCAACTTAAATTATAAAATGGTATCACTTAAAGGAAATTTTAAACAAACTAAAGGATAGAATTATGAAACACAAATTCAACTTCTTGTATTTCTCACTGATCATGGTGATGCTAATTGGCGCTTCGCTCTTTCAAACTTTAGCGCAAACCGTAACGGTTACCATGATGGTTAATACTTCAACTTGTCTTGACACTCTTCGTCCGAACAGCATTGTGTTACTTTGCGGCGCATCGAAATTGGGAACGAC
>JAVHOS010000141.1:30580-47402 GCA_036170205.1 Ignavibacteriaceae bacterium | reverse complement strand
GGATTTCACATGTCATTTGTAGTTACAGCAAGAAAATACCGCCCGCAGCTTTTTGACGAAGTTGTTGGGCAAGAGCATATTACAAACACACTTAAAAACGGAATTAAAAGTGGCAGAGTCGCTCATGCTTTTTTGTTCACCGGTCCGCGCGGTGTTGGAAAAACTACAACTGCACGCATTCTTGCTAAAGCTTTAAATTGTGAAAATCCAAAAGACGCCGAACCTTGTAATGAATGTGAAATATGTAAATCAATTCAATCAACACAATCAATGGATATTATTGAAATTGATGCCGCTTCCAACCGCGGGATTGAGGACATTCGCACTTTACGCGATTCGGTAAAATATGCCCCGACAAAAGGGAAGTATAAAGTTTATGTTATTGATGAAGTTCATTCACTTACAAAAGATTCTTTTAACGCATTGCTGAAAACGTTGGAAGAACCCCCTTCACATACCATTTTTATTTTTGCAACTACCGATATTCACAAAGTTCCGATAACGATTATTTCCCGCTGCCAGCGATACGATTTTAGAAGAATTGACGTAAATACAATTAAAGCTCTCTTAAGTAAAATAGCTATCGACCAAAAAATTTTGATCGATGATAAAACATTAACGTTAATCGCAAAAAAATCGGATGGCGGATTGCGAGATGCAGAAAGTTTCTTTGATCAAGTGGTTGCGTTTTGCGGAGAAAAAGTTGAGTATGAAACGGTAATCAAGATTCTCAACTTCATTGATGATGAACTCTACTTTCAAGTTTCCGATGCGATCAAATCGAAGGATTACCAAACAGCATTCACAGTCGCAGAAAAAATTTATCAAAATGGCTGGAGCTTCACTGATTTTCTTGAAGGATTGATTGAACATTTTAGAAATATTTTAACTGTCCAAATATCGGGGGCTACAACCTTAATTGAGACCGCTGAAATTTATAAGGAGCGTTATCAATCGAACAAAAATTTATTTACGGAAAATGATTTGGTTAGAATAATTAACTCGCTTACAAAAACTTCCGCCGATCTCCGTTTTGCCGTAAACCATAAACTGAAAATTGAAATGGCTCTCTGTTTTATTATCGGGTTGGAATCTACGTTAACGATCTCGCAGTTAATCGGAATGGTTAATTCCGGGAAATTTTCTGAGATTGAAGTAATCCCAATCGCGAACCAAAAAGCTGCGGATCAAGTGCCAACTTCAGCGCCTCAATTAAAAGTAGTTGAACAAAACAATGAGCAACGAGTTCTTCATTCTTCAAATTCACCGAAAATTTCTAAAAACGAACCGGCAATAGCCAGAACAATCGACAAAGCAACTTTCGAGCAGAACAGTAATTTGTTTGATTATGACACGTTCGTGAAGAAGTGGGAAGGATTCGTCTCTTCAATTACCAAAGAAAAGAAATTGCTTTTTGGAAAAATTATGGGACAAATTTCTCCGGTTAGTGTAAACGAATCCACACTTAACGTTCATTTAGCAGATGATTTCTCCAAACACGTAATCGATCAGCATGAAGACTATTTTACCCAAAAAGCATATGAAATATTCGGGGCAAAATTGAAGTTAAATTTCATAGAAATGGTAGAGACGGAAGAAAAATCCGAAGGGAAATCGGATAAATCCAGCCAAAGGAACGAGGTTCCCGACACCAAGCTCTTTAATTACATTAAAAATGAGCTTGGAGGAAAAGAAGTTTACTAAAACTATTCCTTTTCTCTGTGGAAAAATTGTAAATTTTTTAAGAATTCCTTAACTTTTCACCCGATGAATAAAAAATTAATAGTCGCTATCGATGGGCCTGCCGGTTCGGGAAAAAGCACCACTGCAAAACTTCTTGCAAACAAACTTAAGTACCTTTATTTGGATACCGGCGCTATGTACCGTGCAATTACCTTTCTGGCTTTAAAACACAAGATAATCAAGAACGAATCTGAGATCGTTAAGCTGTTAAAAGAAACTGATATCGAATTGATCTATGAAGACGGCGACTCCCGTGTTTTTGCAAATAAAATTGAACTCTCCGAAGAAATCCGTTCTCACGAAGTTAACAGCAACGTAAGTGATGTTAGCAAAATAAAACAAATTCGCGAAATATTGGTGCAAAAACAGCGAGAAATTGGAGCTTTAGGCGGAATCGTGATGGAAGGAAGAGATATTGGAACCGTAGTTTTCCCCCATGCAGATGTAAAATTTTTTTTAACGGCTACAATTGATGAGCGAACTAAAAGACGCACAAAAGAAATGATCGAAAAAGGTAAGCATATTCACGAAGATCTTGTTAAAGAAAGTCTGCTCAACCGTGATAAAATTGATTCAAGCAGGAAAGAAAGTCCTCTTTTAAAAGCTGAAGATGCGATTCCCGTTGATACCTCCTTTTTAACTATTGATGAACAAGTAAATTTTATTTATGATAAAGTAACCAAGGTTGCCAAGTCTAAAGGTGTTGAACTTTGAGGCAAAAAGCATTGTTCTTTTTTAAAATGGAAGTGACATGCTTATAACAATTGATAAAAACGCCGGATTTTGCTGGGGAGTAGTTCGGGCAATTGATTTTGCCGAAAGAGAATTGCAAAATTCTTCAAAATTGTTCTCTCTCGGAGATGTAATTCATAATGCATCTGAAGTGGAACGACTTGCAAAATTAGGAATGGAAACCATTTCAGTTGAAGATTTTGACAAAATTCCCGCAGGAAGCAAAGTATTAATTCGCGCTCATGGAGAACCGCCATCAACTTACAAAAAAGCTTTAACTTGTGGGATAGAATTGGTTGATGCGACTTGTCCGGTGGTAACAAAAGTCCAGGAAAGAATTAAAAAGTTCGTTGATAAAAATTACCAGGTTGTTATTTTCGGTAAAAAAGATCATGCTGAAGTAATTGGTCTGCGCGGAGTAACCGGTGACAAGGCAATCGTTATTTTAACCTTGGAAGAAGCTTTGGAGAAAGTAGATTTATCACTTCCAACGGTTCTTTTCTCACAAACAACGATGGATAAAGAGACTTTCGCTTCAATTGCTTCTTCTTTAAAAGAAAAAGTTAAGGAACTGGTTATCGGTACAATTGAAGACGAAGCGATAGAATTCCACGCAAAAGACACCATTTGCGGGCAGGTTTCAGGGCGAGAAAAAAAGCTAAAAGAGTTTGCCCTTTCAAACGATGTTATTATCTTTACAGCGGGAAAAAAGAGCAGTAATGGGAAAGTTCTTTTCTCAATCGCCAAAGAGGTAAACGGCAACACTTTTTTTGTAGAGTCAAAAGAAGAAATAGATTATTCCTGGATTAGAGACGCCAAAACCATTGGCATCACCGGCGCAACTTCTACACCGCAATGGGTGATGGAAGAAATTAAAATTGTTATTGAAGATCATGTTAAAAAATAGAAATTTATAAGTCATCATTAATTAATAATGTAAAACTAAATTAACTGTTTTTATTTTCATTTGATGACTTGGAAAGTAAATACAGATAATTATTTTTTTGGAGGTTCAATGTCCGAAAAGAAAAAAAAATCACTCCTCGATGAATTCAACAGCGCGAAAAAATTCTTTCATGAAGAAGAATATTCGCAAGAAGAATTCTCTGCCCTTTCTAAATTATACGGGGATTCCTTCCGCGATGTAAAAGAAGGCGAAATCATCAAAGGAACTATCGTTAGAGTTCAACAAGATACCGTTATCATTGATGTCGGTTTCAAATCCGAAGGTCAAATCCCTAAAGATGAATTTTCCGCCGATGAACCGATTAAAATAGGCGCTGAAATTGAGGTAGTTCTCGAAAGCGTTGAAGACCAGGAAGGAAATCTTGTTCTTAGCAAAAGACGCGCAGACTTTCTCAGAATTTGGGAAAAAGTTGTTCGCGCACATGATACCGGAGAAATTATTCAAGGTAAAATTGTTCGCAGAATTAAAGGCGGTATGGTTGTTGACCTTATGGGAATGGAAGCATTCTTACCCGGTTCACAAATTGATGTTCGCCCGATCCGCGACTTTGATGCTTTTGTTGGCAGATTGATGGACTTCAAAGTTGTTAAAATCAATATCCCGACCGAAAATGTTGTCGTTTCTCATAAAGTTCTTGTTGAAGAAGAGATGGCTGATCAGCGTAAAGAAATTCTTGATAGACTTGAAAAAGGTCAAATCCTCGAAGGTATTGTTAAAGCAATTACCGACTTCGGTGTGTTCGTAGATCTCGGCGGCGTTGACGGTTTAATTCACATTACCGACCTGAGCTGGGGAAGAATCAGTCATCCGAATGAAGTTGTTAAACTTGATGAAACCATTAATGTTGTTGTTACTGATTTCGACGAAGAGAAGAGAAGAATTTCACTCAGTTTGAAAAAACTTCTGCCGCATCCTTGGGAAAATATCGAAGAGAAATTACAGATCGGTACGAAAGTTTCCGGTAAAGTAGTTTCATTAACCGATTACGGCGCGTTTATCGAAATTGAAAAAGGAATTGAAGGACTGATTCACAATTCCGAAATGAGCTGGACACAGCACATCAAACATCCGTCGCAAGTTGTTGCAATGGGACAAATTATTGAAGCCGTTGTTCTTAGTTTGGATAAAGAAGAAAAGAAAATTTCTCTTGGAATTAAACAACTCGAACCGGATCCATGGCAAGAATTAATGCAGAAATATCCTGTCGGATCAAAACATCATGGTATTGCAAGAAATCTTACCAACTTCGGAGTATTTGTTGAACTTGAACCTGGCGTTGACGGGCTTGTTCACATTTCTGATTTATCATGGACAAAGAAAATCCGCCACCCCGGGGAAGTTGTTAAAAAAGGTGAAAGAATTGAAGTTCTCGTTCTTTCCGTTGATGTTGATCAGAGAAAAATTTCTCTTGGTCATAAACAAGTTCAAGACAATCCTTGGGATACATTTGAAAAATCTTACGCAGTGGGAATTGAAGTCCAGGCTAAGATCGTTCGCATCATAGAAAAAGGAGTGATCGTTGAACTTCCTCTTGATGTTGACGGATTTGTACCTACAAGCCATCTTTCAACTGCAAAAATCAAAAACCTCTCGATCCATTTTCCGATCGATACGCTAATTGATTTAGAAGTCATTGAGTTCGATAAAGAAAACAAGAAAATCGTTATGAGTGCGTTGGCGTTCTTAAAAGATAAAGATGAAGCTGTTATCCAGGAATTCATTACTTCGCATAAACTCGAAAAAATGACTCCGCAAGATGTAATGACGGCTGATACCGTTACGGTAAACTCGGCAGACTTCCCGAACTTTGAACTTCCGGAAGAAAGTCTTGCTCCACCGGAACAAGTACAAGAATAATAAATAATCTGGTAATTAATGTAGAGACATGCCATGGCATGTCTCTGCGTTTTTAAAGAGTATGAATAAAAAAGTTGCACTACACACATTAGGATGTAAATTAAATTTCTCCGAAACCGCTGCGATTGGAAAACAATTTACTACACGCGGATTTTCGGTAGTTGATTTTTCCGACCACGCAGATGTTTATGTGCTCAACACATGTTCGGTTACTGAAAATGCTGAAAGGGAATGCCGACAAGTAATACGACGATCATTACGAGTTAATCCTGGTGCTTTCGTAATCGTTACCGGATGTTATGCCCAACTTCGTCCCGAAGAAATTGCAAAGATAGAAGGTGTAGATGCGGTTCTGGGAAGCAATGAAAAATTTGATCTTTTCTCTTACTTAAACGATTTTGAAAAGAAGGAACTTGCTTGCATCTTCACTTCATCTAAAAGCGAACTTGATAATAATTTTGGAATTGCTTCTTCAACTGATATTGATTCCCGTACCCGCGCATACTTTAAAATTCAAGACGGATGCGATTATAAATGCACGTATTGTACCATTCCTTTGGCGCGTGGTGGAAGCCGCAGTTTAGAACCGGAAAAAGTTTTGGAACAATTCCGTTCGATAATAGCGCAGGGGTATAAAGAAATAATTTTAACCGGAGTGAACGTAGGCGATTATGGAAAATCTTTTGAAATTAATTTTTATCATCTTCTTAAAAAGTTAGTTTCAGTTGAAGGAGATTTTCGTATCCGCATAAGCTCGATCGAACCGAATCTTTTAACCGATGAAATTATTTCGCTTTCTTTATCTTCGGAAAAACTCTGCAAGCATTTTCATATTCCCTTACAAAGCGGCACGAATAAAATTCTTCGTTTGATGCAGCGTCGTTACCTAACCGAAGATTATAAAAAGCTCATCTCAAAATTGAATAAGATCAATCCTGAAATTGGAATCGGTGTTGACGTAATTACAGGTTTCCCCGGTGAAACTGATGAAGACTTTCAAGTGACTTATGATTTTCTAAGGGAGTTGGGAATTTCTTATTTACATGTTTTCTCTTATTCCGAGCGTCCGGACACAAAAGCGGTTTCGTTACCGGGAAAAATTGAAAAAGAAGAAAAGAAGAGAAGAAGTACGTTATTACGAATTCTAAGTGATAAAAAGAGATTCGCTTTCCAAGAAAAGTTTGTCGGTAAAAAAGAAAGAGTTCTTTTTGAAGAAGCGAATGATAACGGCATCATTAAAGGCTTTACTTCAAATTACATTAGAGTATTTCATCCATTCTTGAGTGAGTTACAGAATCAATTTACAGAAGTGAGCATAGAAAAAGTTTTCGGAAATTATTGTACCGCTTCGCTCGAAGGGGCAAATTTTTCCGTTGAACGGTTAGCAGTTTAAGCCATAAGTTTAATTAAAAAAAATATGAAAAAATTCGTCATTCTATTTCTCGTTACGGTATCGTTTTTATCGCAATCGGTTAACTGCCAAGTAAAGAGTCCGGCGCAGTTATCCAAATTTACTTTTATAGATCACTCGATAAGTGAAAATGGAATTAATAAAGAATTTTTAGAAACCACACCGGCTAAGAAAAACATCGCCATCGCCATCTTATATTCTGCTTTGCTGCCGGGAATGGGGGAGTTATACGCGAACAATTACCAGTCCGGAAAATATTTTACTATTGCCGATGCGGCTTTGATAGGCGTTTATTTTGGCGTGAATACTTACGGCGACTGGAAGAAAGAGAATTACAAATCGTTTGCAAAAACTTACGGCGGAATTTCTTTAACCAGCAAAAATGATGATTACTTTGCAACAATCGGTAATTATAAAAACATCGATCAATACAACGATGAAAAAGCCCTTGAACAACGATTCAAAGAAATGTTCGACAAAGATATGATGAATTGGAAATGGGAAACTGAAACGCAAAGGCGTGAGTATAGAGGCATGTGGATGTCAAGTCAGCATGCTTATAACAATTTGCAATTTGTAGTTGGCGCGATGCTCATCAATAGATTGGGCAGTATTATTAACGCGGTTCGTTCGGTTGTTGCTTACAATAAAAATTTACAACAGCAGACAAGCTGGAGTTTATACTTTGATGCAAATCCAAATCCTCAATCAACTAAAAATATTTCATTGAATTTTATTTCAACCTTCTAATTGAATAGGGTTTCTTTTCCTAAAAGAAACCCTATCCTTCTACCCAAAACTAAATCTCTTTTAACTTTCCTTGAAATAACATTTTCTTCTGATTTATTACTCCCGTTGCTTTTCCTTTTAACAATCGTTTATTGAAAGGAGAGTTTTTCGATTTCGATTTGAATTGAGAAATATCGACCGACCAAATTTCGTTCACGTCAAAAATGGTAAGATTTGCTCTTTCTCCAACTTCAAATTTGCATATTGGGAGATTGAGAATCTTGCGGGGATTGATCGCAAACTTTTCTACGAGTTGTTCGATTGTTAAAACTTTTTTGTGGTAAAGTTCCGTTAGCGCTAAACCGATTTGCGTTTCGAGTCCGACAATTCCGTTTGGAGCGTATTCAAATTCCATTTCTTTTTCTTCAAGCGAATGAGGCGCGTGGTCGCTGGCGATACAATCGATCGTGCCGTCTTTCAATCCTTCCAATATTGCTTCAACATCTTCTTGAGTGCGGAGCGGGGGATTCATTTTTGTGTTTGTGTTGTAGCCTTTCACAACTTCTTCAGTTAAAGTGAAATGATGTGGAGAAACTTCCGCCGTTACACGGATTCCTTTTGCCTTTGCTTCGCGCACCATTTGAGCTGATTTTTTTGTGCTCATATGTGCGATGTGAACTTTGCCGCCTGTGTATTCCGCCATCAAAATATCACGCATAACGATGAGGTCTTCTGCTACAGAAGGGATTGGAGGAAGTCCCAAAAATGTTGAAGTAGTTCCTTCGTTCATCGCGCCACCGGCAAGCGATTCATCTTCACAATGCTCAATAATCGGAACATTGAACATTGAAGAATACTCCAAACTTGTTTTTAGAATTCGTGCATTTTTAATAGCGACGCCATCATCAGAAAAACCTACCGCGCCGGCGTTGAACAACTCTGCCATAGGGGAGATCACTTCGCCTTTGCGTCCAACGGTAGCTGCTCCAACCGGAAAAACTTCAACTAAATGATTTTTTGCTTTTGCTATTATTAATGAAATAACTTCAGCAGAATCTAACGCCGGTTCGGTGTTCGGCATGCAAGCAATCCCGGTAAATCCGCCATGAGCAGCAGCATCGCAGCCGGTTTGCACGGTTTCTTCATCTTCGCGTCCCGGTTCCCGTAAGTGAACGTGCATATCGAAAAATCCCGGAGCTACAAAATTATCTTTTATATCAAATACTTCTGCGTGTTTCAAATCTTCCGCAGAAAGATTCCCGATCTTAATTATGATTCCGTCTTCAATTAAAAGATTTGATTTCTTATTTATTTTTTGTTGTGGTTGTATAAGCTGGCAATTTTTTAACGCGATTTTCATTTTTCAATTTCCTTAGTTTTGAGTTCCTAATAAGTAGAGAACAGCCATGCGCACAGCAACGCCGTTTGTTACTTGTTGTAGAATAATTTGGTGGCTTCCGTCGGCAACTTCGGATGAGATTTCAACTCCACGGTTTATTGGTCCGGGATGAAGTATGAGAATATTTTTTCCATTTTTCTCAAGCCGTTCGTTTGTGATTCCGTAGCTGGTATGGTATTCACGCAGTGTTGGGAAATTTCCACCGGCTTTTCTTTCAAGTTGAATTCGTAGAACGTTCAATACTTCATTTTCTTGAATGGCTTCATCAATGTTATAAAAAACTTTTACGCCAAGTTCTTTTATGTTGCGCGGAATCATTGTTGCAGGACCGCAAACCGAAACTTCAGCGCCGATGGTTTTCAGTCCGAAAATATTTGAAAGAGCAACCCGGCTGTGTGCAATATCTCCAACAATACAAACTTTAACTCCTTCGAGTCGCCCAAGTTTTTCACGGATGGAATACATATCAAGTAAACCTTGCGTTGGATGTTCGTGAATACCATCTCCCGCATTGATAATGTGCGCATCGCAAAGTTGTGTAAGATAGAGAGGAGTTCCGGCAGCGGCGTGGCGAACCACAACCATATCTATTTTCATCGCTTCGATATTTCGTATGGTATCTTTAAAAGTTTCTCCTTTGGAAACGCTGCTTGTTGAAACCGAAAAGTTTACGGAATCGGCAGAAAGTCTTTTTTCTGCAAGCTCAAAAGAGATTCTGGTACGTGTTGAATTTTCGTAAAATAAATTAACAACTGTTTTTCCTTGTAATGTTGGTACGCGCTTTATCGGTCGTTCCAAAACTTCCTTGAAAGTAGTGGCGGTATCCAAAATTAATTTTATATCTTCTTTGGGAGTAGTTTCTAGACCTAATAAATGTCTGCTTGAAAGAGGCATTTTATGTTTTCCTTTTATTTTTCTTCTACTAAATAAACGGCATCCTCGCCGTCAATTTCTTTTAATTTTACTTTTACTTCTTCATTAATTGAAGTTGGAATGTTCTTGCCGACGTAATCGGCGCTGATGGGAAGTTCACGGTGTCCGCGGTCTACGAGTACACAAAGCTGAATAGAACTTGGTCGTCCCAAATCCATGATTGCGCTCATCGCGGAGCGAACGGTTCTGCCGGTGTACAAAACGTCATCAATCAGGATGATATTTTTTCCGTTGATATCGAAAGTAATATCGGAGACAGAAACTTGCGGCTGTTTTAACCTCATCCGGAAATCGTCTCGATACAAGGTAACATCAAGAATGGCGAGGGGAATCTCGACCTTTTCAATTTCTTTTATTTTGGCGTGAATTCTTTGTGCAAGAAATTCTCCGCGGGTACGCATTCCCATCAACGTTAAATTGAGCGAGCCTTTATTCCGCTCAATTATTTCGTGCGTAAAACGGGTGATGATCCGGTTGAGCCCAATCTCATCAATAATTTTTGCTTTGATGTCCATATACAAAAAATCCTCTTTAGCTAACAGCCGCAGAGGTCCTTCTTAATTAATCTATAAAAAATGTTTCTCATTTGATCCTTGCCTATCTCTCAGGATAGAATTAAAGGTTAATAATTTTGATGCAAAGCTAAAGGTTTTTTTTTGAATTACAAAATATTTTGTTTGTATAAATGGTTGTAAATGATATTTTTGAGTAAACTTAATTAGGAATTAATGAAAAAGAAAGTTGTAGCTTCAGAAGTTCATTCCTCTCCATGGTTAAAACCTCTTTTACTAATATTAGGGTTTAGCTTTACCATATATTTTTTTAACAGATGGATTGATTCACTTCTTCTAAAGGCGCATTTAGAGTCGATATTTTATGCCTTTTTCAATAGTGATGTTGGAACACTTACTAATACATTAGGCGGATTGGGGGAATTGGTAACTTCCATTTTGGGGATAGAGATTACCGTAGTAGCGATTATCGTTCAATTGGCTGCAACCAAGTATTCTTCAAAAATTATGGACTTGTTCGTTGAGGACAAGAAAAATATTTCTGTGATTGGACTTTTTATCATCACGGGCGTTAATACAATCTTAGTTACAAATACCGTTAGATCTGATTTTGTTACTCTCTACAGTGTGGGATTCAATTTGTTGTTAATCATTTTTAGTTTGATGATAGTTCTTCCGCACTTCAATTATGTGTTTAATTTTTTAAGTCCAAATAATTTTCTCTCGCATGTTCAAGTAAAATCGGTTAAACTTCTTGATAATGTAATATCCGGGAAAGAGCGTGATTTAATTTCAGCAAAAGACAAGTTGATCCAAAACATTAATTTCTTTGGAGATATTGCGCTTAACTCCGTCTTCCAAAATGATAGAGCTGTAACACTTTTGTGTATAAATGCTTTGCGTGAGATTATTGGAGAATATTTAGATCGAAAATCCCAATTGCCGGCGGAATGGTTTAACCTTTCGGGCAAAGAATATTTTGATCCTGATTTTTCTAGTTACTCTCAATATGTGATGAACCAAATTGAAGAACAAAAAGTTTTAATTGAAAGAAAAATATTCGGACTATTGGAATTAGTTTTTAACAACTCGCGTTTAACTTTAAGGGATGTAGCATCCGGCGTTCTCCTAAATTCAGAACTGATTGCAATAAAAGCGATTCAAATAAAAGATAAGGGAGCGCTTACCTGTGCTTTCCAATATTTTAATTCTTACCTTCGGATAGCGATACGGGAAAAAGACCCTCGTTCTGCATTCAATACATTAGAACATTATAGAGTAGTTGGTGAAGAATTGCTCGTTGTAAATCCGGTTGAAGTTGAAAAAGTTGCTTTCTATTTTCGTTATTACGGGCAAGAAGCAAATAAAAACCAGGTGTTGTTTATTCTTGAAACTGCCGCGCATGATCTCTGCCGGCTGAATGAAATTGCATTTGATCTAAAAGTACCAAATCTTCACACCCTGCTTATGCAGTTCCTTCAACTTGATGAACCGCTTGAGGAATCCAAAGGGAAGGGGATTGATTCAAAAGAAATTTCTCTTATCGGTGTAAGAATTGCACAAGTAAAATTAGCAGGATATTATCTTTTGAAGGGTGATAAAGAATTGGCGCGCATTATCTATCAAGATATGACCATAGAACCAAGCAGTAGAATTGAAAAAGTAAAAGACATTATCTTTAATACTACTAATGAAGAATTTTGGGAAATTACTCCCCGCGGTATAAACTTTAATTATGTACCGCCGGAAAGACGTGAGGCTTTGAGTGAATTCTTTTCTTGGTTCGAGGAAAATAAAAAATGAAAATATTTAAAATAGTTATTGAAATATTAAAATATTTTTCATAAACTTGTTCCCAAGTATTCAGGCAAATTATTTTGGAAGTATTTTAACCTTACTTTTGGATATTCTTAAGAAGGTTAAAATTAAAAGCCATTTAAAGTTTTTCAGGTACTTTTCATTAATTAATCTTTATCAAATAAAGTAAGGAGTCATAAAGTGAGTACACAAGTCAAAACAGCTAACACACCAAAAACATCTTTTGGTAAGTGGATGGTTCATACGGTTATCCCGAATTATGCAAACAATATACAAGGTGTTGTGTATATGGGTGCAGCGGTTCTTATCATTATTGTCGGTTTAAGAGGGTTAGGTTCTATTGCCGGGAAACTTGTTATCGTTCCTAAATTTTTCATTGGCGCAGAAGATAAAATAGACCCTAACTGGGTTATGGCTGCGCTATTTCTTGAGTTTTTCTTACTCTTAACTTTGTCAATAGTAACCTTTTTTACTCCCGAGGAGGTTCATGGTTCAGTGTCTGAACATAATCCAAAAGCTACTGAAAAATTCGGGTTAGATGTTGCTACTATTAAACAAGAACTTTCCCAATTAAAGGGAATTGCATACGAAGATCTAAAAGTTATTGATGACTACGTTGAAAAAATGACTCAGATCTCAAAACGATTAGCACATATGAACAAAGAATATCTCGCCGCAGTTAGTGAAGTTAAAGCTACCTACAAAGCAGATACCTTTAGAGCAACAGCGATGGAAGAACTTAAAGGAATTGACGTTTACGTAGAAAAAATTGCCGGCTTAACTCAGAAAATTACCGGAATAAGAAATGAATACATGAAAACCATGAGTGAGTTGAAACAAAGTTTTAAAGTCTAAATAAAAATAGAGGAACAAAAATGAAAAAGAATTTAGTTTATTTTATCCTCTATCTCGTTTTGCTTACGGAATTACTTGTTGTTATTACCGAGCGAGATGAATATGAGGAGGCTCAAAAGGAAGTTCGTACTAAAATGTTAAGCAGTATGGCAGCTTCTTATAAAAGTCCATTGTTGCTTGCAATTCCTCAGGCGAGAACAGATTTTAACCTTGGCGATCCTAAAAATACGGAAGTTGTAGTAGTATTAACTCCGATTGGTCTGGTATCGGACGAGGAAAAAAAATCGGTAGAATTTTTCGTTACTGTAGCTCCCGGTTCACCAAAACCAGCAGGATGGCCTGACGCAGGTTTAACGGTTGAGTCTAGTAATGGAAGTTTTCAGATCGTTCGCGGAGAAGATGGAAATGGCAAATTAGTAGGTAAAATTGAATCTGCAGGAGAATTTCAATTCAAAGCTTACTGCAAAGTTGAAAGACAACTCCCGAGCTACCTGCCTAATTTTTTACTCGAAGCTTTAAAGAAAATGGTTGGTGAACAAAAAACTGCCAAGAGTCCTGTTGAATCATTTTCAATTAGCGCTAAACGCCAGGGCGGCAAAGTATCTAAGGGAATCGAGGTTTATTAGTTCTGTACTTTATTTTATCATAATCCCTTTACCGGGATTATGATAAATATTTTATTGTTTTGATTTAGTTCACAAATTAATAGGTTATTCATTAATAACTTTGGTTTATTAAAAGAGCGTTATATGAAACAAGTATTATTTTTTCTTTTTATCCTTTTAGTCTCTACTTTTTCGTTAGCTCAAAAAGTAGAAGTGAGGGACACCATCAACGTCGCCGCCTTCCAAAATTTTGACGTATCTCCTTTCGTATTAGGTAACATTTTAAGAATCGAGTATTCTGTCGATCTACTTGATGTGAATCTGAAAAAAATACGGGAGTGTAAGAATTTTTATCAAAAACCCAAAAAAGAAGATTTCGCTAAAGCTACTGCCGGTGGAAGAGGGACAACTTTCATTCTTTTTATAAAAGAATCTATTGAGCAAACGGGAACCTTTTACATCAGAGTTACTGTTAAAGCCACAGGAGAAACCGGAGGATTAAATAGAGAATTCTACTATCTGGTAAATGTAAATTATCCTACTATTGCGTCTGCCTTAAATATCCGGCCTGATTATTTTTACGGAGAACAAGGAACATTTAGTTTTGCAACTGTGGAGTTTGGAGACATAAATGCTTATTCTTTTAAAATTGAAGATGGTGGAAGAACGATAATCAGTGGTTCCGGTCCAATTGTAAATTTAGATACCGTTCTTAATAATACCGAGTTTGTTGGAAAACAATTGACAATCACCGGTATGTATAACGGTAAAGATTTTACTTTCAAAAATTCAAAAAATGAATTATTAAAATCAGTTTGGCAGATTACGATTAATCGCCCCAACTTGACTGAATTCGCCGGATGGAAAACAGTTACTAAGGATGATAAAGGAGATGAATTTTATATAAGTATCGATAATCCGAAAGATCGGGAATTCCTTTTCACCTATATCGGAAATACTCCAACCGGGTTTGTGGTAGTAAAGCCTAAATTTAGAAATTATAGAGTAACATGTGATTTTGAAGGTTTGATTACCGGGCTAACGACATACGAAGCAGGTAGTTTTGGTTATTTAGTTTTGCAGATCAATAATGATGTTTATTCTGCAATTCCCGTGGGTCAAAGTCAAGATGTAAAGATTACCTTGACTTTTTCAACCCAATTTGAAAATAATGTTAAGAAAGAATTCCGAGCAACAATAATAAGATAATATTTACTTTTTAATCGAGACTTTTATGCGACCAAAATATTTTGTTCTCTGTTTATTAAATCTCATATTTTTCAGCATCATTATCGATGCTCAATCTTATGATGATATTTACCGTAAAATTGATTTAAAATTGAAAAAAGATAGTTCTTATTTGAACTTGCATTATATCGATTTTACGGGGCCGATTTCAGTCCCGCCTTCTGTTGCAACATTACCAAGGAAAGATGATGACCCATTTTCCTTTAAAGTAAACGAGACTACTACTTACCGTTTCGTTTTTCTTATGGATGCCGTTGGAATTGATTCTTTAGAACTTCTTTACATTGAACAAAGGGTTGATAAAAGCGCCGCTGAGGGAGGCTTTTTTGGCGGCGGCGGCGGCGGACCTCAGACAGACATTTCGCGGGACTTTATATTTAAGGATATGTATGATCTGAAATTGAACCACTTCGACCAGTATTCAGCTTTATACAATAAGGTGAGAGATTATATTAAAAAGAATGAGGATGCGCCGCCCGAAAAATTGTTGAGGATAAATCCGGATATTGAAATCCAAACCAGCATGGGAATATCTTCAAGAGATAATACCGATTACCTAAATTTTATGCGAACCAATCACCTCCACTGGTATCCCAAACCTAAAATTGCGGTGAAAGCAAAAAGAGGCGCTGCGCAAGAAGAAGTAAAGACATCTTTCAGGCTTGATGCGAGTTTTTCTCAAATCAGTTTTTCCCATGAAATTATGGACTTCGCTATGGGCGGGGCTAGTGTTGAGTACGGATTTACTGAAAAGGTATTGAATTTATTACCTTATCAAGCTACTCTTTTTAATGCCGGGTTTAGAACGTTGATTAGCATTTCAGATAAAAAAACAGACCTTAACAAAGCTGTTATGGTAGATGTTAAAATTATGGGACGACTCAAAATGAATACTTCAAAAATCATTGGGTCTCTTCCATTTATAGCGGCGGACAAACCTTTATTAAATATGGGAACTTCAGGAGGATTTGATATTCAACTAACAAGACCCTTCACACTTCCATTTTTAAATGTTTACTTGAATGCCGGCGGACCAGCCTATACAAGCCCTGCTGTTTCAATTCCGAAAGGAACAGACCGTGAAGCCTACTTCTCATTTTCTCAGGCTGAAGCTACAATGTCATTTTACTGGAATGCGAGTGATAAAATGAACAGCCGGTTTAGAATGGATATTGGAGCCGGTTATTATGATGTTTGGAAAGGTACTTATCTTGGAACAGCAAAGAGTCCTTCTAAAAAAGAATTGATGCAAGATAATTTTTATCCTGTACTAAATTTTTACTTTAACTTCTTTTCTGATAACAGTGAGTTCTATGGATTAAAAGCCAGGTTTTTTGATAGCCAAGTCTCTTTAACCTCATGGTTAAAATTAGCGGAAATAAGCGGTGGACATATTATCAGATTTGAAGGAACTTACCTTTCAGCTCCAGTTGCCAGAAAAAATCGTCCTTGGGAAAACAAAGACGGTGGTGCTATTCTACAATTACGTTACCGGTATGGATTTTAATTTAAAGCGAGATTATTAATTATGAAAAAATTTAGTTTACTTCTTTTAAGTTTAATTTTTTTTCAGAACGGATTTTCTCAAGATGCCGATTCTGTTACAACCGCTAATCTAAAGAAAATCTATAATTCTTTAGAATACAACACAATAGCTTTTAATGATTTGAAGGAACAGTGGGTTATTAACGATCCTGTTTTTATTAGAGAAATCTATAATCGTTTTGTGGTTAGAAATGCTTTCCGCGTTAATGACAAAAAGGTGAGCCGTGAGTTTGTTCAACAAAAGACAGATGATATTTATAACGGACATATCCTCATCGAAGTACGTAAAAGATACTATGACGATGAAATAGAATTTTTCGCTTTCATCCCGGAAGATCAGATAAATCAACCGGAACCAAAATATGTGTTTGATCCTGTAATTGATGGTTTTTATTTGAGAGAAATTTTAAACGATAAAATTTACGACAAGGTTAGAAATCGTGATTACTATTTTGATAACCTGACCAA
>JAVHOS010000141.1:0-30480 GCA_036170205.1 Ignavibacteriaceae bacterium | reverse complement strand
TTTGGTTACTTTGGGGTGAAGATGAAAGTTATGTTGAATGATACTTTCGGAATGGATATTCGTTACTTTAATACTTATGGTGTTGATAAGAAAAAGTATGATCCGTGGAGATATGATTCATTCCTGGTCTTTTCTCCGATAATACGAATTAATTACTAATAAGCGAATATTCGTGAAAAAGGCAGCCGTCCCTCTAATCTTTATTCTTTTTTTATTCTTGCTTTTTGAGAATGTAAATGCACAAACAAATCTCAAGAATACTTATAACAAAATCGAGCGCAAACTTGCCGAGGATAAAAATTATCTCGATACCTATTCAATAATGTTTCAAGCAAACGCCGTAAAGTTGGAAGGTTTGCAAAATATTCCCAGAATAAACGATAGACCTCCATTTAATTTCAATCCGGCAGAGACTCATTCCTACGAAGTTGTTTTCATGAAGGAAAATGCTGAGTTTGATTCAACGATAGTATTACAAGTTAAGGAAACCGTTGATAAAGCTGCTTCAACGGGAGATTTTTTCGGGACTTCTTCTTCTGAATCTTCAAAAGAAGTAAACACCGTTCTTACTTTTCAAGATATTGAAGAACTTTATTTTAACCATCCTGAAGTTTATGCCGCCTTATTTAAATTAGCGGAATTTTTAGTTCAAAATAATGAACCAGTTAAATTGCTCGGAATTAAAGTTGACGAGCAGGTAAACAAGAGCAAAGGCATTTCAAGTAAAAACAATCAAGACTTTCTCAATTTTCAGAAAGTGAACAGCACTCACCACTACCCCAAAGTTGTGTTGGATACGCAAAAAAAAGCGAGAAGATCCCGCGGTCAAGCGCAGGAAACAGCCGCCACGGATTATAAAATTGATGCCAGTTTTGGCGATGTTTCTTTCTTTTATAAAGATTTGGATTTAGGGTATAGTACAATCAGCGGTGAAATTAACATGGGAGCTAAAGTGTTAAATGTTCACCCGTGGCAGGCAATGTCTTTAACGGCGGGTATCCGTTCTCTAGTTACCATCTCCGGTGCGTCACAAAATCTCCTCGAAGATTTTATTATTGATGCCCGTTTAATGGGAAGAGCAAAATTAAACACGGCAAGTCTCGTTGGAAGTTTACCTTTCGTTTTTGGTTCTAAATCTAAACTAAATGTTGGCTCCGGAATTGTTCTGGATTTAAGTGCATCACGTGCATACGGATTTCCGTTTATTAATTTTTATTTGGCAACCGGAGCTACAAAAGATTTTACTCCTTCCGTAAAATTTGTTGATGGAAAAGGGGAAATGGTCGCTTATTTCAGTCCTCAGCAATGGGAATCATCGATGTCTTTCTATTGGAACACAAGCGAAGATATGACGTTAAGATTCAGGTTTGATGTTGGAGCGGCTAATTATAATATTCAAAAAATTAATTATTCCACCGGCGGAAGCCTAAACCAGGTGTTCAATAAAGTGCAACCTGCTTTAACTTTATATTTGAATTTTGCTCCAAAGAATAATGATTTTTTCGGATCCAGTTTTAGGCTGTTCGATAATCAGTTAACGATTAAATTTTGGCTGAAGCTGATTGAGTTTTCTTCATTGCATTCATTCCGTTTTGAAACAAGTTATATCTCGGTTCCTTTTATGCGCGCCGTTAGGCAATGGGAAGCCGAAGAGGGTTCGTCTTATTTTTCAATTAGATATCGATACGGATTTTAGAGATTTCTATGAAAAAAATTATTACAATTTTATCATTAATGATGTTCCCTGCAATTCTTGCACAAGAAACAGATTCACTTACTGCCACAAACGTTGCTCCGGTAGATACGAATGTTGTAAGCACTATGCCGAATACAGATTCCGTCACTCAAGTGCCGAATCAGCAGCCGGTAGTTGTTCAACCCAAATTCGCCCCGTTAAAAATTACTGATCCAAAAGAGCTTAGGTTAGAAAAGATTTACCGCAATTTGGAGTATAACACTACTGCTTTTAATGATCTCAAAAAAACATGGGTTGTTACAGACCCCGTTTACGTTCGTGAACTTTATAATAGATTTGTGGTGAAAAATGCACTCGCCATTCAAGGAATAAAACCATCGCTTGAAACCTTGATGGTAAAATCGCGTGATATTTACGACGGTAACGTTTTCGTAGAACTTCGGAAAAGATATTACGATGATGAAATTGAAATTCTTCGATTTTTTACAGAATCAAAACTTGCCTCACAAGATAGCACAGATTACTTTTTTGATGAAATTCGTGATTATGTTTTCATTAAAAATGTTCTTGGTGAAGAAATGTACCAGGATTTGAAAAAACAATTTTACGCTCTTAACGACCTGACAAAAACCCAGTATGACAATAAATATTCATATAATTATGATATTTATCTCCATTTTTTTAAGCCCGAATTGATGTTTTGGAATGCGACAACAAATCAAAAAAATAAATATCTGGTATCTCTTGTTGGTAGATGGGGAAATGATTTTATCGCTATGCCGGGCTGGTATTACCCTGATTATGTAGCAGGTGTTAAAGTTACCTATATCGATTACTTGATTAACAACCGACCGAATAACACTTACGTTTTAGAAATGGGAACCGGTCTTCCATCAAGACAACCTGTGCTGGGAATAGAGTCTGAGGATATTTCTAAACGATTATTCCATACGGGAACAAGTCTCTACTTTAAAGCCGAGGGAAATCCCTTAAAGTTATTCTGGGACGATATGATGGACATTGAAGTAACGCTTCAAGGAATGTTAAGTCTCACGCAGTACAAAACAAAAGATTTTAATATCAATTACTTAACGCAATTTTATTCACAGCGAAATCACGTAACATTTTTTGTAAGAAAAAAAGAATTACTTAATTTTTCTGAAGTAGGAGCTTTTGGAGTCGGTTTAGGACTTTCTTCTTATGATATTTATCATTTTTTACTTGATCCGGATCAGATAAAACTAATAGACCTTGAGACCAACAATAAAGGCAAATTCAAGAATAATTTACTCGCTGAAGCTTTCATATCAGGTGAAGGCGGGTTACTAGCTCATAACCTTTCAACTTTATTTAGTTATGATTACACAGAATCGTATGGTTACGTAGGATTCAAAATGTTTTTTATGCTTAATAACACTATCGGTTTAGATTTCCGATATTTTACATCTTATAGATTTTCGACCAAACCTTTGCCGTTTTACCGTACTAATTCTTACTTAGTTTTTTCTCCGGTAATAAGAATAAATTATTAATAGTATGCTTTCGAATGAAAATCATATTCACATCTTTCGTTAGTGAATAGGAGAGTAATTATATGAAAAAATTTTTAAAAGTTACCTTTTCTTTTTTGCTGCTTGCCAATCTGCTTTATGGCGGTACAACTTTGGGATCGAAGTTTCTTCATCCGGAGTTTGCTCCAAAATCTCTTACGGTTATAGCGCCAAACGGAGGTGAGATTTTTCAAGCCGGAAGATCAACACAAATTCAATGGATAAGTGATGCGGTCGCAAATGTAAAAATTCAGTTTACTACTAATAATGGGGCGTCATGGGATACTGTAATAAATAAAACTTCAGCAAGCAGTGGAAGTTATGTTTGGGAAATTCCGGGTACCATTTCTACAAATCAAGCTAAAATTAGAATTGTAGATTTTGATGATAACTTAATTGCAGACACTTCAAATACTTCTTTTCAGATCGTAAGATTAGCTATCACAAGTCCGACTTTAAATCAAAAAATTCAAACGGGGGGATCCAAAACAATTCAATGGGTGGCAAGTTCAAATGTTGCTACTGTTAAGTTGGAGTACACCACAAACAGCGGTGGATCGTGGTCAACGATTGTTTCAAATTTACCGGCTGCACCGGCAAGTTATATTTGGAATCCGATTCCAAACACTCCCTCTGCAAGCGCAAATATTCGAATCAGTCTTTCTTCCGTTCCAGAAATTTCTGATACAAGCAGTAATTTTTTAATTACTTCTTTAACTTTAACAAAACCGAACGGGGGAGAGAATTGGTTTGCCGGTTCTTTTAAAACAATTACGTGGACTTCCGTAAATGTGGATTTTATAAATTTAGAATATTCTACTAATAACGGTTCAACATGGAATTTTATTAATGGAAGTCCCATTGCAGCCGGAAGTGAAAGTTACTCATGGAGAGTTGCATCATCAGCAACAGCTCAAGCGAAAGTAAGAATTTCGGACGCATCAGTTTCATCGATTAACGATGCAAGTGATAATGTATTTACAATTTCTTCATTAAAAATTACTTCACCCAACGGCGGTGAAGGATTTGCTCCTGCATCTACAAAAAATATTACTTGGACTTCCAGTTCGATTAACACTATCAACGTTGAGTACTCAACTGATGGCGGAAATTCCTGGACTGCAATACAAAATTCAGTAAATGCAAGTCTCGGAACGTTAAGTTGGAACGTCCCCGGATTTTCTTTTTCGGATGGAAGAATAAGAATTATTTCTACAGACGATTCGACAAACTATGATGTGAGTGATAATGGTTTTAAAGTTGCAAGTCTTTCTGTAATCGCTCCAAACGGTGCGGAAATTTTGCAGAAAGGCGTAACGAAAAGGATCGAATGGACAAACTCAACAAACGTTGCGAATGTCACCATTGAAGTTTCGTCGAACAATGGAACTACCTGGATTCCAATCGCTTTTAATATTGCCGCAAACACAGGATTTTATGATTGGACAGTTGGAAATTTTTCATCTAATCAAGCGCTCATTAGAATAAGTGATGCCGATAATTTAAATATTAACGATCAAAGCGATGCGGTTTTTATAATCAAGAAATTGGATTTAGTTTCGCCTGTTGGAGGAGAATATTTTCCCGCAGACAGTGTTAAACAAATTTTGTGGAATAGCGGAAATGTTACAAATGTTAAAATAGAATATTCCACAGATAACGGTTCTTCATGGACGACAATTACAGCTTCAACGCCAGCCGCAGCGTCAAGTTACAACTGGACTGTACCGAACACGCCTTCCAACTACGCCCGCATTAGAATAAGTGATGCCGATTTTCCGGCGGCAAGTATTACAAGTACAAGCAATAGTGCTTTTTATATCAGTTCCATTTCTTTGGTATCGCCCAACGGCGCTGAAAATTTTCCAATTGGAAGTCTGCAAACCATTCAGTGGAAAAATCATTCATCAATTTCAAAAGTAAAAATTGAATACTCAACCAACAACGGCACTACATGGAAAACGATTGTTGATTCAACCTTAGCTTCTGCAAAATCTTATGCGTGGGTTGTTCCAAATGATCCTACTGTATTAGCAAGAGTTCGTGTAAGTGATGCGAGCAATTCAACGGTGAACGATATTAGCAACAGTTATTTTACCATCGGCTCCATTCGATTAACTTCACCAAACGGAAATGAGAAATGGGCTGTTGGAAATACAAAAACTATTACATGGCAAAATGTTTCAACTATCAGTCAGGTTAATCTTGAGTACACTACGGATAACGGTACAAATTGGATACC
Source organism: Ignavibacteriaceae bacterium (assembly GCA_036170205.1). Classification (GTDB taxonomy): domain Bacteria; phylum Bacteroidota; class Ignavibacteria; order Ignavibacteriales; family Ignavibacteriaceae; genus UBA1563. Next base: position 24,992 of record JAVHOS010000141.1, on the reverse strand, counting down.
GATTGCATCGAATATCAACGCAAGTTTGGAAACGTACAGTTGGAGTATTCCCGATACACTAACTCCTTCATCGTTGGCGAGAATTAGAATATCGAGCGTTACCAATAACCAAATTAATGATGTTAGTGATAACGTCTTCACGTTTGCGAAAATTAATGTTACAAGTCCAAATGGAGCAGAAAAGTTACAAGTCGGGAAACAAATAAATATTACCTGGTCAGCTTCCAACATTTCTTTAGTTAATATTCAGGTATCAACAGACAACGGATTGAACTGGTCGGCGATTGCCAACAATGTTTCTGCATCCGTTGGAACGTATGCCTGGACGATAAGCGACATTCCTTCTACACTTGCAAGAATCCGGATTGTTGATGCAGAAGTTGGCGATGTTCTTGATCAAAGTGACGCGACGTTCAGCATCTTAAAACTTGACTTAACTTCGCCTGATGGAAGTGAAGGCTGGACGATCGGAACAACTAAAAATATTACCTGGGTTAGTTCCGGTATTTCAAATGTTAAGTTGGAGTATTCAACCAACAACGGAACAATCTGGCAAAATATTGCGGCTACTGTAACAGCATCGTTAGGAACATACGCGTGGACTATTCCAAATGAACCTTCGTCTCAAATGTTGGTTAAGATTAGCGATGTTGCAACAACCGAAATTAGCGACTCTTCGCTTTCAAGATTTATCGTTGGTAAAATTACTGTTACCGAACCGCTTGCCGGAAGTTTTTATCAAGCCGGAAAAATCTTAACTGTTAAATGGACTTCACAAGGTGTTAACAATGTTCGGATTGCTTACACATCTGATAATGGAGGTAATTGGACAACTCTTCCCGTTATTATAAGCGCTTCTACCGGAACTTATAACTTTACGATTCCAGGTAATTTAAATTCTTCTCAAGCAAGAATTAAAGTAAGTGATGCTTCAACAGGACAAATAAAAGATAGTTCGGGACTTTTTACAATTTCATCACTTACGCTTACCTCACCAAACGGGGGAGAGTACTGGCAAGGCGGGAATACCAAATCTATAACCTGGTCTAGTGCGAATATTACAAATGTAAATCTTGATTATTCTTTAGATAACGGAACAAACTGGCTTCCGATAGTTTCTTCATATCCGGCGGTTTCAGGTACATATAGTTGGGCGATTGGTGGTTCTTTAAGTTCATCTACTGTTCTTGTGAGAATATCCGATGCATCGAATGCTGTAATTGTAGATCAAAGTGATAATGTTTTCAAAATTGGTACAGTTCAAATTTCTGCACCGATTACCGGCGATATTTATTTAGCCGGCTCTACAAAACAAATTACCTGGACGAACAGCAGCAGTGTTACGCAAGTTAAAATTGAATATTCTACCGATGATGGTACAAATTGGAATACTATTGTAGGCAGTTATCCTTCAACCGGAGGAACCTACAATTGGACGGTTCCATCTTCTTTATCATCATCAACCGGAAGAATCAGGATTAGCGATGCAAATTCATCACTAAATATAGCGAGTACAAGCGGACAGTTTTCATTTCTTGCGCTTACGGTTACTTCTCCTAATGGGGGAGAAATATGGCAAACCGGCGCTACAAAAAATATTACATGGACCTCAAGTCCAACGATCGCAAATATAAAAATCGAATACTCAACGAACGCTGGACAAAATTGGTTTACGGTTTCTCCATCGGTAAATGCTGCTCTGGGTACGTTTGCCTGGTCGATTGATACATCAATTTATTCTAATCAAATGAGTGTAAGAATTTCTGATGTGACAAATTCTGCAATAAGGGATTCGAGCAACAGTTCATTTTCAATTGCAAAATTAAGATTATTAACTCCCGTTGCATCAGATTATTTACAAGGCGGCAACACACGCCAAATTACCTGGGAGTCATCTTACTTATCCAATATTAAACTTGAATACTCGACCAATAATGGTGGAAGTTATACTGATATTATTGCTTCAACCCCTGCTGCTGCGTTAGCTTACACGTGGACTGTGCCAAATAACGTTTCATCTTCAAATACAAAAATCAGAATAAGTTCTGCCTCCGATCCGACAATTTCAGATTCTTCACAATTATTTAAAGTAACTTACGTTAGGGTCCTATCTCCTAACGGAAGTGAAAATTGGTTGGCTGGAACTACAAAAGCCATCACCTGGTCAGCCGGAAGTGATATAGCTAATGTCCTTATACAGTTTTCAACAAATAATGGAAACACTTGGGATTCTTTAACAACCGTAACAAACAACGGAAGTTATACCTGGACGATACCTAATACCGCCACCACCACCGGAAGAATACGAATAGTTAATACTGCTAATACAAATCTAAAAGATTCAAGCGATAATATTTTTACTCTTTCGAATTTATCAATTACTGATCCGACCGTTGCTTCATATTGGCAAGGTGGAACTACTAAAACAATCAAATGGACTTCCACAAATATTGCAAACGTAAAAGCGGATTACTCAATAGATAACGGACTGAACTGGGTTGCAATAACCGCATCACCAATCCAGGCTTCTTTAGGGCAATTAGATTGGGCGATTCCATCAAACATTTCTTCCAATCAGGCTAAAGTTAGAATTTATGATGCTCTTGATGTTACTCGTATTGCTGAAAGTGCGGCGTTTAAAATTTCAAATCTGCAAGTCTCTTCACCAAACGGTGGTGAAAATTTGCAAGCTGGTTCAACAAAAAATATTACCTGGTCTGCAAGTTCAAATATCGATAGCGTGTTAATTGAGTATTCATCAGATAACGGAAGTAACTGGACTACATTAACAACTTCTGGAAATTCCGGAACCTATTCATGGACGATCCCTGCGCAAACAACTACTTTAGGCAGGATTAGAATAAGCGATAGAGCAAATTCTTCTATCACCGATATTAGCAACAGTACATTCACAATTTCAAGTTTCGGTATCTCAAGTCCAACTGCAGCATCCTATTGGCAAAGCGGTACCGTACATGCGATCAATTGGAACATCAGCAATGTTAACGCAGTTAAAATTGATTATTCAACAGATAACGGAAGCAGCTGGCTCTCCGTTGTTGCAACTACTTCAGCATCCAGCGGAACGTATAATTGGACGGTTCCTTCAAATTTAGCAACTAATCAAGCATTGGTAAGAATTTCTGATGTTGCAAATTCTTCAAACTTAATTGTTAGTTCAGCTTTCAAGCTTAGTAACTTGTTTGTTACTTCGCCAAACGGTGGTGAAAATTTACAAGCCGGCTCCACAAAAAACATTACATGGACAGCAGGTTCAAATATTGCAAACGTACTCATAGAATATACTTCCGATAATGGCGCTAATTGGGTGACATTGACTTCAACGGCGAATACAGGTTCCTACTCGTGGACAATCCCAAGTACAGCGACAACGTTAGGAAAAATTCGGATCAGTGATAATGCGGATGTTTCGATAAAAGATGTTAGCGATAATACATTTACAATTTCGAGTTATTCTATTTCAAGTCCAACAGCAGCCTCATATTGGCAGAGTGAAACCACTCAACCAATCTCATGGAACATTAGCAATGTTGCGAATGTGAAGATAGATTATTCAACAAATAATGGAGCGAATTGGGCGACAGTTATCTCTAGTGTTTCAGCATCAAGCGGTACATATAACTGGACTTTGCCGGCAAGCCTTGCAACCAATCAAGCCTTGGTAAGAATTTCCGACGTCTCAAATTCCTCAAACTCATTAGTCAGCTCGGTATTTAAAATCAGTAATGTGCAAGTTACTTCACCTAACGGTGGTGAGATGCTTCAAGCCGGTGCAACAAAAAACATTACATGGTCTGCGGGAAGTAATATTACAAATGTTTTTATCGAAGTTTCTACAAATGACGGTTCGACATGGTCTTCTGTAACCACTGCGGCTAACAACGGATCTTATTTATGGTTGATCCCAAATACTCCAACGGATTCGATGAAAATCCGGATAAGCGATGCTGTAAACTCTTCTATCAAAGATGAAAGCAACAATCTTTTTTCAATTAATTCTTTGGCATTAACTTCTCCTCTCGGTGGAGAAAAAGTTCAGACCGGAAAACTTTATTCTAATTTTATCACCTGGACAGCCTCCTCGAATATTTCATTCGTTAAGATCGAATTATCAACTGATGGCGGTTCAACATGGTCTTCATACAGTAATCTTGTAAAAGCAAGTGATGGAAAATATCTCATTACTTTTTCATCAGCAACTGCACAAGCAAAAATTAGAATCAGTAACAGTGCTGATGCAACAATTCTTAGTCAAAGCGGTAACTTTACTGTAGAACAATTAGCCTTAACTGCACCGGCAGGAACAGAATATTGGCAGGCAGGAACCTCGAAGAATTTAACATGGACAAGTACGCTTGTAACAAACGTTGCGTTGGAATACTCAAGCGATAATGGTACAAGTTGGAATACGATCATTGCCTCGACTCCTGCTGCTGCGGGAACTTATTCGTGGGCAATTCCGTTGAATCTCGCTTCATCTCAAGTTAAAATTCGTGTTAGTGATGCTTCTGACAACACAATTTCAGCAACTCATCAAAATCCTTTTGTTGTTGGAGATGTTAAAGTTGTAGCGCCAAATGGCGGAGAAATTATTCTAACCGGATCGGTTGATACGATTAAATGGAATGCTTCTTCAAACATTTCTTTAGTTCGAATTGATTATTCATCAGATAACGGAACGAACTGGAATCTTATTAAAAATAATGAGACGGCAAGTTCGGGACAATATTTATGGACGGTTTCGAGCCAAACTGTTACACCGGGAAATGCATTCTTAATCCGTGTTAGCGATGCACTTTCAAACTTTACAATTTCAGATGTAAGTGATAATAAGTTTGCTGTAAATGGAATTCGTTTGGTTACACCGAACGGCGGTGAACAATACCAAGTTGGTTCTGTTCAAAGAGTTGAGTGGAGCGCCAGTGGAAATATTACAAAAGTTAGGTTGGAATATTCAACCGATGGAATTAGCTGGAATAATATTCAAACAAACTTAACAGCATCGACTGGATTTTATAATTGGACAATTCCGAATATTTCAAGTTCTTCTGTTGAAGTTAAAGTTAGTGATGATCTCAATCCTTCGTATGCTGATGCAAGTGATGCTAATTTTAAAATCGCAAATGTGGTTCTAACTTCTCCTAACGGTGGTGAACGCTGGCAGGTTGGATACAAGAAAAATATTACGTGGTTTGCCTCTTCAAATGTTTCGAAAGTAAATTTATATTATAAAACTTCGAGTATCGGAAATTGGATACCGATTGACACCAACGTAGCTGCTTCAACAAATTCATACTCATGGCTTGTACCGAACGCCGTTACACAACAAGCGGTGATCAGAATAACCGATGCTGCTTCAAATGTTGCAATTCAAGATACAAACGATGCGGTCTTTACCCTCTCCAATATTGAGTTAACCTCTCCTCTGGGGGGAGAAAATTGGAGAAGCGGCAAAGCGAATCTGATTAAATGGAATCGCAGCAGTGACGTTGCAAATGTTGATCTCTATTATTCAACTAATAACGGAACGGTTTGGGATACCATTAAAACTGCTGCTTCAGCAAGTGCAGGCCAGTACTTATGGAATATCCCGGCAAATTTAAATACAAGTCAAGTTAAAGTTAGAATTCATAATTCGGCGGATGCTACAATTTCCGATACAAGTTCAGTTTTCTCTGTATTCTACCCTTCGCTTACTTTAGTTGCGCCCGATGGCGGTGAATATATTCAAGCCGGTTCACCCTATCAAATAAAGTGGAACAGTGCGCTCGTTTCTCAAGTTAAAATCGATTACTTCAACGGAACTTCATGGCAGCAGTTGACGAATACGCAATCCGCAAATTCGCAAACATATACCTGGACTCCGGACACTTCTTTCTCCTCTTTAAACGGAAAAATTAGAATTTTGGATGCTGATGATAATGCAATTGGAGATACCAGTAGTTTAAGTTTCCAAGTCGGATACGTTCAGCTTACTGCGTTAAACGGTGGAGAAAATCTCCAAGCAAATTCTACAAAGAATATTACATGGAAGAACAGCACAAGTGTTTCATCTATTAAATTAGAACTCTCAACCAATAATGGAACAAGTTGGACAACCTTACAAGCAGCGCTTCCTGTGAGTCCGGCAACATATGCGTGGAGCGTGCCGAATACTCCTTCCGATTCACTGAGAATGAGAATAAGTGATGCTGCTTCCGGAAATTTAATATCGTATAAAAGTGGCGCATCGTTCTCAATCAGCTCGGTTGATCTTACTTCACCTAACGGTGGAGAAATTTATCAAACCGGTAAAAAAGCAATCATCACATGGAATGCAAGTTTCAATACACAAAATGTAAAATTGGAATTCTATGACGGCGCAAACTGGAATTACATTGCCGATACAACCGCATCGTTAGGCAGCTATAGTTGGACAATCCCAAATGCAATAACTAATGCTTCAACAAATGGACGTATTCGCATAAGCAATTCTCTTTTTACTGATATAAAAGATTCGAGTTTAGCAGTTTTCACAGTAAAACACTTAGAAATAAGTTCACCAGTTGCTTCCAACGAATGGCAAGTGAATACCAATCAAACGATCACCTGGAATTCTGCAAATATCCAAACCGTTAAAATTGAATATTCAACGAACAACGGTTCTTCATGGCTACCCGTTAACGGTTCAGTTTCGTCAGCGTTAAAATCGTATAGTTGGTTGGTTCCAAACACGGTCTCTTCTACAGCCCGAATTAAAATATCCGATTCGGCAAATACATCAGTTTCAATTATCAGTGACCAGTTCAAGATCTATAATCCTTCATTAACTTTAACATCACCGGTTGGAAGCGAAAATTGGCAAGCCGGATTGACAAAAAATATTACATGGTCAAGTTCGCTCGTTGATTTGATAAACATTGATTATAGTTTGGATGAAGGGCAATCGTGGAGAACGCTTAAATCGAATGTTGCAGCTTCAGCGGGAAAATATGAGTGGAGCATTTGGGACACGCTCTCAACTAATAAAGCACGCATCAAGATTAGCGATGTGCGTCCCGGTCCGGTTATTTCAGACTCAAGCGCAAATAATTTTAGTGTTACAAGAATAAAAGTAGTATCGCCTAACGGTGGAGAGATTTATCAAGCCGGAAGTACGAAAACAATTCAGTGGGAAATTAGTTCTCATATAACTTCGGTTAATTTAGAATTTTCGTCGAACGGCGGATCGACCTGGGACCCGATAAAGACCGGCGTAACTGCATCTTTGGGTCAGTACAGTTGGGACATACCAAAATCTTATCAAACTATTCAAGGAAAAGTTCGTGTTGTAGCCGCAAACGCACTTTCAATTTCTGATACAAGTGATGCTGCTTTCAAAATTGGTTGGATCGCAGTTACATCACCTAATGGAAACGAAATTTTCCAAGCGGGACGTACTTATCAAATCGCTTGGAATAAGAGCAGCAGTGTCTCAAACGTAAAAATAGAATACTCATTAAATAACGATGCAACCTATCAGGTAATTGCCGCGAACGAAATATCAACTGGAAAATATGATTGGACTATTCCATCAGATTTAACAACCAACCTTGGGAGAATCAGAATATCAGACGCTACTGCAGCGGATCAGATCGTTGATCTAAGTGATACAACATTTAAAATTGCAATCTTGAAGATCACTTCTCCTGTTGAAGGAACGAATTGGGCTTCAGGCTCTACGCAATCAATTAAATGGAATAGCAGTGCAAATCTTACAACGGTAAGAATTGAATATTCCTCCAACAGCGGTTTATCATGGGATACGGTTGCAACTTCTATCAATGCTTCCGACAGCAGTTATACCTGGAAAATTCCAAGCAGTTTAATTTCATCTCAAGCTAAGATTAGAATCTATAATTCTGTAAATTCAAGCATAAGCGATACCTCCGGTAAATTCGCAATCTTTGTTCCATCTGTAACATTAACATATCCAAACGGAGGAGAGCGTCTCTCTGCGGGCACTGTGGATACTATTAGATGGAAAGCTGAATATGTTTCTACAGTTAGGATAGATTACTCTTTAGACAACGGAACTAATTGGCAGGTGCTTAAAGATGCTGTTGACGCAACTTCGGGCAAATATGCGTGGCAGATTCCTAATGGATTATCAACAACGCTGGGATTGATACGCATTTCTGATGTAACTGCTGCGACGGTGAAAGATTCGAGCAGCACTGCATTCACAGTTGGTTGGATCAATATAACTTCACCCGATGGAAATGAAAACTGGTTAGCCGGAAGCAATAAGAATATTACTTGGAACGCCAGTGCAAGTGTTACTTCGGTGAAGATAGAATATTTTGATGATAGTGGCTGGCAAACTATTGCAACCGGTGTTAGCGCAGCGCTCGGAAAATATTCTTGGGCAGTTCCCACTGTGCCTGTTACAGCCGGGAAAATTCGAATTTCTGATTTTGCAACTTCATCATCGATTACCGATACAAGTAACGGCACACTTACCATAAGTATTTTAACAATTGTTACACCGAACGGCGGAGAATTTTTCCATGCCGGTTCTACTAATAAAATTACCTGGACGAAAAATCCAATCTTCTCTAATCTGAAATTGGAATATTCTTTAGACAACGGTAAAAACTGGAGTGTTATTGTTAGTTCGATCTCTGCAAGTTTGGGTGAGTACAACTGGGCAATTCCTGAAAACGTTTCAAGCGATTCAGCTTATTTACGCATTACCGATGTTGCAAATTCCGAGATCAGAGACTCAAGTAACAGTCCATTCCGAATTGGACGGTTGCAAGTTTTGCTTCCAAGTTCATCAATCAAAGTTTTGGAAAACACTCTTTATACAATTCAATGGAATGGAAGCGCTAATATTCCTTTGATTGATTTGCACTATACCACGGATAACGGAAAAACTTGGATTCCTATAGCAAATGCCCAGGCAATTTCTTCCCTATCAGGAAAATTTGATTGGTTGGTTCCACAAACTCCTTCAGATTCTTGTTCAATTAGAATTAGAAGTACTTCGGATATAACTTTTACCGGAACAAGCAACTCGCTCTTTACAATTGCACAATTTAAACTGTTAACTCCCAATGGTGGACAAGTCTGGCAAACCGGAACAAGCAAAGATATTACCTGGCAGTATAAATTTGTAACCAACCTGCAGATCGAGTACACTACAAATAACGGAGTTGATTGGAAGAGTGTTACAACCAACAGCATAGCAGCTTCGCTTGAAAAATATGCATGGAATATTCCGGATGATATCAACTTTGCCGATGTAAATTTCAAAGTGAGAATTAGGGACGTAGAAAATCCGGCAATTGCAGATACAAGCAACAGTAACTTTACCGTGAGTTACCTGAAATTAACTTCACCTAACGGCGGCGGCGGACAGCAGATTGGAACATCGTATTTGATCCGTTGGACACATAGCCCAAAAACTGTTAAAACAGTAAAGCTTGAATACACTACCGACGATAAGAATTGGCGTTATATAGATACTGTTGCTGCGGATTCAATTCAGTATCTGTGGAAAATTCCGAATACTCCAACTCAATCTGCCCGCGTAAGGGTAAGCGATTTTTCACAATCGACGATCAGTGATGCAAGTGATAGTTTGATCGTGATAAGCTACATTGCACTAAAATATCCGAACGGCGGAAAATCTCAGAAAGTGCAAGCTGGAAAGACTTATGCTATTGCCTGGGAAGGAGCCTATTTGAAGGGCGTGACCATTGATTACTCTTTGAATGGCGGGGCGGATTGGAATCCGATTGAAGATGCCAGAAACATTAATCCTGATTCGACACATTACTTTTGGACCATCCCTAACACTCCGTCAACTCAATGTATGGTAAGGGTTAGCGATTTTGCTTATCCGACAATTTATGATGCAAGTGATACAACTTTTTCAATTTGTACAATTACCTTAACCAGTCATAATGAGTTGATAGCTGTTCAAAATAATTCAGTTCAAAAAATTACATGGGAATCAAAAAACATTGATTCAGTTCGTATTCAACTTTCTCTCGATAACGGATTAACCTGGCCTACAAGTTTCCCGATACAAGATGCTAAATTACAAAGTTATGATTGGCTGGTTGGCAATCAAAAATCTGTTTCTGCGAGATTAAGAATTTCGGATCAATATGATGTTTCAATTAATGACGTGAATGATACGAATTTAGTGATCGGCTCTTATCCGAAAGTTGCCTTGTTAAGCGCAACTCAAAAAGATACGATTAAATTTACTTATGATTTTAGTACGCCGGGTGAACAACTCGATATGACCAAGTTCGAATATTTTAACGAAACAAATAGTCCTATAGACGTTCTGGGTTCGGTTGCATTCTTGAAGAACAATACTCCAGGACCGGTTGTTGATACACTCAAATGGGATTCAAAAAATAATCTCCCAAATTTTGAAGGATTTGTAAAAGTAAAAATTACTTTGCAGTCGAATTACAAGATTTCGTATGTTATTCAACTCGACAGCGTTGGAATAGATAACGTTCCTCCAAAATTTGATGTTGCAAATCTTAATGAAATGCAAGAACCATCGAGTTTGGGTTGGGGAAGAACGATGCTGTATTGGCAGGCTGCGACCGACTCAAACAGTTCAATTAAATATAACGTAGCCTATTCAACCGATGACATTTTCGAAACTGATTCATCTGTTACAACAACTAACGACACAATTTATGTCGGATCGTTACGCACTTCAACAAAGTACAAAATTAAATTTACCGTTACAGATGGTTTAGGAAATTCACAAGTCTTTTATACGCAATTCAAAACTTCAGCAGCGGCTGATTTCAACGGAGATAATCAAATTGATTTAGTTGATCTTGCTGCATTCGTAAAAGCTTGGAGTACGCCAGGTTTTAGTTACGGCGCTGATCTGGCTCCCTATACCGATTCAATACCATCGATTAGGGTGGTCGGAGATTCGCGTCTAAATATTCAAGACCTTTTCGTTTTTGTTGATATGTGGAATTATTATCAAACAACGAGAAGTCTGCCTAAGAAGAGCGCTGTAGTTGTGAATTCATCAGATCAAAAAGAAACACATGATTTGAAAGTGAGAAAAGGTGCAAATGCTTTTGTTCATACAATAAATCTTGATGCAAAAGAAGAACTCATTGCTCTCTCTGCTGAAATCCGGTACAATCCGGCAAGAATGAGATTTGATGCGTCTTCTATAGATGGAGTAAACAAAAAGCTTGAAGGTGGTTTCTTATTAACGCATTTAGATTCAATCAACGGAATTTTAACAATTAATTATGCCGATTTGAATGGTAAGTTAAATAACCAACTTAAATTCGTATCAACGCTTACTTCTACTATGGATAGACTCTCGGACGAAGATTCGGTAGTAATGGTAATAAGTGGATTGGATAAATCTCTAAAACAAGTTTATTCAAAGCAGATTGTTTATTCAGTAAGAGAAATCCCAAACAGCTTTTATTTGTCGCAGAATTATCCTAATCCGTTCAACCCGAGGACGACGATAAACTATGAGCTGCCTGTAAAAGCGAAAGTAAATTTGATACTATTCGACATCCTTGGAAGACAAGTAGCTACTTTGATTAATCAAGAACAGAACGAAGGTTATTATCAATTCAGTTTTGATGCGGCAAACGTTGCCGAAGGTCTGGCGAGCGGTGTTTATATTTATAGATTATCCGCTACAAGCGCTGCAGGAAGTTTTCACGCAACTAAGAAAATGGTATTATTAAAGTAATGCCGTCATTGAGGTAAACTATGAAACACTTTTATAAAATTCAAAAGAAGATAAAATATTTTTTAACACATTTTTCTCTTCTTCTGATAAGTTTGTTTGCGCTGAGTTGCAACACCGGAGGTGTTGTTGATAACCCTCCTCCGTTCCTGGAGATTATCGATGGTCCAAAGGATAGTGAGACTTTATCAAAAGATAAAGTGGTTTTTGCATGGCGCGGGAATGGTTCCGGCTACAGTTTCAAGTATAGGATGCTTTCGTTGGACTCAGATAACTTTCCCACCGTTTACCAGGATTGGACAAATTATTCAACGGCTACTGATGTTACGTTCGAAAATTTAGATGAAGGAAAATTTAGATTTGAAGTTCAAGCTAAAAGCGGAAATGTTGAACCCGCTCCGTTAAAACGGGAATTTTTTATCGATGCAATTAAAGGTCCATCGCTCATGTTCTTCAAAACAAAAACCGATATCTCTGTAGGTCAAAAGGATTCAGTTGGAATTTGGATGGAAGATGTAAACGGATTAGCCGGATTCAGCGTTATAATTGCTTTCGATAAAAGTAAATTAAATTTAGTTTCAGCTTCTACCGGTTCGTATGTTATTCAAAAACGATTTCAACAATTAACGGTTCCCGATTTTACCGATACAACCTATGTTCTAAGAAGCGTCAATCAAACCGGAAGAATAGAAATAACCTCTGCTTTTCTTACTGATCTTGGTTCTTTTCCAAATAAATCTATCAGCGGTTCCGGCAAAATATTAAATTTGATTTTTAAGGGAATAGCAAAAGGAACGACGAGTTTAGAAATAACAAGCATCGACCTTCGAGATGAAAAAGGTGTTGCAATAAGTTATAATGCACCGAAGAACGGTATAATTGAAATTAGGTAAGAGCGTTAACGATAAGATAAATACGAAATCTTTTTATCAGATCGTAACTATCAATCCTTCACGCGCCAAAAAGATTTCGAGTTCTTTTTCTTTATAGTTCTTCTTTTTATAGAGGATTGCATTCGCGCAAAGTTTTCTTATCGTATCATCATTTTGCTCAGGACCGTGATGGGTAATCGCCAGTTTTTTTACACCAGATTTAATCGAAAGATCCACTCCGAAAAGGGCGGAACTATGTCCCCAATCAATTTTTTCAATCTCTTCATCGAAAGAATATTGCGCATCAAAGACTAGTAAATCGGCGTTCTGATAAAAATCGATATAAGTATTAATCCGATCGAAAGAAAGATTGTTATACTCTCCGTCCGTAGCAAAAATAAAAGATTTTCCTTCCGCTTCAACCCTATAAGCATACGATTTCCCCGGATGATGTAATTCAATATGCTTTATTACGGTTGAGTTGATCTTTATCTCTTCATCTGTTTCCAGTTGAATAAATTCCTTTTTCGACGACATATAATCGGTTGAAACCGGAAAGAAACGGAAATCCTGTTGATCGTCTAATCTTTTTTGTAACTCAGGATGAGCGCTGTAGAATGTAAGATTATAGTTCGGCAGATATGCAGGCAGAAAGAAAGGGAAGCCATGAATATGATCCCAATGCGTATGCGAAAGGAAAATATGCAAATCTTTAGCCTCATTCTTTTTATTATGCTCGAGTATGTCGTAACCCAATTCTCTAATTCCCGATCCCATATCAAAAATTATGTGGGCATCAATAGTTTTCACCTCAACGCAAGTTGTATTTCCCCCAATAACCAAGCATTCTTCGTTGGCGAATGAGTCAAGGACTTCTTCCCGGTATTGCTTGGAAGAAATATCTTTATCAGCCGCAAATTCAAGAACTCGAAGCATTTTTTTCCGAATTTCTTTCTTATTCAAAGGAGCCGGGATTGATCCGCGTACTCCCCAAAAGCGCACTTGCATTTTGCTACCTTCAAAGGTTTAGTTGAAATTGTATGGTAAAATATAATAAAAGTTTTTTAGAAATACCTTGATTTGTGCAACATTAGATAATTTTTTTTTGCCTTCAAACTTCTCTTGTTCCGGCAAACGTAAGAGTATTTCTCCTATTTTTTTGACCGGGGACTTCATTTTTATACTTCAAACAAACTTATTAATTAATATATTTGTATCAGTAGTAATAAAAAAAATGGAGTAGTGATTGAAAATATTTTTGCTCTCGTTGGCATTAATTATCTCGCCGCTGACGTATCAGATTTTTGGACAAGAAGAGAATGAACCAAAACCCGATTCAATTGAGGTATTTATTATTGATTCGTACGTTCCTCCGGAAAATCAAAATAAGTTTATTCTTTCTTTTTATACGAGTGAACCATGCAAGACGAATCTCCTTATCGAGACTGGTTTGGTCTTCCCGATTTCGGAGGAGTTGACCGACAATCATCGTGTTGAAGTTGATCTAACTAAAATTACGGTAAAAAAAAATAAAGTTAATTACTTAATTCAGATGGAGAATGAGGGAGGGGTAAAATCAAAGAGCGAACTTTTTGAACTTGAACTTTATAAATCAGAACCGGCGGTTCAACCAACATCAAATTACTTTTTCACCTGTTTGGTTGGTGGAGTTGTATTTCTTACACCATCCATTTCCGCGATTCGAGCAAATGGAAAAACTTATTTTGGTGTGAATAAGGAACTCCCTGTGCTTTCTGTTTTTTCAGGCGGATTTAATTACCCAAGCGGTTATTTTGCATTTGAATATGCCCATATTTTAAAATTGAACAAGAAAAATTATTTCCGCATCGGCTACAAACATATTTATGAAATTCCGAAGATTGAGTACGTCTCGGTGGGACTAAATGGATTTACCGATTTCCGGGGTTTCAACGGTATTAGCCCTGAGATTTCACTCGGTTTTTTTAGAATCTATAACGTTTTTACCCTTTATTCACGCTACAGATACAACTTTTCACCCGGAAAAAGCGGAACCGACTTTTCGGAATTATCGATTGGATTGTATTCTTCTTTTTTTACGCTGCATTGGTAAACATAAATATGATCATTCGTTTCTCAAGAATAAATCATTCCATTATTGAAAGGAATTATAATAATTAAATGGTTAAAAAAAAGAAAGAGATTATCGATCTTGGAGAACGCGGAAAATACAATTCTGCTAACAAACTGAATTCACTTACCGGTAAAGAATGGATAAAATTTTCCAAATCGTGGTTTATCCATAAACCTCCTCAGCGAAAAAAGAATGAAGTGCTGCATCCCGCAAAGTTTCCTGAATCTCTCGTAAAAGAATTTATCTCATTTTTTACAAAAGAGAATGATTGGGTGTTTGATCCATTCCTCGGAACCGGAAGTACGTTGATGGCAAGCGGCGTTCTTGGTCGAAACGCTATTGGTATTGAGTTGAGTGATTATTATTTCCAAATTGCAAAAGAGAGAATTGAAAAAGAAAAATTTTCGAATGTTGTTCTTCCTCTTTGCGGGTCTTCATTAAATCTGAACTCAGTCCTAAAAACGATTCCTTCAATAAACAAAACGTTTGATTATGTTATAACATCACCTCCGTATTGGAACCAGCTTGAGCGAAATTCGATCCGCCAAAAAAAGAGAAAAGAGAATGGACTCGATACAAAATATTCGGAACATAAAGAAGATATCGGGAACATCTCCGGTTATGATGACTTTCTTGAAATGCAAGCAAAAATATTTGATGAAGTTTATTCCATAACCAAAGAGAACGGATACTTAACCGTAATTACAAACAATGTTTATTACAACGGAAAACTTTTTCCACTCGCATTTGATACCGCCATTTCACTAACTAAAAGAGGGGTAAAAAGTTGGATTTTAAAAGACGAAAAAATTTGGCTGCAAGATGATAAACCACTTATTGCGCTTGGAATAAATAGCGCGTGGGTCTCAAACCGGCATCATCAATATTGTTTGATTTTTAGAAAAGAAAAGAAGAATGACTGACAAAACGTTGACGGTTTCCGAAATTAGCCGGCTGATAAAAAAAGATTTGGAGGAAAATTTCCCTTCATTAAATATCGTTGGAGAAATTTCAAATTTCAAAGCGCACGCTTCAGGGCATTGGTATTTTACTTTAAAAGATTCCGATGCACAGATATCCTGTACCATGTGGCGCGGAGTTAATAACTATGTTTTCTTTTCGCCCCAGGATGGAATGAAGGTAATAATTATCGGAAGAATTACTGTCTATCCTCCCCGGGGGAATTATCAGATCGAAGTACGAGCGATGCAGCCTGCCGGAATTGGCGAGCTTCAACTTGCGTTTGAAAAATTGAAAATAAAACTCCAAAGGGAAGGATTATTCGCTCCCGAAAATAAAAAAGAACTTCCCGAACTTCCAATGAAAATCGGAATTGTTACTTCAATCGGAGGCGCTGCGTTAAGGGATATGATAAGCGTTGCTAAAAGAAGATTTCCCCTTGTTGAAATTAGTCTTGCAGCTTGCGCAGTACAAGGTGTTGATGCTGCTAAATCAATAGCTTCGGCAATTCAACTATTAAATAAACAGAATGAAGTTGAAGTTATTATTGTTGCGCGCGGGGGCGGTTCGCTTGAGGATTTATGGGCTTTTAATGAAGAAGAAGTTGCGTATGCGATCTTTAATTCAAAAATTCCTATTGTTACCGGTGTTGGACATGAAATTGATTTTACCATCGCTGATTTTGTTGCGGATTTTCGCGCAGCAACCCCAACGGCAGCAATGGAAATTTTAACTCCCGAAAAGGAAGAAATTGAAAATCTTATCCGCGATCTCGATGATGAAATAATTGATAAGATGTACTCGAAGATTGACGGGATGAAAGAACAGGTCGCATCGGTTGTTAATTCCTATGGTTTCCGTACACCAATCGATCTTTTAAAATTGTATAACCAAAAAGTAGATACCGCCGTTTATAAGCTGAACAAAAACATTGAAAAATATTTAAGAGAACGAAAAAATAAAACAGAACTGCTTACATCTAAACTTTCTGCTTTTGATGTACAAAAAACTCTTGCTAAAGGTTTTGTTTTAGTTAAACAAGAAGATAAATTTGTAACAAGAGCTAAAAAATTTCAGACTGCTCATTCGCATACTCTGATTTTTTCTGATAATCAAATTACCATAGATAAAAATTATGAAGAAAAAAACTAACCAATCATCTTTTAAAACAGATTTACAAAGATTAGAAGAAATAGCTTCGTTGTTAGACAGCAGCGATCTGGATCTGGAAGAAGCAATTTTTTTATATGAAGAAGGTATTCAACTTTCAAAAAAATGTTTAAAGACTTTAACCGAAGCTGAACTAAAAGTAACTGAGTTGAAATCCAAAATTGATTCAACTCCTGAAGATAACTCTGAAAACTAATTGAGAAGCTGGAGCTTTCCTGAATGTCCGAATCAAGTTATAAAATATTAGATAAAATAAATTACCCGGCAGATATTCGTAATTTGGAAATTACCGAATTGAAAGAACTTTGTTCCGATATTCGGCAATATATGGTCGATGTAATTTCCGAGATCGGAGGTCATTTTGGCGGCGGACTTGGAACAGTAGAATTAACGGTTGCGCTTCACCGTGTATTTAATACTCCCGAAGACCTCATCGTTTGGGATACCGGGCATCAAGCGTATCCCCATAAAATTGTCACCGGAAGAAAAGAAGAGTTGAAAAGGATTCGCCGGTTCGGCGGAATCTCCGGGTTCTTGAAAAGAGCTGAAAGTGAATATGATACTTTCGGCGCCGGACATGCATCAACTTCCATCTCAGCAGCGCTTGGAATGGCGATTGCGCAAAGATATGATTCAAAAAACAAGAAAGTTATCGCTGTTATAGGTGATGGGGCAATGACCGGAGGAATGGCGTATGAAGCCATGAACAATTCCGGTGTACTGAAGGCAAATTTAATTGTTGTTCTCAATGATAATAATATGTCGATTGCGCCAAACGTTTGGCAAATCTCTAATTATTTCACAGAGATTATTTCGCATCCCGAGTACAATCGATTTAAAGGACAAGTATGGGACTTAACCGGCAAACTCGATAATTTCGGCGACCGGTTAAGAAAAATTGCTGTTCGATTAGAGAATGGTATTAAAGCGGTTATTACTCCCGGAATGTTGTTTGAGGCTTTAGGATTTAGATATTTTGGTCCTGTTAACGGACACAATGTTAAGCAATTGGTTAAGTTATTTGAGCAGGTAAAAACTTATAAGGGTCCAATTCTAATTCATGCAATTACAGAAAAAGGGAAAGGTTATAAACCTGCTGAAAAAGATGTTCAGAGACTACACGCTGCAACACCTTTCAACAAAGAAACGGGAAAGGCATTAAAGGGAGCTTCATTAATTCCTTCCTATACAAAAATATTTGGAGAAGCGCTTGTTCAATTGGTACAACAAAATTCTAAAATTGTCGGGATCACCGCGGCAATGCCGGATGGAACCGGGCTTGATATTTTAAGAGAAAAATTTCCTCAAAATTATTATGACGTTGGAATTGCAGAAGAACATGCAGTTACTTTTTCAGCGGGATTAGCTACTCAAGGAATTATTCCGGTTGTAGCCATCTATTCAACTTTTCTTCAAAGAGGATTTGACCACATCATACACGATGTTGCATTGCAGCATCTGCATGTTGTATTTGTATTAGATAGAGCCGGTTTGGTCGGCGCTGATGGACCGACACATCACGGAACTTTTGATTTAACCTATCTCCGTTTGATTCCGCAGATGGTAATTATGGCTCCGAAAGATGAAGCAGAATTGAAGAACATGCTTTATACTGCTGTAGAATATCGAGGTGGTCCGGTTGCAGTTCGTTATCCGCGAGGTTCGGCTATAGGAGTTGAACTAAAAGATTCTTTTGAAAAAATTCCAATTGGAACCGGAGAAAAAATTAAGTCCGGAGAGGATGTTGCCTTCCTTGCAGTTGGCTCAATGGTTCAATTTGCAATTAAAGCTTCAGAAAAATTATCGCAAGAGGGAATCACGGCTGAAGTGATTAACATGCGATTCGTAAAACCTCTCGATGAAAAAATGTTAGATGAAATCGCAGCCCGGAATAAAAAAATTATCACCTTAGAAGAAAATACGATCGTAGGCGGATTCGGCAGCGGTGTAACTGAATATTTTGCTCAACAAAATTATAAGAATGACATTCTGGTAATCGGACTTCCGGATCAGTTTGTTGAGCATGGAACGCAAGCTGAACTATATAAAATGCTGGAAATAGATGCCGACGGTATCGTAAAACGGACAAAACTTTTCTTGAACGCTAACGATAGGGGAACAATATGAATCAAGTAAAAATTGGTATTATCGGATTGGGAAGCATTGCTCAGCTGGTGCACCTTCCCATGTTGAAAAAATTAAATAACGCAAACATTACCGCAGTAAGTGAAGTTAACAAAAGCCGGTTGCTAAGCGTTGGAGAAAAATTCGGAATAAAAAATCAGTACGCTAATTATGAAGAAATGCTTGATCATGAAGACATTGATGCGGTAATTATTGCAACGCCGACCAATACGCACTTGCCCATTGCGCTCGCGGCAATCGAAAGAAAGAAACATATACTTGTTGAAAAACCAATTTCACGTTCACTTCAAGAAACACAAATTATTGTTGATGCTGCAAAAAAACACAATGTGCAAATAATGGTCGGAATGAATTTCCGCTATCGCCCGGATGTAATGCTGCTAAAAAGCATTATCAACTCAGGCGATCTTGGAGATATTTTTTACGTTAAGTGCGGCTGGTTAAGAAAGCAAAGTTCCGACAGTCAATGGTTTACAAAAAAAGAATCTTCCGGCGGCGGAGTTATTTTGGATCTTGGGATTGTGCTGCTCGATCTATCTCTTTGGTTACTGAATTTTCCTGACATCGCATCCGTTTCAACTCAAAACTTTTTTATTAATACCGCCAGTGTTGAAGATTGTTCATTAAGCATGATTAGATGCAGACCGAATGCACTCATCAATATGGAAACAAGCTGGTCGTTAAATTCGGAAAAGGATGCTTTCTATTTAGATATTTATGGCAATAAAGGAAACGCCTCGCTTAATCCGCTTAGAGTGTTCAAAAAAATAAATGATCAGCAGATTGATATGACGCCTTCCGGGAGCGATAATTATCTTTCCCTATTTAAGAAATCTTATTTAAATGAATTAAAACATTTCCTTGGCGCTGTTGGGGGTGTAAATCCTTTGTTTTCACCGGCAGAAGAATCTGTCCCGAGAATGAAAATTATTGAGTCTATGTATCAATCGGCTAACAATAAAAAAGAAATATATTTTGACTAAGATGAAAAAGATTTTATTAGCTGATGACGAAAAAGATATTCTTGAATTTCTTCAGTACAATTTGGAGAAAGAAGGATTTTCCGTTATTACTGCCTGTGATGGTGAAGAAGCTATTTCTCTTTTAGCTGAAAATCCCGATTTGGCTATTCTTGATATTATGATGCCGAAATTAAACGGATACGAAGTATGTGAGATGATTCGTAAAAATAAAAAGACAGCGCTTCTTCCGGTAATTTTTCTAACTGCTAAATCTTCCGAGCAGGATGAGATCAAGGGCTTAGAACTCGGCGCAAATGATTTTATCAAAAAACCAATTTCACCTTTAAAATTAATTGCAAGGGTAAAATCAAATTTGCGTAAAGCGGCTCCGGAAGCGGTTGAAAGCTGCGTGATAACCATCGGTTCAATTGTTATTGATAGAAGCACTTACAAAATATTTCTTAATGAAGAAGAAACATTTTTTCCGCGAAAAGAATTTGAACTACTAAGCTACCTTTGTGAAAATCCCGGGAAAATTTTAACGCGCGCATCAATCTTGCAGAATGTTTGGGGCAGTGATATTTATGTGGTTGACCGGACTATCGATGTGCATATTCGCAAAATTAGAGAAAAACTCGGAGCTCAATCTGAAATGATAGAAACGATCAAAGGGGTGGGATATAGAATGAAAAATGTTTCGTAATCTTTCGCGCAGCTTTTCTTTTCTTATTCTTTTTAGGGCAGAAATTTTAATTTTTATAATTTTGTTCATTTTGCCAATTCTCTTTTCTCCAATTAATCCTGAACGCAAATTACTTTTTATCCTCTGGTCTTCCGGCGGATTTCTAATCATTTCATATTTCGTAAGTAGAAGACTTAAAAAAATATTTTCTGTTATCGAGAAAAGAATCAATAAAATGAGTACTGACGATTCGACGACGGATGATGGAGCGTTAAGCCTTTCATATTCGTTTCATGAGATTGAAGCCGCTCTAAACCAGATGACGGAAAAATATAATAATGATATTGCCAAAATGAAGAGACTTGAACGAGTCCGTACCGAATTTCTTGGTAATGTTTCGCATGAATTACGAACGCCGATTTTTACAATACAAGGTTTTTTGGAAACGCTGCTAAACGGCGCGTTGGAAGATTCGAATGTAAATAGAAAATTTTTAGAAAAAGCAGCAGCTCATACGGAAAATCTTAATCACCTGCTAAATGATTTGATAGATATTTCTATGATTGAGTCCGGAGAAATGAGGTTGAGTTTTCGTTATTTCAATTTGATGGATTTCTTAACGGAAGTTGTAAAAGAATTTGATTCGATCATACTTGAAAAAAATCTTCAGATTGAAATAAATCAGTTTAATAAAAAATTAGAAGTATTTGGCGATAAAACAAAACTGCGGCAAGTACTTGTTAATCTTATTCAAAATGCAATTAAATATTCTAATTCAGGTAATATTGATTTAATAGTTGAAGAAGAAAAATCCTATGCGATTGTGATTGTAAAAGATTACGGTTTGGGAATCCCGGGAAAAGATGTTGAGAGAATATTTGAAAGATTTTATCGTGTTGATAAAACCCGCTCAAAAGATGTTGGAGGAACCGGACTTGGACTTGCGATCGTTAAACATATTGTTGAAGCGCATCAATCAAAGATTGAAGTGAAGAGTGAAGTTGGTGTTGGTTCTGAATTTTCGTTCCGGTTAAAAAAATAAATCGATTACTCATTGAGTCATGGAGCTTTGATAAAAGGAGTTCCTTTTCACTTGCAAAGCTTAACCTTCAAAGTTAGATTTACAATAAAAAAACTACGCATCCTTGAAAAAAGAATTAATATTTTCTCTCTGCATCATTATCTTTACGGCGATTTGGCTTCAAGGACAAAGAACTTATCAATCATTTGAAGACGGTTCAACAATATCCGTTTCAGATTCTTTTCAGATTAATTTTGAAAATCTATATCGGATTAAATCAACCAACATTCTTCCCGGAACTGAAAAAATATTCCTCCACGAAAAAAAACTTTCTGTACAAGATTACAAAATAAATTATGCTTTGGGAACGATCTCCTTATCTGATTCTTTGCCCTATTCAATCTTCGACACAATTGCTATTACTTACTGTTCAGTCAAACTCTCTCTTCAGAAAGAATATCAGCGGCGCAAACTGGAGGTGCGTTACGATGAGTTCGGGAAAGATACCGTGCGGGTGCTTCGGTTAAATAAACCAATCGATGCTGAATCAATCTTCGGAAATACGATTGAGAAAAGCGGTTCAATTATTCGCGGGTTTACTGTTGGAACAAATAAAGATTTAACCTTGCAGAGCGGACTTCGTTTACAATTGGCGGGGAAACTTTCTGACGACATCGAAGTTGTTGCTGCATTGACAGATGAGAATACTCCTATTCAACCAGAAGGAAATACTGAGCGGTTAGATGAACTTGACAAAGTTTTTATTCAACTGAAACACAAAAATGCCGCTGCTACTTTTGGAGATTATGAAGTACAAAAAAGATATGGTGAGTTTGGAGTTGTAAATAGAAAGCTGCAAGGACTTTTGGGTGAATTTCAATTCGGAAAAACTGAAGGATTTGTTGCGCTCGCAAATGCCAAGGGAAAATTTAATTCAAACGCATTCAATGGACAAGATGGAGTGCAGGGTCCATACCGCTTGAGCGGGCAAAATAATGAACGCGATATTATTATCATTGCCGGTTCTGAAAAAGTTTTTGTAAACGGTGAAGAGATGAAACGCGGCGAACGGAATGATTACACGATCGATTACTCTAATTCACAAATTATTTTTACTCCGCAGAGGCTCATCACCTCGGCAAGTAGAATCGCAATTGATTTTGAATATACCGACCGCCGATTTGTTCGCAACTTTTTTGCTGCCGGAATGAGCACAGCGCTATTAAAGGATAAAATCAATATTGCGTTCCAATATTTACGTGAAGGAGACGATCAAAATTCACCTATTGATATTTCTTTTAGCGATGCCGATAAAAAGATACTTGAAAATGCAGGTGATAGAAAAGATATGGCGGTTAAATCTGGAGTAAGTTTAGCAACGCCTGATTCAGTTGGACAATTGCGTGGAGTTTACGCGAAAAAGGATTCCATAATAAATAATGAATTAAACGTTGTTTACATGTACAATCCCGGAAGCGATTCGGCGTTATATAATGTGTCCTTCAGTTATGTCGGTGAATATCAGGGAGATTATCTGCGCGAAAGTTTGGGGCAGTACCGTTTCGTTGGGAAAAATCTCGGCGCGTATTTACCAATTATTTTTTTACCGCTGCCTGAATTAAAACAATTTGGAAATCTCTTTGTTCAGTACAATCCGACAAAAGATATTTTTTTTCAAGCAGAGTTCGCCGGAAGTTCGTGGGATAAAAATCGTTTCTCCTCTCTTGATGAAAAAGATAATTTTGGGTTGGCGAGAAACCTTTCCTTTAAAATGAATCCGCTTAAAGTTCAACTTGGAGGAATTAATTTTGGCAAAATCGGATTTTCACTCCGCGAAAGATTTATTCAAGATCGGTTTACTTCACTCGAAAGATTTGATAAAGTAGAGTTCACAAGAGATTATAATTCATCACCTGCATCGCAAGGGAATGAGAAACTTCGCGAAGCCAACATAACGTTACAGCCGATTGACAACCTGCAATCAACATTTTCTTACGGCAGTATGAAAAAAGGATCGTCTTTTTCTTCCGATAAATTTTCAAACCAGACGAATCTTACTAAAGAAAAAGAATATCAACTTCAGTATCAAGTTGATTATGTAAATACGAAAAATGGATCTCTTGGCAGCAACTGGCATCGTCAAAAGGGAAATACATTTTATTCTTTTGGTGTTGTTCACCCGGTTTTTGATTTTACCGCTGAAAAAAAACTTGAGAAAGTAACCCAATCAGATTCACTTTTAACTTCAAGTCTCCAATACTTTGAAGGGAATCCCGGAATACAAGTAGCAAAATTTTATGGAATCGACGCTTCTCTTAAATATTTATTCCGCACAGATTACTTTCCATTAGCGGGAAAGCTGCAGAAGGAATCGAATTCTTACGGAGAGATTTATGAACTTTCTTATGCCGGCAGAAAAGAAATTTCTTCTCAACTTCGCATCACCGTTCAAAATAAAAAATATTCGGATGTGTATAAAACGAAAGGACAGCTTGATAATCAGACGATCTTAGTTCGCTCGCAGACAAGATTTTCGACTACAGAGAATGCGGCTAACGGAGATGTTTATTATGAAGTGCAAACACAAAAAACTGCGAAGCTGCAAAAAGTATTTGTTAAAGTTGAAAAGGGAAATGGGAATTTTGTTTATCTCGGCGACTTAAATAACAACGGTGTAGCGGAAGAAAACGAATTCCAACCGGTTGTTTATGATGGCGAATATATTATTGTAAATGTTCCCACGGATCAACTTTATCCCGTTATTGATTTGAAATCCTCTGCAAGATTAAAACTGAATTATGAGAATATTTACACGGCAAATAATTTTGCTGGATCGGTGGTAAAAGCCCTTTCAACCGAAACATACGGAAGGATTGAAGAGAATAGTCAGGAAACTGATTTGAAGAAAATATATTTACTGAAACTTTCTTCTTTCTTAAATGAAAAGAATACGGTTCGCGGTTCGCAATATTTTCAGCAGGACTTTTTCGTCTTCGAAAATAGTTCGGAACTTTCTTTTAGACTTCGCTACTCGCAGCGGAGAAGTCTCAATCAATTTAGCGGTGGAGCGGAAAGGGGATTTGCAAAAGAGAGAAGTCTGCGCATCAAATTTAAAATGCTTACAGAAATTGGAAACCAAACTGATCTTGAAAATAAAATCGATAATCTCCTTGCGGGCGTTTCTTCAAATAGAAGCCGCTCGATTGAAAGTAACGGCATAACAACTGATTTTTCCTATCGCCCCGAACGAAATATTGAAGTTGGGTTCAAACTGAAATCATCAAAGAGCAGCGACTATTTTCCGGTTAAACCAACGGA
>JAVHOS010000140.1:1188-16924 GCA_036170205.1 Ignavibacteriaceae bacterium | reverse complement strand
GCATTATAAAAAATGCGATCCGCAAAGGTTACACGATGGCGATAGGCGGCGATGTATCGGAACCCGGAATTGAATCGCACGCAAAAGTTGCAATGATCCCGACGTTTGATATTCCTTCCGAATATATTGATGAGAACGCAAGAGAATTCCGCTTCGTAAACAAAACAACAACGGATGACCACGGAATTCACCTTGTCGGTTATTTTAATAAGAATGGAAAAGATTGGTACTTGATAAAAGATTCCGGCGCCGGAGCTTATAACGTTGAAGATAAAGGTTACTATTACTATTCTGAAGATTACGTAAAACTTAAAATGGTTGACATCTGCGTACACAAAGATATGGTTGAAGATATTTTGAAGAAGTTTGATAAATAAGAGGATTGTTTCGGGATAACTTTTAAGTTATCTTTGCACCGTGACAACAGAAAGAAAAATTATATTTCATGAACATTACTTTCAGGATTTTTATCTTAAAGTTAGTGACAACGTTAAAGAGAAAATCGGGTATGTCTTTCGTCTTATCAAAACGGTGGACAAAGTTCCTGAAAAATTTCTGAAGCACATAGAGGGAACTGAAGGACTCTATGAAATCAGAGTGGATGTTGGTGGCAACATTTATCGAATCTTCTGCTGCTTTGACAAAGGAAATTTGGTTGTGTTGTTTAACGCATTTCAGAAGAAAACGCAGAAGACGCCCAAGCAAGAAATTGCGTTGGCAGAGAAACTAAAAAAAGAATATTTTACTTTAAACGAAAAAACTAAATGAAAAAGAACGACACAATCCGCCTTCGGAACGCGCAAATAAGAATGGCTAAAAACTTTGATGAACTTTTAGACATCCAATATGGAAAAATTGGAACAAAAAAACGTGACGAGTTTGAAGAGAAGGCACAATATTTTGTAATCAGCGAAACACTGAAAGACGAAAGACGAAAAGCCAATATGACTCAGGAACAACTTGCAATCAAAGTTGGGACTAAAAAAAGTTACATCTCCCGGCTTGAGAATGGCAAATGCGATATTCAGCTTTCAACTCTTTACAGAATTTTTGAAGAAGGACTTGGAAAACGAATTAGTTTACTTATTGCATAACAACTTCAAACTCAACTTTATTTCTATATTCTTATGAACACCATCGAACTTATCCGCAAAAAAAGAAACGGTGAATCTCTTTCTAAAGAAGAGATTCTCTTTTTAGTTTCGTCCTACACAAAAAATAAAATTCCCGATTACCAATTCTCCGCTTTTCTTATGGCGGTTTATTTAAAAGGAATGAACACAACCGAAACCGCCGCACTTACGGAAGCAATGCTTTACAGCGGAAAAGTAATTGACCTTTCTTCTATAAAGGGAATTAAGATTGACAAACATTCTACCGGCGGTGTTGGAGATAAAACTTCTCTTATCATTGCGCCGATAGCTGCCGCTGCCGGGGTTAATGTTCCGATGATTTCCGGCAGGGGTCTCGGACATACCGGCGGAACGCTTGATAAACTTGAAGCGATTCCCGGTTATAGCACAAATCTATCTTTAAGTGATTATAAAAAAGTTTTGAAAAAAAGCGGGTTAGTTTTAATCGGACAAACAAAAGAAATTGCTCCGGCAGATAAACTGATTTATGCATTACGCGATGTAACCGCAACGGTGGAATCAATCCCGCTCATCACCGGCAGCATTATGAGTAAAAAACTTGCCGAAGGAATTGACGGGCTTGTGCTTGATGTTAAAACCGGAAGCGGCGCATTTATGCAAAAATTTTCTGATGCAAAATCGCTTGCACAATCGCTGATCAACACGGCAAAAGCATTTGACAAAAAGGTTATCGCATTTATTACCGATATGAATCAACCGCTGGGTAATTACATCGGCAATTGGTTTGAAGTGCTGGAATCAATTAAAATATTACGCGGAGAAGTTGTTCCCGATTTATGCGAAGTAAGTTTTACCCTTTCCGGCGCGATGATCTATCTTGGCGGAAAAGCAAAATCAATTAAAGAAGGAATTGATCTTTCCAAAAAACTTGTAGCAAACGGCAAAGCATTTGAAAAATTTGTTGAGCTTGTTAAACTGCAGGGCGGAGACGTAAGCTATTTATACGAACCGAAGAAATATCCAAAATCAAAACACAAATTAAAAGTGAAAAGTAAAACAGAAGGCTTTGTCTCCACAATTGATACTTATCAAATCGGTGTTGCGGCTTTGGAACTTGGCGCAGGAAGATTGAAGAAAGAAGATATCATTGATCCGAAAGCAGGAATTATTTTCCATAAAAAACTTGGAGATAAATTATCTACGGGAGAAGTTATCGCCGAACTTTTTACAGATAATAAAAATTCTTTTGCGGATGCTGAAAAAAGAATTATGAATGCTGTAAGGGTTAATGATACCAAACCGAAAAAACAAAAACTAATTAAACTCATGATCGACTAAAAGATGATTTGAATTTTTATCATCCGCTTTTCTCTTTCCGTGTCGCGGAGTGATCAACGGTATAAAATCACATTTTTTATTTTTTTTATTCCTCATTTGGGTTAATTTAGCGTTAAGCTAATATCGGCTGTTTCTAAACCGGGAGCTTAAGTACAAATTCTTCCGTACAGCCTTATTGTTTAAAATAAGAACGAGCCATGACAACCCGGTCACAAAAACTAAAACGGTCGCTGTTCATTTTAAGCGTTACTTTTTTTGTAATGCTTGGCGTGATGACGATTAACGAACTAATAAAAGAGTGGATATTCCCCAACTGGAGTAAATGGGAAAGTCATATCGTTAATATTTTTTCTGTAAGTTTTTTTGCCGCAATTATCTCACATTTTTTAGCCAGGAATTTCGAAAAGAACATACGCATCCACAAAGATGAAATAGCCGCAAAAAAAAATGCCGAAGAGGAACTGAACGATACCCTTTCTATTCTTCAAGCTACGCTCGAATCTACTAAAGACGCTATTTTGGTAATCTCCCACGAAAGAAAAATTGTAACCTATAATCAAAAATTTATTGAGCTCTGGAATATTCCGGAAGAACTTATTAAAACAACTAACGATAAAAAGTTGTTGGAATACGTCGTTTCTCAATTAAGGGATCCTGAAGAATTTGTACAAAAAGTGGAAGACCTTTACGATTCCCCTGAACAAATAAGTTTTGATGTTATTGAATTTAAAGACGGAAGAGTTTTTGAACGTTATTCACAACCTCAGAAATTAGGAAAAAATATTCGCGGAAGAGTCTGGAGCTTTGACGATATAAGCGAAAAGAAAAAAGATGAATTAAGAGTAAAAGAGTCTGAAGCTAGATTTAAAGCAATCTGGAGACATTCAAGCGACGGCTTTCGATTAACCGACAGTGATGGAATTGTTGTTCTTGCCAACACTGCATATTTTAATTTCGTTGGAAAAACAGAAGAAGAAATAATCGGACATCCTTTCTATCTTATTTATAAGGAGGCGATGTATCAACCCTCTATCGAGAAATATGCGGCGCGCTTCGCAAAAAAAGAAACTGAAGAGGCGATGCTTCGGAAAGTTGAATACTCTGATGGAAGAATCGGCTGGTATGAGATTTCAAATTCTTTTATAGAAGTTGATAATAAAACTTTTCTACTTAGTGTGTTCAGAGATTTTACTCAACACCAGGAAGATCAATTAAAAATTGCCCTCTCGGAACAAAAATTTCGTACACTCTATGAAAAATCGACTGACTCCATTTTCTTGATGGATGGAGAAACATTTATTGATTGTAACCCAACAACAGAAACAATGTTTGCCGGAACGTCTGAACAAATTCTTAAACTAAAACCTTACGAAATTTCCCCCGAATTTCAGGAAGACGGAAGAAGTTCAAAAGAAAAAGCGTTGGAAAAAATTGCCGGAGTTCTCCGCGGCGCTCCACAAACCTTTGAGTGGCGGCATCAAAAATTAAGCGGAGAAGTATTTGATTGTGAAGTTAGTCTTACAAAAATTGAACTTACCGGAAAAGATTATGTTCAAGCGGTGGTTCATGATATCTCCAGAAGAAAACACGCCGAAAAACTTCAGACGGCGCTTTTCAAAATAACCGAAGCCGCAAGCGCTTCAACCGATCTTGCGGCGCTCTATGCAACAATTCACGAATCTGTAAAAACCCTCATGCCGGCAATCAATTTTTATATTGCGCTGTATGATAAAAAGAAAAATGAAATCAGCTTTCCTTATTTTGTTGATGAGTTTGATGAGACGCCTATTTCCCGCCCGCCAAAGCGGGGATTAACCGAGTATGTGCTTCGAACCAAAAGTCCGTTGCTGGCAACACCGGAAAAATTATTAGAAATTGAAAATGCCGGTGAGGTTGAAAAAATCGGAACAGATTCAATTGATTGGCTTGGCGTTCCTTTAATAATTCAAGAAATAATAATTGGGGTTCTCGTTGTGCAAAGTTATTCTCCGGGAACGCGTTATACCAAAACCGAACAAGACATTTTAATGTTCGTTTCTTCACAAATTGCGATGGCTATTTACAAGAAAAAAGCTGCCGACGAAGTAGCCGCTTCGGAACTTCAATTAAAAGCATTGAATGCCAGTAAGGATAAACTTTTTTCAATCATCGCGCATGATTTGCGAAGTCCGTTTCATGCGCTGCTTGGATTATCCGACCTGCTTGCAACGGAAGTTGACGAATTTTCGCGAGAGGAAATTGCAAAGTTTGCAAGTGAAATGAACAGCAGTTTGAAAAATCAATTTAAATTACTTGAAAATTTGCTTGAGTGGTCAAGGTTACAAACCGGCAGAATGCAATACGCTCCCGTAAAAATAAACTTAATGGAAAAGGTAAACGATATCATTGCACTCCTTTCCGGAAATGCATTAAAGAAAAACATTTCGATTATTAATAATGTTTTGAATAATGCATTCGTCTGGGCGGATGCCAACATGCTGCAATCAATTCTTCAAAATCTTCTTGCCAACGCAATTAAATTCACTAAATCCGGCGGAACCATTGCTGTTACATCTGAATCTACAGATAAAAAAATGGTGAGAATTTTTGTAAAAGACACCGGTGTGGGCATAAGTAAGAACAATTTACAGAAAATTTTCCGTACCGATTCAACCGTTACCACGCAGGGAACTGAAAACGAAAGAGGAACCGGGCTTGGACTTTTGCTCTGCAAAGAAATGATCGAACGACATGGCGGAACTATCTCTGTTGAAAGCGAACTTGAAAAAGGAACCACTTTCTTTTTTACTCTACCAGAAATAAATTAGGAATTAGGAATTACGAATTAGGGGTTGTGAAATTCTTCCACTGTTATATTCAATATTTCTTTTTGCATTACATTCCTAATTCCTAATTCTCAATTCCTAATTAAACATAGAGGTATCGTTTAATTTTTTGTGTAGGAGTTTTTTCAAACGGATTCACCTGCTCAATCATTTTGTTGATCTTTGCAAAGGAAGAAACATTGTTGTTCACTTCTTCTTTTAATTGATCTAAAACTCCCATGATTACTTTTCGCTGCTCTGATTCCGATTTCTTTTGTGTTTCAAAATGTGCATCAATTTTTTCATAATCTAAAAATACGCGCGCCGCAAGTTGTCCGTTCTGTTTAAAAACAATTGACTCGAGCACAAACCCAGAGCGGTTAACTATTGATTCAATAGCTTCGGGATAAATATTCTCGCCGCTTGAACCAAGAATCATATTTTTCAATCGTCCTTTAATATAAAGGTATCCGTCTTTATCGAAGCAGCCAAGGTCGCCTGTTCTAAACCAGCCATCGCTTGAAATTACTTCTTTTGTTTTTTCAGGATCTTTGTAATAACCTTTCATAACCATAGCGCCGCGCACTAAAATTTCGCCTTCACCGGTTTTAGGATCAGGCGAATCAATTTTTAGTTCCGCACCAATTGAAGCCGGACCGGTAGATAAATATTTTGTATCCTTAGCACCGGTGCCGGCAACTAACGGAGAAGTTTCCGTTAAACCATATCCGATTGAATAAGGAAACCCGGCTTCACGCAAGAACAATTCAACTTCAGATGAAAGTGACGCGCCGCCGATACAAAACAAT
This sequence comes from Ignavibacteriaceae bacterium, assembly GCA_036170205.1. Taxonomy (GTDB): domain Bacteria; phylum Bacteroidota; class Ignavibacteria; order Ignavibacteriales; family Ignavibacteriaceae; genus UBA1563. The sequence goes on along the minus strand of JAVHOS010000140.1, from coordinate 10,879 downwards.
TTCAATTCGCCGCCAAATGTTTTCAATAATTTCTTTCCTGCGGCTTTGTTGATAGCTTTTCTTAATGAAGGAACTTTGTAAGCAAGTTTTACCAACTTCTTTTTATTTATCTCCGGAAGAATTTTTCCTTTGTACATCTTTTCAATTATTAAAGGAACTGAAAGCAGGACCGTCGGCTTTAACTCAGCTAACGGCGGAAGCAACACTGCCGCGGTGGGCGGTTTCCTTAAATAATAAACTGTTCCGCCGATTAAAATGGGAAAGATCATTCCGAGCGTGCATTCATAAACATGTGCAAGCGGAAGAAGCGAGATCATCCGGCACTCAATTTCTTCGGGAACATATTTTCTTGTGGCGATTGCGTCTGATAAAATATTTTTATGCGAAAGCATCACAGCTTTGGAATGTCCCGTGGTTCCCGATGTATATATAATTGAAGCGACATCGTCTTCGGATACTTTTTCGTTTAAGAGTCCCGAAAACTTTAAGACAAGATTTTTTATTTTTTGAAGTTCTTTACTTCCATCGGCAATTAATTTTTTAAGAATATCTTTTGAAGTGTTTCTTTGAACAATAGAAAAATCATCGAGCAAAATAATTTTTAAGTCGTCATCCGATTTATACTCTTCAATTTTTGCATATAATTTTTCCGAAACAAAAATTGCTCTTGCTTCTGAGTGTTGAATGATGTGATGAATTTCAGAAGTGTGGAAATCATTTAGAATAGGAACAATAATAGCGCCGATACAAGTTACAGCAAAGTATGCAACTCCCCAATGCGGGCAATTCTCGCTAAGCAGCGCAACGCGGTCGCCGTGCCCAACTCCCTGACCCAGCAGAAAAGTTGAGATTAAATCAACTTGAGTTTTAAAATCTGCATACGAAAGAATTCCCCCATCAACAAAGCCGAACAATTTTTTATCTTTATACTCGGCTGCGCTGTTTTCTAAAAGATGTTTCAGCGTAAGTTCTTGTAACGGTTTCATAACAACCTCGGGCAAGTTTTAAGTTTTGTTATTAATGATCTCAAAATTCGGCTTCAACAAAATAGGCTTTTTGCAAAAGAGCGGTAAAATTTTCAAAAGAAATTTCTACGGCTCCGAACATTTTCAAATGTTCGGTAATATACTGCACATCGAGCAGCGCAAAATTTTTTTCATTTAAATGATTGAGCAAATAAGCCAGCGCAACTTTGGACGCCTGACTTACCAGCGAGAACATTGATTCACCGAAAAAAGCGCCTTGATAGGTAACGCCGTAAAGTCCGCCAGCCAACTTTTCGTCTTGATAAACTTCAACGGTGTGAATGTGTCCGAGTTTTTGCAAATTGATATAAGCGGCAATTAGCGCGTCTGAAATCCACGTCTCTTTTCGGTTGCCGCAATGCTTTACAACGGAAAGAAAATCAGTATCGTATCTAACCTCAAACCGATTTTCTTTAATAACTTTTTTAAGAGAGCGCGGAAGATGATAATCATCTAAGGGAATTATCGTGCGGGTTTCCGGGCAATACCATTCGATCTTTCCTGTGGTATTGTCGGTCATCGGGAAGGCGCCCATTGCATAAAGTTTGATCATTTGCTCCGGCATCAGCAGAACTTCTTCCGGCGAAAGATTGCTTTCTACCACGTCAACTTCTCAATTTTCTATTCATCCGCTTTTGTTTCATAGCTGATAATCTCGTAACCTTTGATGGTTTCAATCGCTGCAAAACAAATTCCGATAAGAACAAGAAACATTCCAATCGAGAATGAAACGATGACCAGAGTTTCGAAGTTGGAAGATTTTAAAATAAAGGAAGCGCCAATCTGCATAGACGTAATAACAAACAGAGCAACGGCAAGTGAATAGCTGAAAACCGCGTTGCGAACAAGTTTAACACGGTATTTAAGTTTCTCAAGTTGAATTGAAATGCTCTTCAGCCTGACTTCTTCCTGGTATAAAAATTCTTTCTCCGAAGCTTTGATAGAAAATTTTCTTCTTTCTTCTCCAAGAAGCCGAATCCGGTTTACAACAAGGGAGTATTTGTTATTCATTCCAAGCAAAAGCAAACCGCACGCGGAAATCATTAATCCCGGAGCTAACATTGCTTGTATAACTTCTACAACCGCTAATGAAATATCCATAAAATTTTATTCTTTAATTTGTTCAACAGTAACTGCCGATTGCGTAGAAAGCATTTTCTTTTCAAAATAAAAAACAAAAAGAAAAATTACCGCGGGAATAATTGAAATGGCAAAAAATGCAAGCATTGCCTTTGCTCCAAGCGAGGCAAAGAAAATAAACGCTCCCAAAATGATCAGCGCGCTTCCAACAATCTTCCATTTAAATACGGCAATGTATCCAACCAGCATCAACAGATGAAAAAACTGAATAAGAAATACCGACCAGGGAGGAAGGTGTCCGGCATCTTTGAACCATTCCGTAAGATGCTCTACAAAAAAAGCGCCCCACAATAAAAAGAGCAGCATTGCCGTAATTCTTCCAAACCAGGAAAATATTTTAATATAAAGAGTCACAAAATCCTCAGTTTCTTTACGAGAAAATTAAGGAATAAATCCTTTAAATAGAGAAAATCTTTTCCCGTCATACTACAATTCCTTATTTTTGAACACTTATTCACAATCTCTGCTCTGAAGATGAAAACGAGAACTTATCTTTTAATTTTTTTTATAATTTCCTTGGGCTTAATTATGACAGGAACCGCATTGCAAAAACGAGTAACCACCGCTGAAAATTCTTTACAAGAAAAAAACAAGAAATTAGACAGCTACTACTCAACCAAAAAGCTTGGCGCATTTGTAGAAAATGGAACGACTGTCTTCAGACTTTTCGCCCCGCAAGCATTTGAAGTTTCGCTGGTTGTTATGAAGGCTGTCGATGAGAAAAATTATAAACAATATCTGATGACAAAAGATGCCGACGGCGTTTGGGAAGTTGTTTTAAGCGGCGAACTTTACGGAAAATTTTACGGCTTTGAAGTTTTAAAAGATAAAAAACAAAAGAAAACCGATCTGCTTTGCCTTGATCCTTACGCGAAAGCCGTTGCCTCTTATAATTCATACATGGGTGAACGGCTCGGAATAGTAATTAAAGAAAATGATTTCGATTGGGAAAACGACGAGTGGATTCAGCGCGATTGGAGCGACCTCATCATTTATGAAATGCATATTAAAGATCAAACTTCTCATCCGTCTTCGGGAGTTAGCAAAGCCGGAACGTATCTCGGTTTAACCGATAAAGGAAAAACCGGCGGATTGAGTTATATAAAGTCTCTTGGCGTAAACACGGTTGAATTACTTCCTTCTCAAGAATTTGCCAACATCGAAATTCCATACAAAAAAATGTTTAAAGGGAAAACAAACACGTGGAATCCGTACGAAAGAAATCATTGGGGATATATGACTGCCGCCTTCTTTGCACCGGAAGGTTATTATTCCGTTAGCGACAAACCGGTTCAATTTAATAAATGGGATGGAACCTCCGCGCAGCAAGTAAATGATTTTAGGGAAATGGTAAAAGCTTTCCACAAAGAAGGCGTTGCCGTTATTATGGATGTTGTTTACAATCATCTTTCCGAATATGAACTCGGAAATTTAAAAGAGATCGACAAAGAATATTATTTCAGACTTGATGAAAAGGGAAATTTTAAAGCTGAGAGCGGCTGCGGCAACGATCTAAAAACCGAGCGCCCGATGGTTCGCAAACTTATCGTTGAAAATATTTTATACTGGATGAAAGAATATCATGTTGATGGTTTCCGTTTTGATCTTGGAAAATTAATTGATTGGGTAACGCTTGAAGATATTTTACACGAAGCGAAAAAAATTAATCCCGACGTTGTGTTTATTGCCGAACCGTGGGGCGGCGGTTATGATCCTAAGGGAATGTCTTTGCGCAGTATTGCAAGCTGGAATGACCAAATACGAAACGGCGTAAAAGGAGAAAATCCGAAAAACGGTCTTGGCTGGATCTTCGGGCAGTGGCAAGGAAACAACAATCATAAACGAATAGAAAGTTATGTGAACGGCACGCTCAGTGGCGATACGCTTGGGCTTTTTCAGAAGAAAGAACATTCGGTAAATTATCTCGAATCGCACGATGGATACACGCTTGGAGATTTTATCCGCCTTGGAACAAAGGATGTTTCCGATCGAGATGTGATTGCCAATGTTGATTCTTTTATAAAACTTTCTCCTACACAAATGAAGTTGAACAAACTTGCCGCTCTCTTTTTATTTACTTCGCAGGGAATGACGATGATTCACGCGGGACAAGAGTTTGCGCGCACCAAAGTTATTCCGCTTAATGTGGATGCGCCGGATACAAATAAAGGACGGATTGATCACAACACTTACGATAAAGACAATGAGGTAAATGAAATCAATTATCAGCATGCAAAAATTAATCAAGAACTGCTCAACTATTACACCGGATTAATCTCATTACGAAAAGAATATGATGCGTTTAGAAAAGCAGAGCATAAAGACGTTGCTTTTTTCCCCAACGATCATAATGAATTTTCGATCGCTTATACAATAAATTATGGCGGAGAACAATTTCTTGTTGCGATGAATGCTAACCCGAACAGCGATAAAGAATTTATTTTACCGGAAGGAAATTGGGAGGTTCTTGTAAATGGTGATAAAGCCGGCATAAAAAAGTTAAGTGTTGTTAGCGGAAAATTGATTGTTCCTTCAACCGCGGGATATGTTTTGAAAATGCAAAGAGAAAAGAGAAAAGGTAAAAAGTAAATCGCTTTTACCTTTATCGTTTTCTTGTTGAATTACTTTGTCACCTTACGCAGAAAAATATTTTGAATTGCCACGACCTTCAGGTCGTGGGAGAATAAGCAAAAAAAGCAAATGGCTTTAGCCAAAATAACTGCTAAAATTGGGCTAAAGCCCAGTTCTTCTTGTTGATTTGATCCCCGACATAAATGTCGGGGCAATTCAACTATAAGTTCTGCGTAACATGATTTACTTTGTAAATATTTTGCGGAGGGACTGCTCAATTGCCTCTTTAAATTGCGTTAAGTTAACAGGCTTTTGAAAAACATACTCAACTCCCAAATCGTTATATGCAAGTATTTCCGGCTTCCCGACATCGCCGCTTAAAATAATAATTTGCGGCTTTCCTTTGATGGTTGAGAGTTTAAGTTTTTTTATTAATTCAATCCCGTTCAGCTTCGGCATGGTGTGATCACTAATAACAAGAGCTAACGAAGTTTCTTTTAAAATTTTCCAGGCTTCTTCTCCATCGTCTGCAACAAGAATTTCATAATCGGGAACAAGACTTTTTAATATTTTTGAATATAAAATTCGATCTGTTTTGTTATCATCAACCAAAAGGATTGTTGCCGAAGCTTTTGGCAGTGTGAACTTGAACGTTGTTCCTTTTCCGACTTTGCTTTCAACCCAAATTTTTCCTCCATGTTTTTCAACAATTTCATAAACCAAAGACAAGCCCAATCCGGTTCCTTTTTCTCCTGCTGTTCCTTCTGAAGTGAATTTAGCATCGACGTCAAAAACTTTTAATAAATTTTCTTTTGAGATTCCCGTTCCGGAATCTTTCACCCACACTTCAATAAATCTCGGAACATCTGATTGCGCGAAACTTATGGAAATTGTTCCGCCGCTTTGCGTAAACTTCAAAGCGTTTGAGAGAAGATTGCCGAATACTTGAGACAAAAGGTTTTTATCTGCAAAAACATTTACTTCTTCGGTTACAAGATTTTCAAGTGTTATTCCTTTCTTAATGGCGAAACCGGAGAGTGAATCAAATGCTTTTTTAACACTTTCGTATAAATCGATTTTTGCGGGCTCAAATCTGATTCTGCCGGTTTGCAGCCTTGTCCAATCCAACAACGAATTTACAAGTGCGAGCATGCTTTGGGCGGACTCCTGAATATAACCGATGTATTGCTTTGATTCTTCGGCAGATATTTCATCATCATTTAAAAGAATATCCGTAAACCCGAGAATTGAACTGAACGGAGTCCGCAGATCATGCGAAACGATTGAGATGAAACGGTCTTTCGTATCGTTTAACTTTTTTAAATTGTCGGAAGATTTACGTACTTCTTCTTCGGCTTTTTTTTGAATGGAAACATCGCTGATCAATCCGAACATTTTAAGAATTACACCGTGCCGGTCGCGGGTAACGGTAATTTTATTTTTGATCCAAACAAGATGCCCTTGTTTATGAATAATTCTGAAGACAAGTTCTTCCGAACTTTTATAATAGTTATTGATGAACTTTCTCAGTTTTTCTTTAACCATTTTAAAATCATCGGGAAAAGTTATCTTGAAGAAATATCTTGTGTCCTGCAAAAATTCACTTTGCGAGTAGCCGGTAATTTTTTCAATAGAGGAGGTGAAAAATGTATAACGGATATTTGATCCGGCGCGTTCGGCTGTCCATAACGAATCATCTAAATTTTCCGTGATCGTTCGGTAGCGTTCTTCAGAATCTTTTATGGCTTGCTGCACACGCTTCCGTTCCGAAACATCACGTGAGATAACAACAAAAAAGATATCGTCTTTAAATTCAAAAGAGGTTACCGACACTTCAATATAATTTTTCGTTCCGTTTTTTTGTTTGCTGAGAAATTCATAATGATTCGGCGCCGCTTCTTTCCGCGCCCTTGCTTCAGTATAACCTTTTATCCGCTTATAATCCGATTCATCAACCAGGCTCATCGGATTTGTGTTGAGCAGATCGTCTCCTTTTTCGTATCCGAATATTTTAGCAAAGGAATTGTTCACGATAACAAAAGAATTACCTGATTCAACCGCGATGCCGTCGTTTGAGGCTTCAAAGATTGCACGCATCAGCAGAAGTTCCTGCTCAAAAGCTTTCTTAGAGGTTATGTCTGAAAAAATTCCGCCGATATGTTTTATTCTTTTTTGTGCGTCATAGGTAACGGAAAAATTTCCCAGTACTTCAAGGCGTCTGCCGTCTTTCTTCACAAAAGTTATTTCGGCTGAAATTATTTTCCCCTGAACAATCTGCTTAATTGAAAATTTTTTTTGTTGTGCGGGAGTTGCTTCAATTAGCTCTTGAAGTTTTTTCTCGCTCAGTTCTTCTTCGGTAAAATCAAGTTTCTCATAAAACGAGGGATTGGCGTAAATAATTTTCCCGGATTCCGAAAAATTGCAGATCAAATCTGTTGCGTTTTGAACGATGGAACGAAAGCGTTCTTCTGAAAGCCGCAGCGCTCTTTCCACTTCTATTTTTTCAGTGATGTCCGTGCAGAGCACAACATACATCGGTACAGAGATGCGATTTTTTGCGGCAAAGAACGAAAGTTCAATTTCTTTTTTTTGTTTTTGTTTTGTAAGAAGCGATCCGTTCGTTTGGTATTTCTCGCTTTCAATTAAGAACGAAAAAACCGAAAGCAGCGTAGCGCGGTCAATTGAAAGAAAGAATTTTTCAAACAATTTATTATATACTTCGCTTTTAGAATAGCCGGTAAGTTGTTCGGCGGCTTTATTCCAATAAATAATCTTTCCTTCTTCATTCAGCACAAGCAAGGCATCGCTTGCTTTTTGTGTAATCGTTTCGTAAAACTGCAGTTCGTCGATTTGTTGCTGTAACAGTTCTTGTTCTTTTATCCAACGCGAGATGTCTTCAAAATAAAAACAAATGAACTGAATTTCCCTTCTACCGGAAAGCACCGGAAAAATTTGAATATCGAAAACAAACTCTTCATCTTTATAATTAAAAGAAGAAAGAAAAGATGACCGCGTTCTTGTTTCTTTAACTTCCTTTAATGCTTTTTCCAAAGCTGCGAGCGATTCTTTTGGAAATATTTCTTTAATCGGCTGTTGAAGTATGTTGGTTTTCTTTTTGAATAGCGTATTGAAAAGTCTGCCGAACGCATAACTTATGGTTCCGTCAGCCTGCGTTAGAATAAAAAGATTATTGATGTCTTGTAGAATGGTATTAAAATTTTCACTTTGAAAAAAAAGACTCGCTTCTCTTGTTCCGGTTAATACTTTTATTTCTTCGGCAATAAGTATTCCTCCGCGATATAATTCTCCATCAAAAAGAGCTGAACATTTTAGTGAAACAGAAATTTCCCCTTCGTTGGGTATTTTTTCCCAGCCAAAGTCTTTCTCAAAAAAGCGTTGAACTTCTATATTTTTAATCTCGTTCCGGATATCCCGCAAAAGAAAAAGTTCTTCTTTCAAAAGATTTTTCCCAACCACATTATCACGAAACCGGGGATTCAATATTCCGTAGCTGGAAAAAGAAGAATTTATATAACTTATGTTGTACTCGTAATCAAAAACAAGCAAGCCCACCGGCATTGCATCGAGCAAAGCGCTTGTTGACGCGACGCTGAAATATTTTTCTTCTTTTTCCGTGTTCGATGCCATAGAGACTGTTTGCTTTTTTGTGTGCAAAATAGTAAAAAGTTTTCATATTTATGTTTTGTGAATTATGCTAAGGGAAATCATTCGCCAACTGCAAAACCAAAACAAACATTATTCAATTTTGTAAACTTGCGCTTTGCGAGTCGCAACTTATCTATTTAAATGACTTTCCCGATGAATTAATTCCCCCTATATTTGTTCTTGAAAAAAGAAGAAAGAGGAACTTATGTTATTTTTAGTATCATTTGCCGCGGCTGTAATTGCTTTGGTTGTTTATTTTAACGCCAAAAAAAGATTTAATAAATCGGAGTCAACTTTTGCTTTTATCGGATTTATTGTAGCTGCATTAATTTCTTTTATGCAGTGCTTTACGTTGATACCAGCGGGTTCAGTGGGTGTTATCGATTTTTTCGGAAACGTAAGCGATAACACCTTGAAGTCGGGAGTAAATTTTGTTAATCCTCTCGCAAGCGTAATAAAGTTCAGCATCAAAACTCAAGAAATAAAAGAAGTGATGAATGTCCCCTCAAAAGAAGGTTTGAGTGTTCAACTTGAGATAAGTCTGCTTTATCATTTAAATCCGCAAAACACGTTTGATATCTATAAATCGGTTGGAGAGAACTACGCAGAAATTATTTTGATTCCGCAATTTCGTTCTGTGGTTCGCGGAGTAACAGCAAGGTATGAAGCTAAAAGTTTATACACTTCCGAACGCGAAGGACTTGCTAAGGAAATTGAACTTGAACTTGCAGGACTTGTCGCAAAAAGAGGAATTACAATAGAGAGTTCCCCGTTGCGCCAGATTATTCTCCCGGCGGGATTGACGGCTTCGATCGAAGAGAAACTTAAAGCCGAGCAGGAAAGTCAGCGGATGCAGTTTATTCTTTTAAAAGAAAAACAAGAAGCGGATAGAAAGCGTATCGAAGCGCAAGGTATCGCCGATTTCCAGAAAATCGTTTCAACTGGATTAAACGATCAACTGTTAAAATGGAAAGGAATTGAAGCAACGGAAAAATTAGCAGGTTCGAACAATTCTAAAATTGTGGTTATCGGCTCAGGCAAAGAAGGATTGCCGCTGATACTTGGCGGAAATTAAGATACACTTTTTTCAATCTTCACGTGAGTTTCAAAATGAAAAATAGTATTTATCTAATCGCAATTTTTTTCTTGGTATTTGCCGGATGCCAAAAACAGCCGAAACAGTATCCAAACGTTAGCATCGAGCAAGTGTTTCAAGATTTGAAATGGGATTATAATTACGCCAAAGTAAAAAACATTTTCGAAACGAAATATGGACTTGAATTCACCGA
>JAVHOS010000140.1:0-1088 GCA_036170205.1 Ignavibacteriaceae bacterium | reverse complement strand
ATACTTTTTCATAATGCTTTCCCACGTTGCAACATCAAGCTGTTCCGATTCATCGATCAACATAATCGGAATATCGTTTTCAATTCTATATCGTCTGCGGGTGGTTTTATCGGTTGAGACAAGAAAATCGCCGTCTAAAACTAAATCGGCTTTGGTTTCGGGGCAGCATAAAATATCTAGCAATTCTTGACTGATCATATTCTTCCTAATTCGTTTTCTTTAAAATAAAAACATTCCGCTTCGTTACCAACGGAATGTTTTTGAGGTCACTAACTAATCCGCCGTGGAAGCGGATATAAGGAGGATAGTTAGAAAATAAATGTTACGCCGAACTTGAAAGAATCAGTCATAAACGGAGCCGGTGTGTTGAACGGCCAGTTCATTTTGTCTTTTCGTAATTCATAAATGCCGTAAGACAATCCGTTCTTTAAAAGGAAATTTATTGCCGGCGCAGCCATTGGCGTTGAGTCCAAAATTTTATCTACAAATTCATCAACCATAGATTGAGCGGCAACTTCTATGATCGCGCCGCCTGCCCATTTCCAGAATAACCATCTTGGAAAAACTTGCGCCCGTTCATAACCGGCGCTAAAAACTAACTGCGGAATAATTTGAAATTTTATTCCCGCTTCAGTTTTCTGCCCGTATCTAAAAGCGTCCCTAAACATATTCAATGAGAGACTATCGGCAACGTTTGTAATATCATTGTCTAATTTCAGTCTGGTTAGCGTAAGGGCATTCCCGTTGTAAAAAATTATCGCGGATTTTTGTCCCGGTTTATAACCGTAACCGTGATCTTCGCCGAGGGCAAAACGCCACATGTCTCCGGAATAATCTGTAGCGATCGCATTTTTAGCAAGCTTATATGAAATGTTTGAAAGTCCAAAATACCGGCTTTTGTATTTCATCACGCTTTCTGTATTTGAAACATTGCTCTCATTTGTATATCCGAGTTTCAGTTCGGCAAAATTCGCTTTGTTAAATTTTCCTGTTAAAAGATTTAATGAGTTCTTCGCAATCCCGTAATTCATTTCAATTGTCGGATTTCCATGAAGATGAAAATCTAAATTGAAATTACGGTAAGAATC
>JAVHOS010000139.1:6480-16958 GCA_036170205.1 Ignavibacteriaceae bacterium | reverse complement strand
TTAATGGAAGAAGTTGAGTTCATCGGTGAGGATGTTTTTTATGCACATGGAATTTTCTTTAATGATGACGAACTAAAAACATTGGCGGAAACAAAAACTTCCGTCGCGCATTGTCCCTCCTCAAACATGCGGCTTGGTTCCGGAATTTGCCGCGTTACGGAAATGCTGGAACAGAAAATAAATGTCGGCATTGGCGTTGACGGTTCCGCATCAAATGATTCTTCCGATATGCTCGGAGAAGTTCGTAATGCAATGCTGCTTCAGCGCGTTAAATATGGCGCAAATGCGCTTACTGCAAAGCAGGCGTTTGAACTTTCAATTGAAGGCGGTGCAAATATTCTCGGCTATTCCAAAACCGGAAAAATAAAAACAGACTATCTTGCCGACCTCGCGATTTTCAATATTAATAAATTAGAATACACCGGAAGTTTGTCCGACCCGCTTGCCGCTTTATTATTTTCCGGTATTTCACATCAAACTGAATATACAATCGTGAATGGCAAAGTTGTTGTTGCTAACGGGAGACTTGTTGGCGAGGATGAAGAACTAATCATCCGTAAGGGAAATGAGATCGCAAAGAAACTTTTTGAAATGAAATAATCAGCGAAACCCTAAAGGGTATCACTTTACAAAAAAATCATCGTGACCGATAATAATATGTTTTATAAGTAAGTAGAAAGTAAAAATATGCTGCACCAAAATCTGGAATGGTTTTTTCCTCACAAAGTTGAAGAAGCCGTAAAACTAATTGAACAACAAGGAGTGATTCTACACGGCGGCGGAACCCGCATTTTGAAAACTTCACCAAAATCGATTAGGGGATTGGTTGATATTGGTAACTTAAATTTAAATTACATCCATCATGCGGATAATCATTTCAGCATCGGTTCTGCAACAACTTATGCTGATGTAATCCGCTATTCAAAAAAAACATGTAAACTCTCGATGCTTGCCGATGCTTTATCTGAAGCAGCTTCAACACCACTCCGGAACAGAATCACGATTGGCGGTTCTTTAAAAGATTTTCCGATTTGGTCAAGCCTATATGCACCACTGTTAGCTTTAAATGCACAAATTGAAATTGCAGATAAGCATGATAAAGTTATTTCGCTTGAAGAGTATCTTGAATCGGGTGTAATCAAAACCAAGCATTTGATCAAAAGAATTATTGTGGTTGATGATCCCCACCTTATTGGCGGTGTAAAAAGATTTGCGCTGATCCGTTTTGAGTATCCTTTGTTTACCGTTGCTGTTGCGCTTCGTGCAAAAAAGAAAGTAATCTCTGAAGCAAGAGTTTATATCACCGGCGTTAAAGGAAGGCACAAACACTGCAAGCGCGCCGAACACTTTCTACTCGAAAAAGAATTGACCGACGATATTATTCAACAAGCGGAAAAACATTTTGCACCGAAATTTGTTTCAGATTATAAATATTCCGCCGAGTATAAAGAGCACACCGCTAAAGTCTTTTTTTCGGATTTACTCCATGAGTTGAAAGGAACGTTAAAATGAAATTGTCATTTAAAATAAACAACAAATCAAAATACCTTGAGCTTTTTCCAAATGAAACTCTGCTTAACGTTTTGCGCCAAAATGATTTCACCGAAGTAAAATGCGGCTGCAATGAAGGTGAGTGCGGTTCATGTACAGTTCTGTTAGATGGGAAGCCGGTTAACTCATGCCAGGTGCTTGCCATGAGCGTTCAAGAAAAAGAGATCACAACGGTAAAAGGAATTGGAACGCTTTACACACCGCATCTTCTGCAAAAATCTTTTGTTGAAGCGGGAGCCGATCAATGCGGATTCTGTTCTCCCGGAATGGTGCTTGCTTCTTACAGCTTGTTAAAAGAAAATCCGAAACCGACACGCGAAGAAATTCTAACTGCGCTTGATGGTAATTTATGCCGTTGCACCGGATATGTAAAAATTGTTGATGCGGTTGAAATTACAGCGCAAAAGTTACTGACAAACAATTTGGAAATGGAGTAAGTATGTTCAAATATGTAAATCAACCAATTGAAAAAATTGACGGACTTGCGCTCGTTACCGGTGAGGAAAAATATACAGATGATTTTTCTTTTAACAACATGCTCTACGTTTCGGTTTTACATTCGGGATTTGCTTACGCGAAAATAATTGACCTCGATGATTCCGAAGCGCGAAAAATGCACGGTGTTGTTGAAATTCTTTCTTATAAAAATGTTAACCAAATTTTGTACACATCCGCGGGACAAGGTTTTCCCGAACCATCACCGTACGACACTTTGCTTTTCGGAAAAACCATGCGTTTTGTGGGTGATAACGTTTGTGCCGTTGCTGCGGAATCAAAAGAGATTGCCGATGAAGCGCTCAAGAAAATAAAAGTAACGTATAAAAAATTAAAACCAATTTTGAATTTAAAAAAATCGGAAGGCTCTCCAATCATCATCCACAAAGATGATGGAGCGTTCCCAATGATTCCGGTTTTTTATGATGCAAAGAAAAATATCGCTTCAAAAGTCGAAGCGAATGTTGGTGACTTTGATTCGGCATTTAAAAAATCTTCCCGGAAAATTGAGTTTGATTTTTATTGCTCCTACGGCGCCCACTGTGCAATAGAGCCTCACGCTTCAGTTTCTTATCTTGATGTAAGAGGAAGACTTGTAATTATTTCTACAACTCAAGTTCCGTTTCATGTAAGAAGAATCGTTTCTCATGTAGCCGAAATTCCCATTTCAAAAATCCGCGTTATAAAACCAAGACTCGGCGGCGGGTTCGGCGGGAAACAAGAAATTTTGCTTGAACCGATTGTAGCGTTGATGACGTGGAGAACAAAGCGTCCGGCTAAATTAGTTTATTCACGAAGAGAAGTTTTTAAATCAACCCGATGCAGACACGAATATAAAACGAAACTTGAGGTTGGTTACGAAGCCGATGGCACAATAAACGCGCTTCATCTCGACGCTTTGGAAAACGCAGGCGGATACGGTTCACACGCATTAACAGTGCTTGCAAACGCCGGATCGAAGACACTTCCGCTTCTAAACAAAATAGAAAATTTACGATTTACCGGAATGGGCGTTTACACAAATCTTCCGGTTGGCGGCGCATACCGCGGATACGGCGCAACGGAATCTTACCCGGCTTATGCACAAGCGATCGATATGGTTTGCGAAGACTGCGGACTTGATATTGTTGAGTATTACAAAAAGTGGTGCATCAAGTCGGGAGAGACATCAGCTATTTTTCAAGCGTTAGGTGAGGGAAAAGAAGGTGTTGCAATGACCATCGGTTCAACTTCGCTGGTCGAATGTCTTGATGAAGGAGCAAAACTTTCTGATTGGTACACGAAGAGAAAATTGTACGGACCAAATTCCTATTTCAACAAAGGAAAAAGATTGAAACGCGGCATCGGCATGGCGGCGATGATGCAAGGTTCCGCTATTCCCGAGATTGATATGGCTTCCGCTTATATTAAAATGAATGACGACGGTTCATTCAATTTAAATGTTGGCGCAACAGATTTGGGTACCGGTTCCGATACGGTTCTTGCACAAATCGCTTCCGAAGTTCTTGATACGCCGGTTGAAAGTTTTATTGTTTATTCCTCCGATACTGATTTCACGCCATTTGATACAGGCGCTTACGCATCTTCAACAACATATCTTTCAGGACAAGCAGTAAGAAAATGTGCGGTAGAAATTAAAAAACAAATTCTGAAAGTCGGTGCGGAAATGCTTTCTCTTTCAATTGATGAAGTTGAATTAAACGGCAGCAGAGTTACTGCAAAAGAAAATATAAAAGAAGAAGTTTCCTTTGCGGAAATTTGCCAGTACAGTTTGTACCAGAAAAATCAATTTCAAATCCAAGCAACGGCTTCGCATATTTCACCGAAATCTCCGCCGCCGTTTGCGGCTCATTTTGTTGAAATTGAAGTTGATACTTTCACCGGAATAATCAAAGTGCTGAATTATACCGCCACGGTTGATTGCGGAACGCCGATCAATCCAATTACTGCCGAAGGACAGGTGGAAGGAGCGGTTGTGAACGGTTTATCGTATGCACTGTTTGAAAATTATTATTTCTCTCCGCATGGAAAAATGTTGAACGATACGTTTGGAAAGTATGGAGTTTACACGGCATTTGATATTCCTCCGATAAAAGTAAAGTTGGTAAAATCATACGAAGAGACAGGTCCATACGGAGCGAAATCAATTTCCGAAATAAATATCAACGGTGCGTTGCCGGGAATTGCAAACGCGTTTTACAACGCCACGGGAAAACGATTACACAGTAGTCCCTTTGCGCCGGAGTATGTTATGAAAATTCTTTCGGAAAAATAATGATCTTAAAAAATTGCTACATTTATAATGAACTAACCGGACAAGAAAAACTTGTTGATTTTCTTGTTGATGAAAAAATCACCGCAGTTAAAGAAGAATTTTCAAAAACAATTTCAATTGAAAATAAAATCATCGTTAAATTATCTGATCTTGACCGGACAAAAATAGCAGAGATAAACGAACATTCTAAAAAATATATTTTGGACTGCGAAAGGTTGATTACCATTCCCGGCGGTATTGATCCGCACGTGCATTTTGATACTCCCGGATTTACGTACCGTGAAGATTTTTATCACGGCAGCATGTCAGCCGCTGCCGGAGGGGTTACAACCGTTATCGATATGCCGTGCACTTCTCTTCCTCCCGTAACCAATGGAAAGAATTTTGAGGAAAAATTTGCGGCGATTAAAAATAAATCTGTAATTGATTTTGGATTGTATGGCGGCGTTTGTGCAAACAACTTTGATAAGTTTGAACAATCAATGGAAGAGCTTGCCGCAAAAAAGGTAAGGGGATTCAAAACTTATTTTGTTTCCGGAATGAAAACTTTTCCTCAAGTGTCTCTTAAGCAATTTGAATTAATTTTAAAGAAAGCGAAAGAATTGAATCTTCCGGTGTTGCTTCACGCCGAAGATGCTGATGTTATTTCCACCATGACAAAGAAATATGAAAACGCGCACGATGACTATCTGCGCTACTGTAATTCGCGTCCCGTACAAGCGGAAGTAACGGCGGTAGTGAATGCAATTAAGATTGTAAAAAAGGTTAACGGCAATTTACACATCGTTCATGTTGCTTCGTCGGAAGCTGCGAAACTTATTAATCAAGCTGGCAAAGAATATTCTATCACATATGAAACGTGCCCACACTATTTATATTTCACTCAAGAAGATTTCAAAACAAAAGGCTCATCATTAAAAACTGCGCCGGTTGTAAAATCAAAAAGGGATCAAAATGAATTGTGGAAGTATTTAGAAAAAGGGAATTGTAGTTTTGTCGCATCAGACCACGCGCCGGCTCCGTTGAAGGAGAAACAAACCGGATCGTTCTGGAAAGATTACGGCGGTATTCCGGGTGTGCAAACATTGCTTCCGGTCATCTTTTCCGAAGGTTATAAAAAACAAAAACTTTCGTTAAAAACGTTTTCGGAAGTAGTTTCAACTAATGCCGCAAAGCGGTATAATCTCTATCCGCAAAAAGGAAGCTTGCAAGTTGGAAGCGATGCAGACTTTGCGATCATCAATCCAAATAATTCTTGGAAGTTTGAAACAAATCAGTTGCTATCAAAAGGAGAAACTTCACCTTTTGATAATGAAATGTTCGCGGGAAAAGTTGTTCTTACAATTTTAAGAGGAAAAATTGTTTACAGCGAAATAGCGGGAATAACTGTTGAAAAAGGATTTGGCAAGTATTTGGAATAATTTCTCACCTTTTTCAAATCATTTTCTTTTCACTTCGATTGTACTACTAAAATTTCAGAAGCCGGGTAATGTTAAATCCGAGTCTCCATTCGCCATCACCAAATTTTTTATCTGCCCCGGAAAGGAATTGAGTTGGATTTAACTTCGCACTATTCGTTAAAATTATTTTGAAAAAATGCCCGCCGGTTTCCAGTTCAATTCCAAAAGCAGCCGAATCAAAACGGTTTAGATATCCGTTAACCGTTGGATTGAACTCCGCTAAAACGCTAAACATGTTTGTAAAATAATATTGCGCGTTCATTCCCAGCGTAAACGAATTTTGAACATCAGCGCGATAAATGTTGCTGTTATATAAATACGAGGGAACCAGACCGATGCCAAGTTTTTTGTTCACCATTGTGTTGAAAATTATTTGTCCGAAATATTGATATGTCCTTCCCGAAGTTGCAAGAGGTCGAATAGTCTGCGTGTTTTTTGCGATCCCGAATTGAAGACCAACGAGCAAAGGAAGAAAAGTTTTTTTAAATTGAAGCAAGCGATATTTACCTTTAAAATCAAGATTATCATCAACGTTCGATCTTCCTAACGTTAGCACAAAATCATTCGTAACCGCATAACCAAGCGCTATTCTCATGTTCACGGGGCCATCGAAACCGTATAAATCTTTTGACCCATCTTTTATTGAAGGTAAAAACCGGTGGGAAATTTCAAACTCAAAATCTCCTTGCTGCAGTGTTTCAACAGTTGGCAAATTTATTGATTGCGGCGAATGAAAAAGTTGAAGAGGAAGATTATCTACGGCTTCTTGTTTCTTCCAACTGATCTGCGCATTTCCTTTTATGGGAAGAGCAATAAAAAATAAAAGCGTTACAACAATTATCGAATGTGATTTCATTTTTTCCCTTCAGTTTTATTTACCGCTAACAAATTAAAATTCAGTTGAAGTTCAATCACTTCGCTTAGTTTTACCATCATGATACTTGGAATATCAATATTATATGAAGATAGTTTTATGTTGAAATTAGTTTTAATGCTGTAATCGGAGTTACCCGTTTTTGTAAGCACACCGGAAATTTTAATATTCTTAGTTACTCCGTGAATAAACATTTCTCCCTCCGCATCAACATTAAAGCTGCCTTGCGCCGCGTGAGTAACGTTTGTGATCTTTCCTTTAAAAGAAGCGTCCGGAAATTTATCCGTTTGCAAATAATTTTCGCGCATGTGCCGGTTCCGGAGTCCAATGCCGGTATCTAATGTTTTTAAATCAACCTCAAAATAAAGGCTGCTGTTTGTAGTGTAATTATTTCCCTCCCAATATAAATAACCGTCGATGTTATCGGTAACACCGGAAAATTTTCCGAAAGGAGCGTCGGAAATAAATTCAACGTGATTCTTTGATCCCTGCTTAACGTGCAGTTCTGTTCCTTGCGAAAAAAGTTCTACTGAAATTAAAAAGCAAAGAAAAAGTATGTTCTTCATATTAACTCCAACAAATGATTAATCATTTTTAGCGCCGTTATTGATCCAGTTCTCAACAAGCTGAATAGTGTTTTCGTTTAACTTTCCGGAGGGAGGCATTATGCCGCTGCTTTCACCAATATTTCTTAATCTTTTTACAAGAAAACTGTTTGTACTATTTCCCGGCTGAACACGGACGAAGTTTGAATTACTTGTGCTAGGAACGTAAACCAAATTGTTAAAAGCTAAACCGGAGGAAAGATCCATTCCAGCCGCGGCATCGGCGCCTGCATGGCAACCGGATAAGGCGCACGAACTGTTAAATATTTCTTTCTGAATGGTTGAAAACGTTGCCGGTGAATTATTCGGAAGAGAATTATTCGCTTCCGGCTCAACAACAACGTTACAACCCGTTAAAGAAATTATCAAAAGAAAAACGAATCCAAATCTGAAAAACTTTTTTTTAGCCAAGATGAAATATTCCTTTTATACGATGTATTAAAAATTCGTCCGCATTCAAATTGCTAACGGAGTAAAACCATTTTCTTGATTTCAGAAAAATTGTTTACCGATATTTTATAAAAGTAAACACCTGAAGTAAGATTTGAAGCATCAAACTCAACCGAGTAACTACCGGATTGTTTATAGCCATTAACCAAAGAGGCAACTTCGGCTCCAGTGATGTTATAGACTTTTAATGCAACATTTCCCGCTTGAGGGATTTGATAAAAAATAGTTGTGGTTGGATTAAAGGGGTTCGGATAATTTTGTTTTAGATCATAACTCAAATTATGTTTTTCCGATTCAATATCCGTTGCACTCGAAACACTAACTGTTTTATTCTGTGCAAAATTCCATTGATCGTTGCCGTTTGTTCCATCAAGATTTACACTGTTACCGTTGGCATACAGAGTGACCGTTCCTTCGGTTGCCGGCGCTGTATAAGTAAAAGTAAAAACAACTTTTCCCGACGAAGGTATGATTGGTTCTTGATGTGTTAATTCAGAGCTTGCCAATCGCAGACCGGCGCCGGGAGTTAATGAACCTGCCGAAGCTGCAATGTTTGTTCCTGCGGCGGCAAGCGGACCACCGGAAATAGTAACTGTGTAAGTTTCGGTTTGTCCGGGAAGCAAAGTTGCGGATCCGTCAATAACAACAGAGACATTAGTTGAGGGGGAATTGGCGTGACAGGTACAACCAACACCATTTTTATTCGTCCTGCCGGTAATTCCACTATGATAACCGAAAACATAAATAGTTACAACGACAGATAAAAAAAGTGTGAAGAGCAAGAATTTTCCAGAAGTAAATAGACGCATAACTGTCCTTATTTTATTTGTTGAAAAAAAACAGGATCAAATATTTATGTTGACAGCTGATGTCTTTTTAACATAAAAATCGCTTCAAGAGTTCCGTTTGTTCATTCAACTCGCGGATTGTATCATAGCTTCAGGTTTAGGAGTACGGAGGTTCTCCCGTTAATACTGTTTCAAGCCAAACGAAATTGTATGATTCCAAAATTCACCTTACAAAAATCGATCAACCATTTGATGTAAGAAAAGGAACCGACGGAGAATTAAGCATGGGATTAGGTTTATTGCTCTGCAAAGAATTTGTCGAAAAACATAACGGAAAAATCTCGGTGATGAGTGCTCAAGGAAAAGCGAGCGGATTTTATTTTACAGTGCCGGAAGCGAAAACCCCTTCATAAAACTATTTCTTTTACAAGCCTGAAAACAACTGAAGGAACTCTTGATCGAATCAGTTTTGCAGATTCAGTTTTATTTAAACCTACCATAAATAAATGCCGAAACTTTTTAACTAAACTTTGACTTCCTTTTTGATAATTTATTCTCTAATTTTGATCAACGATTTTCAATCATTTAATACGGAGGTCGTATGTCTGAGAATAGCGCTTTCACAAAAGCAAAGCATTATGTTGAATCCCACTCGCATGAAGGTGAGGCTGGAAGAAGAGGAACTGTCGGTCCGTGCATAACTATATCGCGTGAAGCCGGCGCAGGTTCGGGACTTATTGCAGAAAAACTAATCAACCTCTTATCTCCGCTAAGCCAAAACGAAAATGCACCTTGGGCGGTCTTCGATAAAAACTTAATTGAAAAAGTTCTTGAAGATCTTCATCTCCCAAAACAAATCGCCAAATTTTTAGGTGAAGAAAAAAAGTCTCTTCTAACACAAACGATGAATGAAATGCTTGGCGTGCATCCGCCATTGCTGAAGCTATATCACAAGGAGACCGAAACAATTCTTCATCTCGCTCATATCGGCAATTGTGTTATTATAGGAAGGGGAGCAAACATCATAACGGCATCTTTAAATAATGCCTTTCATGTTCGCTTAGTAGCGCCGCTGGATTTCAGAATAAAAAGTGTACAGGAGTTTTACGGAAATTCAAAGAATGACGCCGTTGATTTTGTTAAAAAAGAAGATGCAAAACGGAACGCATTTATTAAAGAGCATTTTAACAAAAATGCTGAAGACCCTTTGTTGTATCATGCGGTTATTAATACGGGACTCTTCACCCTCGATGAAGTTGCACAGCTCATTGCTGGAAGCGTGAGAATTAAATTCCCAAAATTTTATGAGAATTGAATTCTCTTTCAACTCCCAAATATTTTAATATCCGCCTCATTATTTGTTAAAGCGAACCACTGACGCGTAATGCTTTCAAAAAAGAATCTCGTAAGCAGGAATTGCAAGCGAACTAATCCGGTTTTCAATCAACATAACCTTTAGCTTTTTTTTGTTAAATTTGTAATGAAAATGCTCTCACACATTGCTCCTTTCGTTTTACGGAATGGAACATAATAGAAAGATGAAAGACATGAAAAAAATATTTATTACACTTATAATTTTATTTACCGCAACAATTCATGCGCAAAATTACCAACTTATTTGGTCCGATGAATTTTCCAATCCAACGATAGACGCAGCAAACTGGACGCACGAAACCGGAGGAACCGGCTGGGGAAATAATGAACTGGAATATTATACCAATCGCAATGTTAACTCGTACATTGAAAATGGTAGTTTAGTTATCGAGGCAAAAAAAGAAAGTTACGGCGGGAAAAATTATACCTCTGCAAGAATGATTACAAAAGGGAAAAAATATTTCACGTACGGAAAAATCGAAGCAAGAATTAAACTTCCGTATGGGCAAGGAATTTGGCCTGCTTTCTGGATGCTCGGTGAAAATATTTCAACTGCAGGTTGGCCGACTTGCGGTGAAATTGATATAATGGAACTGATCGGCGGCG
>JAVHOS010000139.1:0-6380 GCA_036170205.1 Ignavibacteriaceae bacterium | reverse complement strand
CTAAATCTTGCGGTCGGCGGGTATTGGCCCGGCAATCCTGATACAGCAACCGTCTTTCCGCAAAAAATGTTCGTAGATTATGTTCGCGTCTATCAAGAAGTTCCGGCTGCTACGGAAGATGAGGAGACTAATTTACAGGATCAATTTAAGCTACAAAACAATTTCCCAAATCCATTTAATCCGGCAACAGAAATCGGTTATCAAGTTAAATCAAACAGCTTAGTAACGCTAATAATTTTCAATGTGTTAGGGAAAGAAGTAACGACTTTAGTAAATGAAGAAAAATCCGCCGGAAAATATTCCGTTACCTTCGATACTTCAAGCTTTAATCATCCGCTGCCAAGCGGAATTTATTATTGTACCATGACCGCTGGTGCGTTTATCGAGACAAAGAAATTAGTTCTCTTGAAATAGTTTCGTTTTATGGCTGAGTCATTTTTTTTGAACGTCTTTTAACCTGGCTTCAATTTTTTTTGCCAATTCAGTTTCAGTAAGACCAACGATTTTCAATTTCGCGCTTTTAACGGTGATAAGTGGTTCATCCCCTTCGCCGGTTATAAACTTGTATAAAGCATAACCAAGGCGGTTCCTGTCGTTCATGATCGGTAAAAATTCTTGCAAACTTTCAGTTAAAGTATAAACTTGTTTTTCAATGGTTGAAGCAGCAAATTCTTTTGTTGCGGGAGAAGGTAAAGTTGACATTGGATAATTTCCTATTTCTTTTTGTTAAAAATAATCACAAAGCGGTTAATCTACAATTGCAATTCTTTTTCTAAATTTGTAAAAAACTTTACCCATATTTTGAATATCACCGACGGCAAATATATTTTAATCGTAAGACTTAGCTCTTTGGGCGATGTTTTGCTTACAACACCACTTATTCGGTCGCTGAAAAAGCAAAATCCTACGCTGAAAATTGATTTTCTTGTCCGTTCGGAGTATTCTGATCTTCTAAAATCAAATCCATATCTTTCAACGATTCATCTCTTTAGCCGGGACGATGGCGAAAATAAAAAGCTAAAGATTAAATTGATTGAAATGAAATATGATTGCATCATAGATCTCCAAAACAATCTACGGTCAAAACTTTTTCTAAAAAATCTCACCGGCGAAGTTCTTACTTTTAACAAGAAGCGTTTTGAAAAAGTGCTGCTGGTGCATATGAAGATAAATCTTTTGAAGGAAGCTCAGCAACTACCAATTCGATATTCGGAAACTATCCCTGGTTTTAAGCTTGATAATGGTGGGCTTGATCTATTCTTGCCGGAAAATATTTCTTCAAGAATTGCTGAGAAACAAAACATTGTTGGGCTTTGTCCCGGCGCTCGCCATTTTACCAAGCGATGGCAAAAAGAAAATTTTATTGCACTCGGAAAAATGTTAATTGAAAAAGAATTTTCTATTGCGCTCTTCGGTGGAAAAAGTGACAAAGAACTTTGTGAAGAAATTTCTAAAGCGGTTCCGGGAAGCATCGATCTTTCAACCGATGACGATATTCTTCAACTGGCAAAAGACATGCAACAATGCGATGCAATTGTTTGCAACGATTCCGGTTTGATGCATGCAGCGTCTGCTGTAAAAGTTCCTATTGCTGCAATTTATGGTTCAACAGTAAGGGAATTTGGTTTTACGCCTTACGGTTGTAAAAATATTATTTTAGAAAATAATTCTTTAACTTGCAGACCCTGTTCGCACATCGGCAAGAAAAAATGTCCGCAAAAACATTTCCGCTGTATGATTGAACTGACACCGCAACAGGCATTTGAATCAATAAATAAAGTACTGAAAACTTGATGGACCTTTTCTGGAAATCCGCTTATAATATTCTTATCGTTCCTTTGTTACTTTTTGCGATGAAGATTGCTCCCTTGTTCAATCAAAAAGTTAAAATAGGTGTTGCGGGGAGAAAGCGGTTGTTTGAAGAATTGATCTTGAACCTCTCTTCGCTCAACAAAAAGAAAAAACTGATCTGGTTTCATTCCTCATCGCTTGGAGAATTTGAACAGGCAAAACCAATTATTGAAAAGTTGAAGCAATCAAAAGATGTGAATATTCTGGTAACATTTTTTTCTCCTTCGGGATTAGAGAATTCAAAAAAATATCCTCACGGTGATTTAGTTTCCTATCTTCCGTTAGATACTGCTCGCAACGCATCGAGGTTTATCTCACTTGTTAATCCATCTTTGCTTGTGTTAATGCGGTACGATTTATGGCCTAACCACATTTACGAACTTGCGAAACGGAACACCCCTATTTTTTTAGTTGATGCTACAATGCGGAGTGATTCAGCCCGGAAAAATTTTTTCGCTAAAAATTTTCACAAACACCTTTACAGTAAATTGACAAAAATATTAACCGTTTCTGAAACCGACGCAATTAATTTTGAAGCTTTTGATTTACCAACAAATAAGATCGACCAGGTTGGCGATACGCGTTTTGACCGCGTCTATCAACGGAGTTTAGTGGCGAAGGAAAGGAATCTTATTCGAACTGAAATTCTGAAAGACAAAAAAGTAATTGTTGCCGGAAGCACCTGGTACGAAGATGAAGAAACGCTGCTCTCTGCATTTATGAAATTGACCGAATATGATGAAAATGTTCTGATGATCATTGCGCCGCACGAGCCGACCGTTGTTCATCTTGAAAAATTAGAAAATGATTTTGCCGGGAAGATAAAAACGATCCGTTTTTCATCGTTGAATAATTACAAAGATGAAAAAATTATTTTAGTTGATTCGATCGGGATTTTGCTGACGCTCTATTATTATGCGGATATTGCTTTTGTTGGAGGAAGTTTTAAAAGCAACATCCACAATGTGCTTGAAGCCGCTGTTTACGGTGTTCCGGTAATCTTCGGTCCGAAGATCATTAACTCGCAGGAAGCGATTAAACTTGCTGAACTTGGCGGCGGAATTATAATCAAAAACAAAAAAGAAGCTTACCGCTTGTTGAGATTATTAACAAAAGATGAATCAATTCGTTCCGCTAAAGGAAAAATATCTAAGGAGTATGTACAAAACAATCTTGGAGCGACGGACAAAATTCTAAAAGAAATGTATAAAGTAATTTGAACTCATTTCTCTCAGAACAAAAACTATGCTTTTTGCAGATAGCGTGATTTAATAATTTCTAAATGATGTTTCTCATGTCCGATTGCAACAAATAATATTGCCCGCGCCGTAACTTCTTTTCCGCTGGCTGTTCCTTTTTGTGCAAGCATCTCTTCATCCAACGATTTAAACAATTCTAAATTTGCCGAGCTTTGATAAGAATATTCTGCGAGCAGACTTTTCAAACTTCTGTTTTCATATTTTCCATTCTTAACATATTCGTTTTCAGCAAATCCGGGCAAAGGATTTTTCTCTCCGCGCGAAATTGCCAATACTCTGTATCCGAAAATTCTTTCGCTGTCAACAATATGAGCCAACACTTCTTTGATCGTCCATTTCCCATCAGCATAACGAAAAGAAGTTTGCTCTTCGCTTAGGTTTGTGAACAAAGCAACGATCTCTTCAGCCTGTTGTTTGAAGAATGAAAAGATGTCGTCGGTAGTTATTAAATCAATATAACGTTGATGATATGGGGCGTATTCGGTTACGTTCGGTTTCCGCATTTTCGATATTCCTTTAAAATAAAATTAAATTACTTCTCCCAAATCTTTACTTCTTTTTTACCGTCGGATGTTACAAATCCGCGCAGCATACTTTTTGTATTATACTGAAGCGTAAAATTTCCATCTTTGTCAACGGCGATCAATCCTCCATCATTCGGACTTAAACGATTGTTTATCATTTCGTTTGCTGCATCACTCAAACTCAAATTTTTATATTCCATCATTGCGGAGACATTAAATGCCACACTGTTTTTAATGAATTTTTCTCCCCAACCTGTGCAAGAGATCGCGCATGTTTTATTGTTTGCATAAGTTCCCGCGCCGATAATCGGGGCATCGCCAACTCGTCCGGGTTTCTTCATTGACATTCCACCTGTTGAAGTTGCCGCAGCAAGGTTACCGAACTTGTCCAACGCGACTGCGCCAACGGTTCCTTTTTTCTTCTTTTTAATTTCGTTCTTTTCCTTCAGCCATTTATCATAACGATTTTCAGTTAGAAAATATTTTGGATTAACGAATTTGAACCCAACTTCTTTGGCAAATTTCTCAGCGCCTTCGCCGACAAGAAAAACATGTTGTGATTTTTCCATTACAGCACGAGCAAGTGAGACAGGATTTTTAATTGTTTTAATTCCAGTAACCGAACCGCACGACAAATCTTTTCCGTTCATGATCGCGGCGTCCATTTCAGCTTTTCCTTCCGTAGTTAGCACCGATCCTTTACCCGCGTTAAACAAAGGATTATCTTCAAGATAATTGATCACCTTTTCAACCGCGTCAATACTGGTTCCGTTGTTTGCAAGGATTTGTTCTCCAATTTCCAAAGCTTTGTTTAATGAAGAAAGATATTCTTCTTTTAAAGGATCGGGCATATTTTCATCCATTCCTCCGGCGCCGCCGTGAATTACCAAAACATATTTTCCGGTTGTCTGTGCATTGGTCAGTAAACAAAAAAGGAACAAGAAAAACGGAAGAAGTAATTTCGTTTTCATAGGATACTCACGTCACTTTTTATTTTGAAAAAGTTGGATGAAATAATTTATCGTTTCCTTCAAACCTTCGTGCAGATCATGTTTCGGTTGAAAGTTGAGCTTTAGTTTTGTTTCTTCGATTGAAGCCAAACTGTGTTTGATGTCGCCCGCCCTTTCTTTTTCATATCGAATTTTACTTTTGCTGTTCGTCAATTCCAAAACAAGATTTACTAATTGATTGATTGAAATTGCCGATCCGCATGCAACGTTGAAAGTTCCGTTCACATTTTCGGTTGTTGCGGCTAGAACATTGGCGGCAACAACATCTTTTACAAAAATAAAATCGCGCGTCTGTTCACCATCTCCGTAAATAATTATTTCTTTGTTCTGCAAAGCATTATTCACAAAAATCGGGATCGCTGCAGCGTACTGACTTTTCGGATCTTGCCGCGGACCAAACACATTAAAGTAACGAAGTGAAATTGTTTGCAATCCGAAATTTTCCAAATATGACTGCAAATAATATTCTCCGTCAAGTTTTGTAATTCCATAGGGAGATTTTGGCTCCGGTTTCATCGAAATAGTTTTGGGAGAAACCGGATTATCACCGTAAACAGCGGCTGAACTGCTGTGCACAATTTTTTTTATTTTGTGCTTAGCGGATGCTTCGAGAACGTTGAGCAGTCCGTTTACATTGATGGAAACGCATTCAAACGGATTCTCGACTGATTCGGGCACCGAGATCATCGCGGCTAAATGATGAACGTAATCGGCATTTTCTAAAACCGAAAAGACCGCATCTTTTTCGGTGATGCTTCCTTTAACAAAAGTAACATTCTCAAAACCGGTTAAATTTTTTTCAAATCCGCTTCTCAGATTATCGAGTACAAAAACATCTGCGTTTTGCTTCGACCAATATTCAACGAGATGACTTCCAATAAATCCGGCGCCGCCGGTAACTACAACTTTTTTTCGCATGAACTAACCTTTCTAAATTAATTTAATATCATAGAGAAACGGAAAATGAGCTCTCGTTTTTTCAACATTGCCGAGTTCAATTTCAGTAGAATAAAAACCTTCTACATTTTCAACTGCGAGCAATTCTTCTCCCATCGGATCGAACAAACTGCTGAAGCCGCTGTAATTTGCTTTTGGATCAGAACCAACGCGGTTAACGCCAATCACGTAACATTGGTTTTCAATCGCCCGCGCTTTCAATAACGTTCGCCAATGTTCAACGCGCGTATCGGGCCAATTAGCAATGTTTACGATGAGATTCGCTTTTTCTTTTGCGTACATTCTGAATAATTCCGGGAAACGCAGATCGTAACAAATCGATAACCCGATTTTCCAATCATGAATTGCTGTCATCTCCGGAGTGTCGCCGGCTGAGTAGAATTTATTTTCTCCCGCCAGCGAAAAAGGATGAACTTTATTGTACTCCTTCACCGTTTCTCCAAAGTAGTCGATATGCACGAGTGAATTGTAAAATTTCTTGTTTTCTTCCTGAATAAATCCGCCGATAATATCGGTTTGATAAATAAGAGCGAATTTTTTAAAGAAGGAAACCGTATCACCGTCAATAGATTCGCATAGTTTCGCGGCATCCATCGAAAAGCCGGTAAGCGTCATCTCCGGGAAAATCAAAAGATCGGAATCGGTGTATTGTTCTTTTAAAATTCTGAACAATTTTTTTTGATTCTCCTCTTTGTTTTCCCAGATCGGATTGTATTGCACAAAAGATATTTTCATTATTTTATCTCCCGGAATTTTATTAGCTAAATTAACAAATATAT
>JAVHOS010000138.1:0-3707 GCA_036170205.1 Ignavibacteriaceae bacterium | reverse complement strand
GCTTTAGCCGATTCTTTCCGCACACTTGATTACAATTTTACTTTTAGCGATTTCCTTAATTCTTATTCTTCAGCGCATTATGAAAATCAACATGTAAAAAAAGGATTGCGTGAATTTGTGAATCTTAGAAGTTCTTCGCTTATAACAAAGTTAAGTTATGCTTCCGGAGAAAAACCAATTGTGTATGAATACGATTGGTGTCCCAAAAATCCCAAACCGAACGACACTATTTATGTAACCGCATCAGCATTTAGTCAGGCTGGTTTAATTTCGGTTGAAGTTGAATATCAAAATGATCAGACTTCATCTGTTGTGGCTTTCCCTATGATCAATTCTCCAATACCAAACACAAAAAAAGTTGAAGAAGCTGATAGATGGAAAGTTGCAATTCCCCCATTGGGAGAAAATAGTTCGGGGAAATTCCGCATCAAAGCAAAAGATGTTAATCAATTGCAAATGTCTTTTCCGCGCGGCGCCTGGATTGAAATAAAAACTCCTCCGGCGGAAACGCCTCACGTAGTTGTTAATGAATTTCTTGCAAAGAATAATTCTACCAACAAAGATAGCGCGGGACAATTTGAAGATTGGATAGAATTATATAACCCAACGAACCAATCTGTTTCTTTAACCGGATATTATCTTACAGATAATAAAGATAGTTTTTTGCAATGGAAGTTTCCCGATGGAATTTCCATCGCTCCTTTAGATTATCTGCTCGTTTGGTGCGATAATGATTTAGATCAGGCAGGGTTACACACAAATTTCAAATTAAATGCTGATGGAGAATTCATCGCTTTAACTTTACAAGATGGAGTAACGATTCTTGATTCTCTTTCATTCGGAACACAATATGCAGATACATCATTCGGTCGGATTCCCGATGGTGAGTCAACATGGAATTTTCTTACACCAACGCCCGGCAAAAAAAATCTTCTTACTTCAATCGAAAAAGAACAATTGATTCCCGAAGCATTATCGGCTCAAGTTTTTCCAAATCCTTTCAATTCAACTTCAACGATAAGGTTTACTCTTCAATCAGCCGGAAGAGTAAAAATTGTTTTGTATAATCTTCTAGGTGAGATGCTTTATTCATTTGAAAAGGAATATGATTCTCCCGCTACGCACGATTTTAAATGGAACGGGAAAGATGATTCTGGGAATGAAGTCAGCTCAGGAATATATCTCTGCACAATTGAAGTTGAAAAACATTTCAAATCTCTAAAATTAGTTTTGATGAAGTAAGAAAGTTCTTCACACATGATTTTGTTTTCTATAAGTTCGTTTGAACCAACTAAGGATTAAAACGCTTTCTAATATCCACAAAAAAACTTCTACATAATACGCCCACCAATACCACCCGCCGCCGGGTTGATGAACAAAGTAATCTTCAGCAATGTGCAAATTCCAAAAAGGAATAAGAAAACAATACCAGGTTGAGTGCGCCCATTCATAAAATTGAGTCCAGTCATTTGGATTCTGCTGAAACAATCTTCCAACATCAGGAATAATTGTTAGAATTATTGCGGGAACAATGACATGCCACTTCCGCAACTTTGGAATCAAAAGACAAATCAGTCCTGACTGTACAACATGCTGCGGAAGTGTCATGATGTTCTTTTATTTTTTCCAGTTATCTGTTCTAAAAGATGAAGCCGGCAAATTCTTTTTGTTGAACAGAGTACCCGTTGGAGTATTGCTCCATGCATATCTTGCAGCTACCGGTTTGGTGATTTCCGGATTACTGAGCAGAAGGTTCTTCCCATCAACTTTAACATTTGCAATCTTGAAAACGCTGTCTTCTCCGGCGATCAAAAAATTGGCGCCGCTTTTATCTTCTTTTATTACTAAACCGCCATCGGTATTATTAAATGATAAGATGATTTTATCGGCAGCAATTTTGTGCGATTTATAAATTGGTCCAGAATAAGAAATTTTTTTCTTATAGTTTTTTGCGAGCGCCCAAACCGCAAGTCTGTTCCCGACATCTTTTTTATTTCCCGGATGAACATTTTCGGGAGTACCGATATCCAGTGTTACTGCCATTCCTGTGTTGGGGACAGCAAGTGTAAACAGTTGCCGTTCACGCAATCTTTGTGATTCTATTTTACCGCCATAGTTAAAAGGTGCAATCTGTGCATAGTAAAACGGGAAGTTACCTTCTTTCCAATCTTCTCTCCATCCTTTAATCATGTTAGTAAAAAGCGTTTGATACAAATCAGGCTTCCATGCGTTGGATTCTCCCTGGTACCAAATTGCACCTTTGATAGAATATGGAATCAGCGGCGCTATCATAGCATTATATAAAGCGGTTGGTGTTGCAGCTGATAGATCAACTGCTATCGGCGGACGTGACGTGTATAATTCTCCAACTGAACCGAACACAAAAAATTTTCCACTTCTGTACTCAGCGACCGGCAAATATTTCCATTCGCCGGAAAGTGAAATCTTTTCACTTCCCTCTGTTAAATGAATGTTGATCTTTTCATTATCGCCATAAAGTCCGCCGCCGCCTTGATTATCAACTACCCTAATAGCAAAAGTAAGGATCGTATCATTGATGAATTCTTTCTGAACGGTATAAACTCTTTCCTTATCCCATGAATCTCCTTTTTCAGTTGCGCCGATGAGCTTACCATTAATAAATGTCTGGTCCATATCATCAATGGGTCCTAATTCAACAACTAATTCTTTGTTCAACCAGCTTTTCGGTATTTCAATATTTTTTCTAAACCAGATGGTCCCATCAAAATTCCCTACTTCAGATTCTTCCCACAGACCGGGTAAGTCAATTTTCTTCCATTTACTATCGTCAAATGTTTGATTTGCACAATCGGAGTCTTTAAAATCCAATCCTTCCCATTTGTTTTCGTTGTTCATTGCGTTCATATCGATTATGGGAAAACGTTCAAGCCAATCATACAATTTTTTTCTTTCCGCTCCGCTGTTTTCAATCTTATTTACCAATTCTTTGTACTCATCAACATAGCCGAGATATTTTTTGTTCATCCAGGATTCTACCGCCGTGCCACCCCAGCTTGATTGAATTAATCCAATAGGAATGTTCAACTCATCTGCTAATTTTTTTCCGAAGAAAAATCCGGTTGCACTAAACTTAGCTACAGCTTCAGGTGAAGAAACCATCCATTTGCCAACGCATGTGAAAGCCGGTTTATCAGCATACGCTCTTTCAACATTAAAAAAACGGATGTTATAATTGTTCCCTCCGGCTATTTCTTTTGGCGCACCAAAAATTGTATCTTTTGGGCGCCAACCTTCCATCGGCATTTCCATATTCGATTGCCCGGAACAAAGCCAAACCTCACCAATCATTACGTTGCTAAAAGCAAAACTTGAATCGCCGATTTTAATTTTTATCTTATAAGGTCCACCGGCTTTTGGAGTCTCTATTTTTGTAAACCAAAGACTGTCCTCTCCAACTTTTGTTTTTGTTGATTTTCCCCAACCGGCTTTAATTACCACTGAGCCGCCGGGAAGCGCTTTGCCCCAAAATGGCGCATTTGTTTTTTGCTGAAGCACCATGTTGTTTGAAAAGATCGCCGGCATTTCAAAATAAGTTTTTTTTGCAAATCCGGAGAATGAGCATAATAAGAAAATCACACAGAGAATCGCCGCTTTTTTCATTTCTTTCCCTTCTGTTTATTGATATTTCCCCGAAATTTTTCGGGAATGGTCGGTTAATATTTTAA
>JAVHOS010000137.1:0-3727 GCA_036170205.1 Ignavibacteriaceae bacterium | reverse complement strand
TGCGCATCGCGAGGATTAAAAGAAAAACTTTCTTTTAAGTAGCGCAAAGCCAGCTCATCATTATTGTTAAAGAGATTGATAGTTCCCAGCCATTTGGTGCAAAACGCATCAGGCTGCACGCGGTAGTATTTCTCCAGATAGGTATAGGCTTCGGAATACTTTTTCGCGTCCAACAAGACTTTAATAACTTTCTCGTAAAGCCCGATGGTGAAAGGAAATTGTCCGATCAAAGCGGAATATTCGTTCATAAATCCGGGGTAGTTTTTCTGTGTAAGGTAATACGTCGCAAGTTTTTTATGGGCTAATTCCCAATAATAATTCTCTTCTACCACTTTGTAGGCAAGGGAATCGTTGTAATCCGTAAGCTTTACAAAATCGAGCAGCGTTTTGCTCTTACCGGTTTTATTAAAAGGAAAGTCTCCTTTAAGAGAAAGAAGGCGGTAGTTGGCAATCGTAGAATCCATATGCGAGAAAGGAAAATTTTTAACAACAAGCGCATGCTGTTCTTCATCGGAAATATTATTTTTCTCTGTGTTCGGCAGAAAATTATTCTTCTCCATCGCTTCAAAAAAAAGTTTGCCGAATATCTGATAACCGTGCAGTGTCGGATGAAGATGATCCACCATTAAGTTATTTCCGACAATATTATTTTCACTCAAGTTGCTAAACGCGGTTTCAAAATCAATAAGAGGAATTTGGTTACTCCCCGCAAGTTTTTTAATAATATCATTCATCTCTTCAGGCGCGCGGAAGCGTAAAGCATCCAGCTCTTTTGCTTTGATGAAAAGCTTTTTGGCTTCTCCGGCATTTCCTTTTTTCAGCGACTCCTGTGCTAACTTATAAAAATGGTCGGCGGACTCACTTTCTTTTTCATTGATCGAAATAAACGGCGGCTGATCTTTCAAATTCGATGTAAGCGTTCCCATTATTAAGAGAACATTTTTCTCTTTTATCATTTGAATAATATCGGAA
The DNA here is from genome assembly GCA_036170205.1 of Ignavibacteriaceae bacterium. GTDB lineage: Bacteria > Bacteroidota > Ignavibacteria > Ignavibacteriales > Ignavibacteriaceae > UBA1563. The sequence goes on along the minus strand of JAVHOS010000137.1, from coordinate 2,755 downwards.
AGCTCTCCTTCAAATTGGGTTAATCCGGCTTGGTACAAACTTGATTTATACGGCACCAAATTCTTACCAGCCATCCGCGCCATTAACGTTCCACCGGTTGGTTTTTCTTTTCCTTTAAACCAAAAAGAAATTGTATTCATCGCGTTTCTTAAAAGTTCCACCGTTTTGAATTCATTCATATAGAGCATTAAATTTAACATCGTTTTGTTACCGGCGAACATCGACTGTGAAGCGGCGCCGAAAACTCCGTAATATTCGTTATGTCCAACGTAAAGCAAAATAAGATCGGGCTCTTGTTTCAATATTTCCGGCAGCATATCTTTTATAACGATCGAGTTGATAGCAGCCATACTAACGTTAACTACTTCAATATTTTGCTTTGGATAAACCAACTGTAGGCGGTCGCGAATGTAACGGGAATAAGAACCGGTTGGTTCGTACGGAAATCCCGCCGCGCTGCTTTCTCCAAGAACAAACACACGGAATGTTCCCGGCTTTTTTACCGCATCAAACGGATCGAAGATGGAGGAGGGAATTCCCTTTGTAGTAAGAAAATATTTTGAAGCGATCTCGGTGTTGAGGACTAACTTTCCCGGAAGTTCGGGATGATAGGGAATCCATGTTTCAATATTTCTTCCGTAATTAAATGTACGGAGTGAAAATTCAAGCAGAATTATTAAGACGATCGGAAGCAAGAATGGAACGGCGTAAAACCATTTAGGCGGTTTCCGGGAAGTTTTCCTCTCAGCAGATTTTCCTTCCGGTTTAGTCTCATTTACTTTTTGATTTCTTTTAACATTTTTTTTCAAACGAACCTCAAATATTTTGCATCGGAATTAAATACACGTTTAATTTGGTAGAGAATTATTTGTAACTTTAGGCAGTTAATCACGAAAGATAGTACATGATCAAATACGTTTTTCTCCTTTTAAGTCTCAATTTCATCATACAAACAAAAGCGCAAAGTGATGATGAAGTTATCGCAAAAATAGGAAATATTCCGGTTACGAAGAAAGAATTCATCCAACGATATGAAATGATGCCGCAGCTTGACCGGCAGATGAAAGGCATTACTTCCCAACTAAAAGAGGAATTCCTTTACGGGATAATTTTTGAAAAATTATTTGCACAAGCCGCGCTTGAACACCGGCTTGACACGGTTGAAATAACATCTTACAGCATCCGCGAATTTGAAAAAATGTTCGTTCGCGATGCTCTCTATAATAAAGAAGTTGCAGAAAAAGCGAAAGGAAAAGCGCAGCAACTTCTTTCAGATTATCTTTCAAACGCGACAAAAGTTTTTGCCCGCGCGTTATATTCTCCAAATGAAAAAGAGATAAAAAATTATTCAGTTCTTTTATCCAAAGGTTTACCTTTCGATAGTTTGATGATAGAACTGCCGGAACAATCAAAAGATACGCTTACGTTTGAGATCGGGATGGAAGATGAGAATCTGGAAAGACAAATATTTTCGCTTCCGGAGAATGCAAACACTACGCCGATCCATTTTGAAGACGGCTGGTATATTTATCATATTATAAAAAGATATGAGCCGATCCTTGCGAAATCTCAAGGGTGGGAAAGTGAATATCAGCAAATAAAGAAAATTGCCAAACAAAGAGCCGAACGAGAATTTTTCATCCGCTACATGAAGCAGATGTTCTTGAACAAAAAAGTCGATGCGAATGGTCCGCTTTTGAAACTTTCTGCCGAAAAAATTGTTCTCTTATTAAAGGAAAAAGAATCAGCGAGAAAAGATGAAAAGGATAAACTCTATTTAAGTGAAGAAGATTTTTATGCGCTTGAACATACGGCGCTTGCTGATTCGATCTTAAAAGTTTTTGTGAAATTAGGTAAGAGAAATATTCCCCTAAAAGCATTCATTCGTTTTTTGAATTTTGAGAATCCCGGATTTAAATCAGCGGAAACAAAACATGTTCTTTCGGCGCTTAATGGGAAGACAAGGGAATTCATCGAGCGGGAAGTGCTCTCGGAAGAAGGCTACAAACAGAAGCTTGATCAAACGAAAGAAGTAAAAGAATCATTTGGCATGTGGAAAGATTTTCTTCTTCATCAGGCAATGCAAGGCGCTTTTCTTGATTCGGCAAAAGTTAGCGATGATGAAGTTGCTGCATATTATGCAAAACGAAATTTGAAAAAAGAATCCGAAACTCTTGTGAACATTGTTGAAGTTTTGACAGGCAGTCTTGAAACCGTTGATACCGTTCTGCAAAAACTTAAAGAAGGTGTTGATCTGAAAAATCTTGCAAAGTTATATTCGGAACGGCAGCAGACAAAAGAGAGTTCGGGTGAATTCGGTTTATTTCCCACAACTTCTTTCGGAGAAATCGGACGGATCGCCGGAACGCTGAATGTTGGTGATACTTACGGACCGCTGAAAGTGCCGGAAGGATATTCAATCTTTAAACTGATCGACAAAAAGAAACCTGAGTTTACAGCAGACGAAGACTTCGCTGTAATGAAAGATAAACTTAAACGTGACCTGGCATTTAACAAGTTAAGAAATTCTATCATCAAATATTCAGCTGCTCTTGCAATGAAGTACGGGATCACAATCAACCAAAATGTTTTAAATGCAGCACAGGTTACGAATTTAAATTCGGTGATTTATCGCTACATTGGTTTCGGTGGAAAAATAACTGCCGTACCGATGATGACCCCTTTTACCGATTGGGTTGAACAATGGAAGAAGAGTAATACACCGTAGATAAGTAAAAAGTAGAAAGTAAAAAGT
>JAVHOS010000136.1:0-3728 GCA_036170205.1 Ignavibacteriaceae bacterium | reverse complement strand
ATTTCTGCAATTCTTCCAAATCAATTTTTTTTACGTTAAGAATGGACTGCCCCAAAAACAACTCGGCAACTTTTTTAAATGTGGTGGGAATATCGCTTACATAAAAATCCTGGTAACCGAGCGCGTGAGAGTTTGTTTCTAATCCAATGCGGTTAATTTCCTGGCGGACAATTTCAGCAGAAGCGACACCGGAATCAATCAACTTAACTTTATCTCCAATTACTTGTTGAATGATCTTTGAAAGGATAGGGTAATGCGTACAGCCGAGGACAAGCGTATCAATATTCAAGCCGCGCAGTTCTTTTAAATATTCTTCGGCGATTAATTTCGCGGCTTCGTGGTTCGTCCATCCTTCTTCCGCAAGAGGCACAAAAAGAGGACAGGCTTGTTCAAACACTTCAACTTCCGCATCGTGTTTTTTCAATTCATTTAAATAGGCATGATTTGAAATTGTCGCTCTTGTTCCGATAACTCCAATTCGTTTCGTCTGCGAATGCTTTAACGCAAGCTGCGAACCGGGAGTGATCATCCCGATAATAGGAACGGTGAATTTTTCTTTTAAAACATTTAACGCAATGGCAGAAACCGTATTGCACGCTACAACAATTGCTTTAACATTTTTTTCAATTAAAAACTGAGCGTCTTGCAGTGCGTATTCAATAACGGTGTCGTTCGATTTTGAACCGTACGGAACGCGGGCTGTGTCGCCGAAATAAACAATGCTTTCATTCGGCAGTGTTGAAGCAATTTGCCGCACTACGGTTAGTCCGCCGATACCTGAATCAAACACGCCGATCGGTTTTGCTTTTTCCATGAAGTTCAAAAATCTGTTCCTTATAAAATCTGGTTGATTGCTTCGGTTAATTCCGATTCGATAAACGGGTAAAAATTTTTAGATACTTTTTTCTGTTGACTATCGAGCACGTAGAACGCATCAATAATATCGTCGCCGCGCGTACCAATCTTGGCAAAGTAAATGCTGAGACCAAGTTCATTTAACTTGTTTGTAACGTGATAGAGAAATCCGAGGCGGTCGGGAGAGAAAACATCGATGATGGTGAATTTTTCCTGCTCTTCAAATTTAATTTTTACTTTGCCGGGACGCTTGAAAAATTTGTTTTCGATTCTCCACCATTTCGATTTCATTTTTTTCATTTCGGTGTTCAATTCTTTTAAGCCGGATAGAACGAGTAAAAAATCCTCTTCGATCTTTGCGTAACGTCCGGCATCAACTTTTTCATCCGAGCGAAAATCCGTTACGTTAAAATTATCGATGATTATTCCGTCTTTGCGTGTAAAGATTTTCGCGTCGTGAATATTCAAATCGTTTATTGACAGCACGCCGCAGAGTTTTGAAAGCAGCGCGGGGGAATCTTTTGAAATTACCGTAACGTTGGTAAAACTTTCCATCTCTTTAAAAGAAACAGAAACCTGAACTCCGGAAAGTATTTCTTGAATATGAAAAGCGATTTCTTCATCGGAGAAAAGAGAAGCGTAACTTGTATCGTTAATTGAATCGATATGGTCTTTTACGTGGTCTTCCGAAATAGCATCGGAATATTTTGAAATTTCTTCCGGCTGCACAAGCGTAGAAGCGAAAAGTAATTCCTCACCGGAGATATGATCGAGGATCATCGCTTTTGCTTTGCGGAACAATTCGTTCAGCATTTCATATTTCCATGATGTCCATAGCGCCGGATTAACAGCGGAAAGATCGGCGTAGGTTAAGAGGTAAAGAAGTTCGAGCAATTCAACCGACGGAAATACTTCAACAAAACTGTTCAACGTTTCGGCATCATTTAAATTTCTGCGGAAGGCGATCTGTTCCATTTGCAAATGATATCGAACGAGAAAAGAAACTTTTTCAATTTCCGCATCGCCGTAACCAAGCCGCTGCATGATAGAAGCTGCCATCTCCGCGCCGATAATTTCATGTCCGCTAACATTGATAGGTTTTGCGATGTCGTGGAAAAGTAAACCAAGAACAAGAATTTCTTTTTCTTTTAAATTGTTATAAATGTTTCCGAGTTCGGTTGTATCGCTCTCTAATTTTTCAATATTCTGAATCGTCATCAGCGTGTGCTCATCTGCCGTGTAGCAGTGATAAACGCCGTGCTGCATGTAGCCGTTCATGTCGTGGAATTCGGGAAGGAATGCGTCAAGGATTCCGAGCTCATTCATCACCGATAAAGTTTTCCCAACGTTTTTCGGTAAGCGAAGAATTTCTCTAAAAAATGTTGAGGACTCAGCATCGCCTTGTACTGCATGCTGGTCAAGGCTGTCGATGATCTGCATTCTAAAATTTTCATCGAAGTTGGCTTCGTGCATTCCCCGGTAATAAAAACCGCGAAAGATCTCAGAAATGGTAAGGAATCTCTGCCCGGTAAAATGAATGATGCTCCCCTTCATTTTGAAGTCATCATCAAGATCAATTGAAAGTGCATCAGGAAGAGAAGCCGTTACTACCGCGCGCATCTTTTTTGTGAACGAGCGGTTAAATCGGTAAATAACGTTTGATGAATCAAAATATTCTTTCATCATTTTTTTATACCCGTCATCGCCGTATTGCAAAAGCTCTGCAAGCGCAAGCTGATCGGCAAATTCCAGCCGGTCGTTTTTTTGTTTATGCCGAAAGTGAAGAAGGTTTCTGATCTTTAAAATGAATTTAAATCCGTTTAACAACCGGAGACATTCTTTGGGAGTTGTATATTCGTGCTGCGAAAGCAGTGTGATGAATGATTCTGTTTGCGATTGCTCCGACTGCTTGTTCAAAATTTCTTTGTTGAGCAGAATATAAATCCATTCGATCATTTGAATATCGCGCTGACCGCCGGCGGAAAGTTTAACATTCGGCTCAATTACTTTTGGTGAATCACCGTACTTCGAGTAGCGTTCATCGCGGTCGGCAAGGAACTCGGTAAAGATTTGCTTTTTTACTTTGTCTGTAATCGTTCCAAACAAAAGCGTGTTCCACTTGTTAAACAGATCAAGCGAGCCGAAGAGGTAACGGGTTTCAAAAAATTGTGTGAAGGTGTGAAGGTCTTCTTTTAAAAATCGTTTAATGTCTGGAAGTTCGCGGATGGTGTGAGAAACTTCCAGACCGAAATCCCAGCAGCGGGTAATAATATCTTTTATACTTTCTTCGGATTCTTTTCCTGAAGGAACGATGAACATAATATCAATATCAGAATAAGGAGAAAGCTCACGGCGGCTGAAACTACCCGCTGACGCTAAAGCAAACGGATAATGAAGGTTGGCGGAAATTTCTCTGAGTAAATTTTCAACCAGAACGCTGTATTCAAAAGAAAAAGCGAGCGAATCTTTTAATATGTTTTCTGCGGTAAAAAGTTTTTCCTTCTTTGCAAAAAATTCTTTCTGTATTTCTTCTTTTGATTTCATATTTTACTTTAACAGGAAAAGTTGGGAGATTGATAAACCGCTTCAATAACGGATGAAATGCCGCCGCGCATGTTAAAGTCGCTGGTGAGTTTCATGTACCTCGGCTGCATCAATTCAACAAGATCATTTAGGATTTTGTTCGTCACCGCTTCAAAATAAATTCCATCGTTGCGGAAAGACTGCAAATAAAATTTGTAGCTTTTTAATTCAACACACAAACCTTCTGCAATATATTCGAGTGTGATCTTTCCGAAATCAGGCTGCCCGGTAACGGGGCAAACAGAAGTGAACTCGTGCGCCGTGTGAATTATTTTATAATTTCTTTCCGG
>JAVHOS010000135.1:1336-3729 GCA_036170205.1 Ignavibacteriaceae bacterium | reverse complement strand
TAACTTTTATAAGCGTGTTCAAGCGCTGCGTAGATCTTTCTTTTGATGTACTGGTTTGCAGTTCGGATAACAGCGGTTCTCCAATCATCATTAAGCGAAATAATCTCGATACGTTCGTCAGCTTTTTTCAGAGTGTCTAAAGCATCTTCAAGTTCTTCATCGTCATCCAAATCAAGGTAATACTTCAAAGCTTTTGCGTACTCTATAACTTTACGTTCTTCAAATTGCTCAATAAAATTTAATTGAGCTTCGTCAGTGTAATAATGAAAATAGGGACGTTTATCATATTCAGGCTGGGGTTTATTTCTCTGTTCAATCACTTCCGGGCGGTTAAAATATAAGGTGCGGTAGAAGTCTTCCTTTTGCCCCCTTATATCCTCCAAAATTGAGCAGGGATTGTACCCGGTTCTGTTGTAGTAAAACAAATACCATTCGGGCACTTCAAGCGTTGAGTCGTCATCATCATCATCCATAAAGGAGTCATGGATTTCGCCATAATTCTGCCACGAGTGAATTGACCACCGGTAAGGGTCGGGCTCCACATCGGCTTCATCAGTAAGCGTATAATCTCTGTATAAATTATATTCTTCTTCGGAGATGGGAGAGAGGAAAGGACAGTTTTCGATAGCTTTTTCCCAATAGACAAAATCCATTGCAATTTCTATTTGGGGAATCTTTATTTGTTCCGCCCGCCATAAACATTGAGTATTGAACAGCTTTACTTGTTGTATCTCCCACAGTTTTTGTTCGGCAATAGAATTGTATCTGAGGATTCTATGCTGTTCATCCCGCATATACCTTTCGCCGTAAGTTAACCACCTTACTTTTTTCTTTTTATAGTCGTTGATAAACAGATCAACGCTTCTTTTGCTGTATTGGTTGAAAAAAGATTTGTACTTTGGATTAGTACGAAGATCGTTCTCTATCTCTTTTTCGAGTTCAGCTTCATTTATTTCCATCACGTACCCTATTTGGTTAATGGTCAAAATCTCTTAACTGAAAATAAAAATAAATTGATAAAATGCAAAGGGAGAAGATCAGTCGGCAGGAGGCAGTTGGCAATCGGCAGGAGGCAGTTAGCAGTTAGCAGTTAGCAGTCTGCAGTCTGCAATCGGCAGGAGGCAGTTAGCAGTCGGTAGATGGCAGTCAGCAGTATAATGGAAACGGGTTTACTATCGGGCAGCTAACAACCAATCACAAACCGCCAACTAAAAGTTTAAATCCTCCGGCTCGTTGTTAAGTCTTCGTCCTTCGAGGATAAAATCTTTTTTCATGTCGACTAAACTCTGAAAAAATGCAAGATCGTGTTTAGATTCAAAAGGAATACCGAGTTTAATCCGCTGCAGATAGCTGCGGTAAGCGCCGTCAAGTTCTATAATCACTTGCTGCCTTTCATAAAGTTCTACTGTTTTCATTAGGGCATCTCTCCACGGAATGTTTTCGGAAACAATCTCAACCGGTTGGTCGGCATATTTTAACGTGGTAATAGCTTCTAATAAATCCTCATCATGTTCAGCATCCTTACAGTTGACCATTACGTCGGCATATTCTTTAATCTTACGGTCTTCAAAAAGGTTAACAAATTCAAGGAGGTTTTCGTCGATATAAAAAGGGAAATAGGGACGGGTTTCAACCGGTTGAGGAAGCGGCTTCTGAGAGAGGGGTAAATCGTGTTCCCTTCTAAGCGATAAATAAAAATCTTCTTTCTCGCCTCTAATATCGGGGAGATAAGCGCACGGAGCGCCGCCCCGGCGGTTATAGTAAAAGAGATACCATTCGGGAGCCGTAACGTAACCGTCGTCATCATTAACAAATGAACGTTTTATTTCGTCGTAATCCTGCCAATCATCAAACGTGTCTAAAAAATCACCGATAGGTATCTCGGCGTCGGAAGAATTTGCATACTCTTTAAAGAGCTCAAACTCATCTTCTGAAATGGGAGTAAGGAAGGGGCAGTTTTCGATGTTAGATTCCCAGGTAATAAAATCCTGGATGATAGAGACACCCGGAATTTCGATCTGTTCGGCGCGCCAAAAACATTGCATATCAAAAAGTTTTACCTGTTGTATCTGGAAAAGCAATTCGCTTGCAATATTTTTATACTTCATTGTTCTATTTTCATTAATAGTAACATAAACTTCACCATACTTAACCCAAAGAAATTTCTTTTGGGTATAGTATTCAATAAAGCGCTTTATGCTTGAAGGGCTGTACTGATTATAAAAATCCAGGTACTTAGGATTAGTACGCAGATCGTTCTCAATCTCTTTTTTAAGTTCTTCGTCATTTGGTTCCATCACGCAACCCTAATTAGTTAATGGTTAAAATCTCGTAGATGAAAATAAAAATAAATTGGTAAAATGCAAAGGAAGAAGATCAGGAGGCAGTTGGCA
>JAVHOS010000135.1:0-1236 GCA_036170205.1 Ignavibacteriaceae bacterium | reverse complement strand
TAATAAGACTGCTAACAACCATTAACAAACCATCAACTAAAAGTTAAAATCTTCCGGTTCGTTGTTAAACTTACGAGCTTCAAGAAGATGACGCCGATCAATCTCGGCGAATTTTTTATAATGTGAAATATCTTCATCTGTCTCAAAAGCAATACCGAGCTTAAGCCGTTGAAGATAACTTCTATAAACGTTTTCAAGTTCACTGTACGCTTGCTCTCTTTCATAAAGTTCGGCAGTTTTCAGAATGGCATCTCTCCACGGAAGATTGTCGGAAATAATCTCAACCGTTTCTTCGGCATTATTTAACGTAGTAAGCGCTTCTAATAAATCCTCATCATCTTCAGCATCCTTTTCTTCCATCATCACTCCGGCATATTCTCTAATCTTATGGTCTTCAAACCGGTCAATAAATAGATTCAACTTATCATCTTTATAATATTCAAAATCGGGACGGGTCTCCAGTTGCCGGGGAGAAGGCTGGGTAGAGACTTCGGGAAGATGTTTTCTCCAAATATCAAAATAAAATTCTTCTTTATCGCCTCTTATATCGGGCAGATAAGTGCATGGGGCTCCGTTGTGGCGGTTATAATAATAGACGTACCATTTAGGAGGAACCTCAACGTATCCGTCATTATCCTTATTAATAATGAATGAACGTTTTATCTTGTCGTACTCCTGCCAATCCTCATACCCATAAAGGAAACGCCCGGTCGGAATTTCGGCATCATCGGTAAGGGCATATTCTTTATAAAAATCAAACTCCTCCCGGGAAATGGGAGTTAGAAAGGGACAGTTATCAATATTTTTCTCCCAGTAAATAAAATCCTGAGTAACAGCTATTTCGGGAATTTCAAGTTGTTCGGCGCGCCAAAGACATTGCATGTTAAAGAGTTTTACCTGTTGTATCTCAGACAGTAACATCCTTGCAATGGTTTTATACCTCAGCGTTCTTTTCTCCTTTTGCTGCACATAAAGTTCACCGTACTTAATCCAAAGATTTTTCTTTATTGCATAGCGTTTGATAAAATCCTCTATGCTTGAGGGACGGTATTTATCATAAAACTCCCGGTACTTTGGATTAGTACGTAGATCGTTGTCTATCTCTTTCTCTAACTTTGCTTCATCAATTTCCATAACGTTACCCTATTTGGTAAGTGGTTAAAATCTCTTAGCTGAAAATAAAAATAAATTAGTAAAAAGCAAAGGAAGAAGTAGCGGAAGTGGCCAGTCGGCAGT
>JAVHOS010000134.1:2044-3769 GCA_036170205.1 Ignavibacteriaceae bacterium | reverse complement strand
AATTGTACAATGATTTCTTTTAGCAATGGAAATTGCTTTACTAACTCTTCCCTCTTTGCTAACTCAAAATCTGCAAAATCAAACCCTGGAGCTACAGTGCAGCCTATCAACGAAAAAGATTTTTTATCGTTCACTTCTGCGGCGAACCAACTAAACTTTGGAATTACAAATTGCAAAACTTCTCCCTCATCCAAGTTTCTCCCAAGTTTTTGATATGAGTAATTCCCGGCTTCATCAATTAAATGAATAGCCAATGATGACCCTTCATAGAAATGCCATATCTCATCCGATTGTAATTTGTGGAAATGAGACACTTGTTCTTTATCCAGCATAAAGTAGATTGAAGTAGAAACATTCCGCTTATCTGAGTATCGATCCGGTAAAGCTTCGATTGGAATCACTTCTTCCGAGCGATAGATTTCTTTATAGTACCCACCTTCAGGGTGTTTGAGTAAGTCTAATTTATGTACCCAATATTTTGCATTCATAATTTTGGTAGAGATATTATTTATTGCTGACTAACTCCATCATTCAGATTTTTTCCTAATTCTTATTAAACCATGGCTGATAACCGTGAATCCATTTAAGAATTCACTCCCATAGTTTCTAACAGCATCATTTACTATTTCACCTTTTCTTACAGATGCAATACCGGCAAGACGTATTAAAACAACTCCTAAGGAAAAGCGTCTTTGTCTATAAATCAATTCTCCAAAATCTTTATCAGCAGTTAATAAAACCGCTTCATTTTTTATAGCAAAGTCAAGCACATCTTCATCAGGAATGCTTGGAGAAATCTCAGCAATATATAAAACATCATGTCCGTTATTTCTCAACTGTTCAACTATCTGCTTGTCGATTCCTTCGTCCGCCACAAAATTCATGCGGCTTTTTCCGGTACGGGATAAATAACATCAGCGCGCAAGGCTTCTTTGGCAAAGCTGATCGCCGCAAGAACAGATTCTTTTGTCAATCGCGGATGGGCTTCAAGTATTTGTTCAATTGTTTCCCCTGCCCCCAACTTTTCTAGGATGCTTTCAACTGTTATTCGTGTTCCGGCAATTACCGGTTTCCCCATCATTACATTTGGGATGGAAATAATTGCTTGGTTCATTTGGTTTTTCCTTTGGAATTCTTTTTTTCTTTGCGCTTAAATTAATTGTTTACCATACGAGTTGCAAAGGGAAATATAGTATCCAATAATGTCTCAATTAGTTTGGATCTCACTAAATATTCATAATCTTAGTCATGTTCCTAATCATAATCCAATTTAACTACACAAATATGAGTAAGATTAAGAAAAAGAATCAGCCAAAGGCTGACAGGTACGATTAAGGTTCGTCGTATAATAACTTGGTTCTGAGTTATCCGTTTTCATCTCTTATATCTTCGTCAGGTAGCGCGCGTTGCATTGATTAATCTTGGCAAAACCGAAGGGAACATTTTTACAAAATTAACAGCGGCATTTCTAAATTTACTTTGAAGTAATATCTTTTGAATAAATGATGCATGAGTTAATCTTTTCTTAAAAAGCTTCCGCCAGCTATTTTTATATAAATATTCAGTTTCTTCTGCAGATAAACTTTCCTTTCGTGATTTAGCCAAAACACTTGCTATCAACTTAGCCGACTGAAGCGCCATTCCAATACCATCTCCGGCGAGAGGTGCGATAACAGCGGCAGCGTCACCAATCATAAAGACGCCGTTTTCAACTAAATGCTTTTT
>JAVHOS010000134.1:0-1944 GCA_036170205.1 Ignavibacteriaceae bacterium | reverse complement strand
TAAACTTGTCAAAAAGATTTAACTCTTTAATAATTTCGATAACTTCTTTGGAAAGGAATTCGCCGCACAAAGTTTCACGGGGAAATATTTTCTTTTCAAATAAGCAAACTTTAAATCCATACTCTGCAAGATATATTGCTGCTGTCGCACCGGCTGGACCTCCGCCGATAATGGCGGCATCATAACTTTCTAAACTCATAAAATTAAATTATGGTTTATTTTGATTAAAACTGTTTTTGTAAATAACAACGCACCATCTGAAAGCCCACTTCCGTTTGATGAGATATTTGCAATTTAAACTATCAAGGATGACTCGAAGCTCTTTCTTTGTAAATCCTCTTCTTACCGATAGCGGCGCATCATTCTTTACCATTTTACTTTTTGAAAATAAAATCGTTAACAGTTTAATCCCTGCAAGTGCCAGAATTGAGCGGCGCAGATCATTTATAATTAAACCGGTGCTGGATAAAAGAATCAGATTATTCAAAATATTTTTTATTTCTTCTTCCTTAAAATGATGAAGGAATAATGAAGTATGAATAATATCGAAGTGACCATATTTGAATGGAAGTGAATTTACATCGCCACAGACAACCGCTGCTTCATCAGAATTTATTCTTAAAAACTCGCATGCACGTTTGTTTAGGTCCAACGCGGTGATTTTTATTTTTTCATTTTTCCTTCGCAACGCAATCACAACATCCGAAGCGCCGGAACCAACATCTAAAATATTTAAGTGAGACGGTAGATGATTTTGCCCGGCCAATCTTTTTAAGCCCTTGACGGAAGTTGCGATACCTCCAAGATATTTATTGATCAATTTTAATTCGTTAAGCGCCTCATCAATTCTTCCGTCTTCAATGGAAAAATCATCCATAATCTCCGGCGCGTAACTTCTGTGCAAAAACATTATGCTCCTTTGAAGAGTGCAACTTCCATCGTAAGACCGGGACCGAATGCAACCGCGCAGCAATATTCATCCTTGTGCACCGTGCCTGCATCGATCAATTCTTTTAACACGAAAAGGATTGTTGCGGATGACATGTTCCCGTGATTCTTTAAAACATTTCTCGAAGGTTCCATTTTATCTTGACTTAAATTCAACCCGGTTTGAAGTGCATCAAGGATCGCTCTACCTCCCGGATGAAGCGCCCAATGATCTATTTGTTCCGGCACCAATCCGTGTGAAAGTAAAATTTGCTTTAACGCGGGAATTGCATTTTCTAAAATAATTCTTGGGAGATCTGAAGAAAGCATCATCTCAAAACCAAAGTCGCCGATCTTCCATCCCATAAACTCAGAAGTATTTTCAAACATGATTGAGTCGGCGGAAAGTAAATTCATTTTATTTTTTTCTTTAAGGCGGGGCGAGTTTGAAAATAAAGCTGCGGCAGCACCGTCGGCAAAAATCATGTTTGCTAAAATATTATCGCGTGTTGCTTCAGTTTGAAGATGAAGACTGCATAACTCCACCGAAACTACAAGCGCGTTAACTTCTTTTTCATCTGAAGACTTTAGCGTTTCTAATACATTATTAAATCCTATAAGCGATGCGGCGCATCCCATAAAGCCGACGTTGGTTCTTCTTGCTGAAAGCGGAATACCAAACTCCGTCATTAAGAAATGATCTAATCCGGGGGCAAAAAATCCCGTGCAGGAAATTGTAATTAACCTGTTGATTTGGGAAGGGTTGACATTACTTTCATCTAATAATTTTCTTACAGCGGTTTTTGTTAATTGCTTTGACCATTTTTCATATTCGAGCATCCTTCTTTGCGTGCCGGGTTTAATATATTCACCGTTAGTCGAATAAAATTTTTCTGTACTTTCTTCATCGCCGTCGGGAACAACAAAATATCTAAAATCAATTCCGGAGTGAACCGACGCGGCATCAATCATTCTCCCGACAGCAGGACGGATAGCCATTCTCTTTTTTAATTCTTC